>JAAYUZ010000093.1 GCA_012517385.1 Treponema sp. | reverse complement strand
GATACATCTCCTGCCCTTACCTTTAAGATTGGCCTTGCAGAAGATGGGTATCCCGAAACCATCGATATTTTCCGCAGTATGGTACGGGTTACCCGGCTGACCTATGATGAGGCGGACCGGCGCTGCGATGAGCCCCATCTGAAGGGTCTCTTTGAATTTGCAGAAAAAAATGTTCTCCGAAGACAAGCTGCAGGGGCAGTGACCATTGAGTTTCCAGAGGTACACCTCCATGTCTCTGACAGGAATATTCAATTTGCTCCAATCCCTTCTTACCGGTCAGCAGAGATGGTGCGGGAGTGCATGCTCATCGCTGGAGAGGCTACAGCCCGCTGGGCCATGCGAAACCGTATTCCCTTTCCTTTTATAGCCCAGGAACTGGGAGACCTGCCGAACGAGGTCTTGCCAGGTCTTGCAGGGTCCTACCAGCTCAGACGTTGTATGCGGCCCCGCCGGCTTTCAGCCCAGCCGGGGGACCACGCAGGCCTGGGACTTTCGGTCTATACCCAGGTAACCAGTCCATTACGGCGTTATACGGACCTCCTGGCTCACCAGCAGATTCGGCGGTACCTGCGGGGAGAAGAACTGCTCAGTATTGATGCGGTGCTGGAACGGGTTGCTGCGGGAGAGGCTGCGGCACTGGCGGCCGTTCAGGCGGAGCGGGCTTCGAGGCTCCACTGGACCGCAGCGTATCTGCAGGATAAAATCGGCAGTACCTGGGAAGCTATTGCGGTGGACCTTAAGGGGAACCGGGCCACGGTTATTATCCCGGAGCTTGCGATGGAAACGCAGATTGCTGTAAAGGGTTCGGTCGCCTACAATGACAGACTTACTGTAGAATTAAAGTCGGTAAAACTGCCGGAACTGGAGTTTATGTTTGTCCTTCCGTAAAGAAATGAACCGAGCCATCTACCGGTTTCGCTTTAAGCCGCTCCTCATACAGATGCTCTTCCTGAGCAATCTGATCGGTGAAGGTTCCTTTAATCCGCTTTAAGAGAACCTTTCCCTCTTTTACAAAAAATAATATTTTCCGTGCCTCGTATCCCCCCACATCGGAGGTAATTATGGGGATTTTTTCTGTTTCCAGATATTCAAAAACAAATTCAATATTACTTTGAGCGACCGTCCTACGGCCGTCCCTGCCAAAGCCCAGCACAGACGCTCCGCCAAATACCTTAGCTGCAAGATCATTTCTTCTTGCTCCTAAATGCAAAAGGCCATTTATGAGAACCTCCATGGCATACATACCATAACGGGCACTGTCTTCCAGAAAGTCCTGAGGATCGCTTTCAATTATAGGGTAGCCCTGCTGCCCAGGCTTTGGGGGCCTTTTTGGATGAAATGCTCCCGGCAGCATGAAGTGGTTGAGTCCACCGATACCATTGGAAGCATCATACATGGCTACTGCAATACAGGACCCCAGGACCGTCGAAATGATGATATCCTCCTGGGATACCAGATATTCTCCCGGTTTTATCGTGGTAATTGGCTGTGAATAGGCAAGAACACGGTGGGAGAACATGGGCTTATCCTTAAAAGAAGGTTACTTTACTGGCTTCTATTTCAAAGCTTTCGCTTGAAGTGGAAGAGTCCACTTCGAAATTTCCAATTTCCGCGGCAGCCTGTTTGTGCGCATAAATCGTAAACTTATTAATAATATCCTTTAAATGCTGGTTTCTAATTTCCATTTTTTGGGTATCATTGGGGATGGATTCTTTTGCAGTAATAAATGCGGAGCGAACATCTTTACATTGATTAACAAGCTGCTTAATTTTTGTAAGTTCCGCATCCTGGGTTTCAAGCAAGGTAAGGAAGGTTTCGGAAAAAAGCGTAAAGTTTCTTGTATTCTGTTCAAGCTGTTCACGAGAAGCAGAAAATTGCTGAAAAGCACGAAGCAGTTCCGTTTGTGTGCCGGAGAAGGCTGAAAGCTCTTCTTCGTAGGTCTTTGCATATTCGATAATTGCATGATGGGTATCATCGATAAACATGGTGCTTGCTTTTTTTGCCTCTTCAACATCAAAAGTTATCCTGTTGATAAGGTCCGACATGGCGAGTACGGTATTTTTAATCGAACGCAGAATACTTTGCTTTGATATTTCTATACGAGCCGCTATATCTACCGTCCGGAACCGGTTGATAATTTTATCAAATTTGACATACTGCTTTGTCAGAGTTGCAACTTCATCGGCTATTCGGTTACCCTGGGACGCAACGGTTTGTTTTATCGCCATATAATCGGAAAGATTCTGTTCCACCGCTGTCAGGGTCTGTGCAGCTTTTTCGAAAACGATATGGATTGAATTTTCTGAGAGGGATGAAAAATGGCCCCTTAACAGTAAGGTCCTCTGTTTTTCACCTTTGCGGATAAGTTTTTGTATGGAAAAAAGGGCAGTTTCAAAGGCGAGGACAGATTCTTCCAGTTTTTTTACTACATCATTCATGATTACTTCACCAAGATTGAGAAGCTGCCCTTTGAACGCCTGTAATTCTACTGTATCTACCGAAGCATCGGCCTGTACAGTTTCATAGGAAGCGAGGGCTATCAGAATATGGTCAAGGGACTGACGAACAATGTCCTGGATTTGAATGGTTTCCATAACTGCGGAAACCGGCGCTTCCAAAGATTTGCTTTCTTCGATAAGGGTATACAGTGATTCGGTAAGCTCCTTAACCTTTGCTTCAATGTCTAAAAACTCCTGTGTAATTTTAGACTCCAGACCGGAAAAAACCCTTTCCTGCAGTTTTTCTAATTTATGTAGTTCTTCGGTAAAATTTGAAAGCTGATATATCAGTGACGAACTATCGGTTTGCAATACATCGGTAAGAAGGTTTGTCTGGTCCGATAACCGCTTAAGCTCATCGGTAATAACACTGAAAGCCCTGCCAGCCGTTCCCGATTTAATAGCACCGGTGAGGGCATTCAGAGCAACGAGGGCCATATCTTCTGAGTCATTTCGTATATTTTTTATATTCCCCTCTAAATTTTGCAGCCTGTCTAAAGATTTAGTAAGTGCATCGAGCAGAACACGTCCCCGGTCATGCATCTGGGAGAAAAAATGCGCACTCTGAACAATAATACCTTTGGTGTCAGTAAATAATTGTTCAAGTTCATTTAGAGTCTGGTTTGAGACCCCTTGTGTATGATAACTATGCTCCAGATGAGAAAGGTTTTCATGCAGTTCCTTAACAAAAAGGGGGGTAGTATTTCCAAGTGTGAGGAATAGGGCTTCTGAATCAGCTACGATGGACCTGATTTTTTCTGAGAATACCTGTGTCGATACATTGAGATCAGCCATGAATAAAGTATAAGGTGGATAGATTTTTTTTACAATAAAAAGGAGGCTCTTTCAAAACTCAGTGAGTTATGAAAGAGCAACCTTAGATGTACATGCAGTATTTTTACTATTCTATAATGTGTAACCAATCATCTTGTTAATGTAAAAATACTGCAAGAGGTTTTTGCAAAAGTAACAGACTTTTGCAAAAAAATCAAAGGACTGTCTGTAGGTACAGACAGTCCAAAACTTGTTGGTGGAGTTACAGGGGTTATGCCTGTTTAGTTGTTGCCTTGATCTGCATTGTCCAGCTCTGCCAGGATAGATAGTTCCGTATCTTTATCAAAGAAGCGAGCCTTTTCCATATGTGGCACAAAGTTTACCGTATCGCCTACATGGAACACATGGTGGGGTTCGGTCCGTGCGATCATCGGCTGGGTCTTGGTGGAGAGCCACAGGTTAATGTCCGCACCGAGAGGTTCAACTACGGTAATCTTTACAGAAATATTGTTGTTTGCAGCGGGGGATTCTACAAAGGTCAGGTCTTCCGGCCGGATTCCAAAGTAGATCTCCTTGCCCACATATTTCTTAAGGTATTTTACATGTTCCTCAACTGGCTTTACTTCAAAGGAGCCTTCATCGAGTACTATGGAACCGTTCTTTTCAACAACCTTTACGGTGAGGAAGTTCATGGGCGGAGACCCAATGAAGCCGGCGACAAACTTGTTAATCGGGTGGTTGTACAGGAAGAGGGGGGAACCAATCTGCTGAACTTTTCCATCCTTCATAACTACGATCTTGCTGGCCATGGTCATAGCTTCTACCTGGTCATGGGTTACATAGATCATGGTCGCATTTAACCGCAGATGCAGATCTGAAAGTTCAGCACGCATCTGAACACGAAGTTTAGCATCCAGGTTGGAAAGGGGCTCATCAAAAAGGAATACCTTGGGGTTCCGGACGATTGCACGGCCTACCGCAACACGCTGACGCTGACCACCGGAGAGGGCCTTCGGTTTGCGATCCAGGAATTTTTCGATATCCAGGATACGGGCTGCTTCATGAACACGCCGGTCGATTTCAGCCTTGTCTACTTTGCGAATCTTGAGACCAAAGGCCATGTTATCATACACGGTCATGTGGGGATACAGGGCGTAGTTCTGGAATACCATGGCGATGTTCCGATCCTTGGGGGGAACATCGTTCATGAGTTCACCGTCGATATAGAGTTCACCTTCACTGATGTCCTCAAGACCGGCGATCATACGGAGGGTGGTGGACTTACCACAGCCAGAAGGGCCGACGAAAACGACAAATTCCTTGTCGTTTACGGTGATGTTGGCATTGTCAACCGCACGGACATTACCCTCATACACCTTGCTAATACCTTTGAGTTCTACCTTTGCCATAGAGCCTCCCTTATAGGGTTATTTTATCGTAATAGAGTTTAAAACGAGTTCATCAGATTGTCAACCAAAACTGACAGTAAAAACCCAAAGCTCTTTCAAAACACAGGGAGTTTTGAAAGAGCAACCTCGAACTAAAAACCAAAAGACCTGGCTGCGGCCAGAATAGCCGGGTCAAGAAGTGCCAGGGCTACGATTAAAAGCAGGGCCGGCAGAAAATTCGCAGTTTTAATCTGCTTAATGGACAATAAATTGAGTCCAATCATCAATACCATTGCGCCCCCTACACCGGTCAGCTCCGAGAGCATGAGAGAACTCACAAAGGGTTTAACCGATTGGGCAGCCAGGGTCAGCGCACCCTGATACACCAGAATGGGGAGTGCAGAAAAGGCTACCCCCGGCCCCATAGCTGCGGTCATCAGGATTGCCATAAAACCGTCCAGAATAGACTTGGTGAGAATAAGGGTGTAGTCCCCTTCGGTTCCCGCCTTAAATGAACCAAGCAGGGCCATGGCCCCCACACAGAAGAGGACCGACGCATTAAGAAAGGCATGCCCGAAATCCCAGCCGGAACGGTGGTCCGCAATTAGAGCGGCAGTTTCAGCGGCAGCTTCTGCGTCGGTTAATGGAACGGACTCGGAGACGGGTTTTGTGATGGATTCGGAGATGACTTTAGAGTCGGATCTTGAGGACTTCCTTTGGGTAATCCTTTCGAGAAAGGCCCCAAAGCGGAGAATTGCCCCGTCAAAATCGAGGGCAGAACCTATGAGCCCTCCAATGATAAGCGACAGGGCAAGGTAGATAATCCGCTGGCTTGCAAGGCCCATGGAAATTCCAATGATGACTGTGGTAATCCCCGCACCGTCAAATACGACATTGCGGTATTTTTCAGAAATTTTTCCTCCCAGAACGAGCCCCAGGAGGGAACCGATGATAATTGCAAGGGCATTAATAATTGTGGCTATCATAATGAGTTGAGCCTATGAAGCCCTTTACACCTTGTCAACGGGCCGGCCTCGTTTCCGACAATTGTCCAGCAAAAAAGGCGTATACAATAAGTCCAATAAGACTGAAGACCGTATAGGAACCAAACAGCATGCGGTATCCGAATAACTCCACCACATAGCCTCCTATGGCGCTGCCAATAAAGGTTGGGAGCCCTACCCCTAACGAAAGGTACATGGTAAGCCCCACGGCCCGTTTTTGGGGCGGCACATGGGTACTGACAAAGGCAACCGCCGCAGGATGGAAAAGGCCATAGCAGAGAGAATGGAGGATCTGCCCCAAAATCGCTCCCACAGCGGTC
>JAAYUZ010000092.1 GCA_012517385.1 Treponema sp. | reverse complement strand
CGACATTATTCCCAACCAGGACAACGTACCCACTCAGAACCGTGCGACCATGATGGATTTCTCCAACGTGGCCGGCGGCAGCTTCACCACCGAACAAAAGAAGGTGATGAAGACCTCCCTCGCCTTGGCTAACTGGGATGTAATTCTTGCATCATCTTCCCGGACTGTCACTAACCAGGCCAAGAGCTATACCCAGGAAGCACCTTCCAAACAGTTTGGAAAGGTCCTCGGTGTACGGGTTCACTTCCCTGTAGAACCCTTTAATTCTTGGGCTCGGATTCAGCCTCCCTTTGAAATCCCAGCTTTCGAAGCTATGACCAAAGTTGCAGATGACGGTACTATTCAGGCCCCCACTGCAGAGGACAAGGCAAGTAAATTTACCCGCTTTGAAAATGGATATGGCGTGGTAAAGAATGTCGGAGTCATTAAATCTGTTGCGGTGAACGTGTATGGTCTTAATTTTCCCCATGGCCTTTCCGCTGTTCTCATTGATGCCGATGGAAACGAAAATGTCGTTTTCATGGGATACCTTAAATTTGATGGATGGGGAGAACTTCGCTGGGACAATCCCCAGTATGTAGAAAACGTCCGGAACCGCGAACTACGGCTCTATCCCCTCTATCCGAAATCAACCCCCTTCGTAAAGTTTGGTGGCTTTATTATCCAGCGGGACGGAGCTACCGAAGGTGGTGACTTCGTAGCCTATTTCAAGGATGTAAAGGTTATCTACGATAAGGCTGTCATCGAAACCGATAGGGATATTGACGATGAAGGTCTCTGGAACATTATTCAGGATCGTGAAACTGCACGGAAGAACGCTGAAATGTCCCGCTTCGGACAGCAGCAGGTGCTGAGGTATCTGGAAGCCCAGAAGAAGGCAACCGAATCCGGCTTTACTCCTGCAACCACAACAAAATAAGGATAGTCCCCAGAAGGGCTAACTTAAAAAAAATAGGGCTGCTTGGAATGTAATCCAAGCAGCCCTTATTATTTATACACCTTACCGATATCCAAAACATCAGAGCAGAGGGTTTTGCCTCTATCAACTAATACCCTGTGGTCCGAATCAAACCCAATCCAGCAGAAATAGGCAGTACTTATGGACCTATTAAAATGATAAAGATATCAAATCATTTCTTTGCTATACACAATAGGTGTGGCAAAATTATAGTAATCCCACGGCTTTTAAGATATTTGAAAGGCCTAAGAGAACAGAGTCTATGATTCTTTTAAATATATTGCCCTTTGGAATACTTTGTTTTGCAGTGAGTGGAATTTGTTGTAGAATCCCAGCTTCATCGGATACTACAATTTGCCCTACCACTGTACCTTCATCTATGGGAGCAATAAGCGGTTCAAATAGTTCGATATGTTGCTGTAGATTCTGTCCGCGATTTTTTTCAACCGTAAATATAAGTTTTTTTGGTTCGTTGCTGGTCACATTTCCTGAGACAACTAGATTAGCCTTATTTATCGTTCCTTTCCATATCCTGGGCTGTGGAAGAGGAGGATTAGGAACATAAAGGGTTTTATAGTTTGCAAAACCCCATTCAATCAATTTGGCCCCGTCCTCCGCCCGTATCTGGCCGCCATGCAGAGAAGACCTGCCGGGGCCTCCTAGCAGAACCGCCAGGTACCGGGTTTCATTCCGTTTTGCTGTCAGCGCTATATTATAACCCGATTCAATAATAAACCCGGTCTTAAGTCCATCAACCCCTTGTAATGTATCAAGCAATAAATTCCTGTTTGTCTGGACAATTGTTCTGGGGTTATCCTTGTAAGCTTCAGCGACATTTTCTGCTTTAGGATAGGCAAATTCCCGTACCGAATGAAAAGCCTCAAGCGCTTCCGGGTGTTCTGCGATATAATAGCGGCAAAATAAAGCAAATTCTCTGGCGGTTGTGACATTGTGTTCCGAAATGCCCGCCGGTTCAACAAAATGGGTATGGGTAAGCCCCAGTCGCAGCACTTCCTGGTTCATCCGGTCCGCAAAAGCCTCTACGCTCGGTGCAAGATACAGGGCGACAGCCACCGCCGCATCATTACCAGAGCAGACTGCAAGACCCAATAACAATTCACGCAGGGTAACCCTTTGCCCAGGGCCAAGGAACATGAGACTGGAACCCCAGCTTTGGTTTATGGCCCAAGCAGACCGTGGAATGGGAACCACATCATCAAGATGGACCTTGCCCTGTGCTATATCCTGAAAGGCGATATGCATGGTGACAAGTTTAGTCAGTGATGCAGGGGGAATTGGTTCATCCGCATTTTTTTCAAACAATATGGTGCCGGTAGTGGCGTCTATTAATATGGCTGAACGTGAACGAACATCCAGGTCTTCCGCTTCCGTAAACAGCGAAAGACCTAGAAAAAGGGTTATAAAAAGAAAAGAAACTCGTCTCTGCAAAAAGGACCTCTAGAATTCGGCCTGACCTACAGCCCGCGGGTAGGGGATTACATCCCTTATGTTAGTCATGCCGGTAACATATAAAATGAGCCGTTCAAATCCAAGGCCGAAACCAGAATGGGGGACGGTACCAAAGCGACGCAAATCCAGATACCACCAGTAGTCTTCCGGATTCATACCCAGTTCTCTAATACGGCTTTCAAGCACTTCAAGACGCTCTTCCCGCTCTGAACCTCCGATAATTTCACCTAAACGAGGTACGAGCACATCCATTGCCCTTACGGTTTTTCCGTCAGGGTTGAGCTTCATATAAAAGGCTTTTATCTCTTTTGGATAATCGGTTACGATGACAGGTCCGCCAGCAACCTTTTCGGTAAGAAATTTTTCGTGCTCGCTTTGCAGGTCACAGCCCCAATAGGGCTTAAATTCAAAGGCTTGAGTATTTTTTTCAAGTTCCTTGACCGCATCAGTATAGGTCATGTGGGTGAATTTCGATGTAACCACACTGTCTAGGGTTTCGATGATACCCTGTTGAATGCGCTCGTTAAAGAACTCCAGATCTTCCCTGCAGTCTGTCAGTGCAACATTGAACAGGTGTTTAAGGAATGCTTCTGCAAGTTCCATATTGTCTTCCAGATGGGCAAAGGCAACCTCCGGTTCTACCATCCAGAATTCTGCCAGGTGGCGGGTTGTGTTGGAATTTTCTGCCCTGAATGTGGGGCCGAATGTATAGACCCGGGAAAGGGCGGTGGCATAGGTTTCAGCTTCGAGCTGACCCGAAACGGTAAGATAGCTCCGTTTGCCGAAAAAGTCTTTGGTGTAATCAACAGGCTTGCCTGATTTTGCTAAGGCCTCCAAATCCAGGGTTGTAACCTGGAACATGGCGCCCGCACCTTCGCAATCGCTGGCCGTAATGATTGGGGTATGAACGTATTGAAATCCACGGTGCTGAAAAAATTCATGGATTGCAAAGGCTAATCGGCTGCGAACACGAGCAACTGCTCCGAAGGTATTGGTCCGTGCCCGGAGGTGGCCGATTTCCCGAAGGAATTCCAGGGAATGCCTCTTTTTCTGCAGAGGATAGGTTTCTGCAGGGGCTTTCCCGACTACAGAAAGTGATGAGGCGCTTACCTCAACGGGCTGCCCCGCCGCGGGGGATGGGACCAGGTGTCCAGAAATTTCTACAGAAACACCGGTCGAAACCTCAGAAAGGCTAGTTATCACCTGTTGATCGGAGATTTGTGAAAGATCAAAGGTACACTGAATATTTTTAAAACAGGAACCATCGTTTACTTCAATAAAAATAAGATTCTTTAAGTCCCGTTTTGTTCGGACCCAGCCGCGTATTATAACCCTTTGCCCTTCTGGAGGCAGGCTCATGATTTCCTTGATAAGTGGTGTATTCATAGCCAAATACTATATATGATCTTTATTTTTTCGTCAAACCTATTGCATAAGTATGCAAAATATGGTCCAATAAAATGAATATTTATACATGGAGGGTCTATGGATTCGGATACCTATCTTTCTAAGGTTTTAAATAACAATAAGATCGATCCGGAATTATACACAAAATATAATGTAAAGCGGGGCCTTCGAAATGCCGATGGTACCGGCGTTCTTGTTGGTTTAACCAGGGTCGGTGATGTCCATGGATATATCATGGATGAGGGAGAGCGGGTTCCCGTAGATGGTAAGCTCTATTACCGGGGCTATGATGTGGAAGATCTGGTATACCATGCAGCTAAAGAACAGCGGTATGGTTTTGAAGAAACCATATATTTGCTCCTCTTTGGGGATCTGCCCACCAAATCTGAATTAGAAGAATTTTCTGCCCTGCTCGGTGAAAAACGGGCTCTTCCTAAAAATTTTGCGGAGGACACCATTATGAAGGTTCCTTCGCCGGACATCATGAATAAACTTGCCCGTTCAGTTCTTACCTGTTATGCCTATGATGAGCGGGCAGAGGATCTTTCTCCTGAGAATGTGCTCCGCCAGTCTATAGAGCTTATTGCCCGTTTCCCAACCATGGTAGCCTATGCCTATATGGCAAAGAAACATTATTATGATCATGAAAGTCTTTTTATCCATTCTCCGGGTAAAACCGCATCTACCGCTGAAACCCTCCTTTCGCTCATCAGGCAGGATCAGAAATTTACCCGTTTAGAGGCGGAAATTCTTGATCTGGCTCTAGTTCTTCATGCTGAACATGGGGGAGGAAATAACTCCACCTTTGCAGTCCATCTTATTTCTTCCGCCGATACTGATACCTATTCTGCCATTGCGGCTGGAGTGGGCTCTCTTAAGGGCTACAAACATGGTGGTGCGAATATCAAAGTAATGGGCATGATGGAAGATATTAAAAAGGGTGTTAAGAATTGGGATAACGAAGGGGAGGTAGCTGATTACCTCGTAAAGATTCTTAAGGGAGAAGCCTTTGACCATTCTGGCCTTATTTATGGCCAGGGGCATGCGGTCTATACGGTTTCTGATCCCCGGGCAACCCTATTACGCAATAAGGCGGAGGCGCTTGCTACAGAAAAGGGTTTCAAAGAGGAATTTAACCTATATCGAACAATAGAAAGCCTGGTACCTAGGGTTTTTAAGCAAGTAAAAGGTTCAGACAAGGCTATCTGTACCAATGTGGACTTCTATTCAGGCTTCGTGTATCACATGCTCGGTATCCCCACGGAATTGTATACCCCAATCTTTGCAATAAGCCGTGTCGCAGGCTGGTGTGCCCACCGATTGGAAGAAATTATTTCCGGAGGAAGGATCATACGACCTGCCTATAAATGTGTGCAGCCCCGTTTACCCTTTGTCCCCATCTCTGAACGTTCTTAAAAAAAAGGAGCTGTTCAGTTTGAACAGCTCCCACCTCCTTTTTTGCGCGGCTAAATCCGCACTTATCCTTGCTATTCCTCCGTTTCCTGGACTCTGAATGCCTGAGCTGCCTTTATAACCTCTTCGGCAATCTTTCCAGAAATTGGGGCATAATGATCAAATTCCACACTGAAGGAGCCCGTACCGCTGGTCATGGACCGCAGGTCAATTGAATAACGGAGCAACTCCGCCTGGGGTACTTGAGCCCGGATTTCTTCGATACCACCACCTATTGATTGCTGCCCCAGAATTTTACCCCGTTTTCCTGAAAGATCGGACATGACATCCCCCATGTATTTATCTTCCACAAAAACGGTCAAGTTCATAATCGGTTCCAGAAGGGTTGGATTAGCCTGTTTCATGGCTTCCTTAAATGCATTTCTGGCTGCAAGTTTAAAGGCTAATTCGGAAGAATCAACTGGATGTTCTTTACCATCAACAATCTTTACTTCCACATCTACAACGGGATATCCGGCAAGGACACCGTTATTCATCGCTTCATGGATACCCTTCTCTACACCAGGAATGTAGCCCTTAGATATGGCCCCGCCAAAGATGGCATTGATGAACCGGTAATTTTCACCCCGGGGGAGTGGTGCAATTTCCAATACTACCTTACCGTACTGGCCATGTCCGCCGGTTTGTTTTTTATGGGTATATTCAGCGCCGGCCTTTTTTGTGATCGTTTCTCGGTATGCTACCCGAGGAACATGGGTCTGAACCTCAATCTTCTGATTCTGTTTAATCTTATCAAGTACAATAGACACATGAAGTTCACCCATGCCGGAAAGGACCGCTTCCTTTGTTTCGGTATTGTATTCATACCGCAGGGTTTTATCCTCTTCAGTAGCCCGCAGAAGGTACTCTCCCAGCTTGTCCTCATCTCGTTTCTGAACCGCATTCACCGCAACGGAATGGACCGGTTCGGGTAGTCGTAATGGAACAAATTTTAAAGGATTGGCAGGATCTGTTACGGTATCATTTGTCTTAAGATTCGCTGATTTGGTTATAATTCCGATGTCTCCGGCATACAGTTCTTGAACTTCTTCCAGTTTCTTTCCCTGGCAGATATAGAGCTTGCCAATTTTTTCTTTTTTATTTTCGGTGACATCGAAAACTTCTGAATCGGCATGAATTTTCCCCTTAAAAATCTTAAGCCAGGAAATTTTTCCCGAAAATTGATCATAGGTTGTTTTAACCACGAAGGCTGCAAAGGGCTTTTCGGGATCTATAGCTACGGATTTTTCTGTCCCATCAGGCTGCAGGGCCGTATCACTGGCGGTCCGAGGATCCGGTCCGATATCAGAGATAAAGTCTAACAGGGGAATTAAACCAGAGTTCTTTACCGGGACTCCACAGAACACGGGAATATATTTATGCTCAGCCAGGGCTTCAATGAGACCGGTATGCATTTCTTCCGCATCCAGGGACCCCTTATCAATATAATGCTCCATGAGGGTATCGTCCCCCTCTGCTGCGGCCTCGATGAGCCGTTGCCGGGCGTCATTTACCGCTTCTTTATATTCAGCCGGGATCGGCCCTTCTTTTTCCAGACCGTCGTTTTGAACAAAGTAGGCTTTTTCATTCAAAACATCGATAATGCCCTTATAATTTCCATTAGATCCCATGGGCAGGAAGAATGGAACCGGATCGATCTTAAGTTTTTCCTTAATATCCTGCAGGGTGGATTCAAAATTTGCCCTGTCATCATCCAGTTTGGTGATGTAAATACCACGAGGCTTGCCTCGAGTATTTAAAAATCGCCAGATTTTCAGGGTTTCAATCTGCACCCCCGATCGGGCATCTACGGTGACCAGGGTAAACTCGGAGGCTCTGATAGCCAGAATAACATCCCCGATGAAATCAGAGGAGCCGGGGGTATCAAACATATTGATTTTTTTACCCTTCCAATCTATATGAGCCAGGGCTGCATAGATTGAAATTTTCCGTTCAATTTCCTCTGGTGTGGAATCACTGACGGTTTTTCCTGACTCGACTGTTTCAGGCTTTGGAATTACCCCGCCGGCAAACAGCAGCCGTTCAAATAGGGTTGTTTTGCCGGTACCGCCGTGACCGGCTAACGATAGGTTCTTGATAAGATCCGTGGTGTAGCTCATGGTGGCGTCTCCTTCGATTTTTACATGATGGGGCCGTCTTGACGGATTGTCAAGAAAAACTTCTATAGCGTATAGTAAAATTATGGAAGAACGTAAAAAACGGCTCGTGGAACTGAAAAAAAAGCAGGAAAGCTACGAAAAACAGCTGGTTCAGCTTTTTAAAAGTCTTGGCCAGGAAGCCCTCTCTAAAGGTGCTGTTCAAGGATCTCCTTTCCGGGATGAACTTGCAGAATATAGCCGTCTGGATCGGGAAGAAAGGGAACTCAGGGGAACATTAGAAAAGCTTGAAAGCTTGCTCACAAAAGAAAAGGCTTTAAAGAGTAAGCATAAAGAGCTATCTCAGCGCATAAGAAGTGATGAAAAGGATCTGACTATCCAGCAGGTTGCATTAGGGGTTTCTGTGCTCACCTGTACTGAAGTCCCGGAAGTGATTTTTCCGCTTAAGCAGCAGTATGAGGCCCTCATTCATCAACTGGAAGAAACCGAGGACCATCTATCCCTGTTAGAACAGGAAGAGTCGAAGGATTTCTTCTCATTTATCGGTAAACAGAGCCGAAAACTGGTGCTGCATGCGGGGCGAGCAGGAAAAGAGCGGGAAATAAAAAAAATCTCTCAGAAAGCTGGGGAGACCCTGTTACAGTCATCCCTCGGTGATTATGAACTACAGGAAGAAGCGGCTAATTTGATGAACCTGGCTGCTGCAACCCTAAAGGCTGTAACCAGTGGGCGGACAGAATTGGATGTATTGTCCCAATCCCTGGATGCACTGGAAAGGGACTTCCAACAGCTTGGTGTTGAGGGTAATCCGATTCGGTCTAAGAAAAATCTGGAAAAAGGGCTGCAGAAAGTTCAGGATGAGCTTGAAAACCTCTTTGAGATAACGGGGAAAAAGCTTTCAGAGTCTGATGCTGAGATTGGTTCCATTGATCCGGCTATACAACCAATGATTGATGAGATACAACTCGTTAAAAAGGATCTTTTAAGTATCGCTCGCCAGATAGAAATCCTTACAACAGAACTGGAAATTGCAAAAATGCAGCATGAGATTGGGAAGCTCCAGGAAACAATTAAGCAACATGAATTGCGTCAGGAACGGGAAAGGCGCTTTATTGCCGATGCCCAGCATCGTATTGATGAACTTTCTGATAAAATACAAAGTCTCCAGCATGTTCTGGACTAATTTTTTTATATTTATGGTACACTAGGATATGGCTTCACAAAACAACTACGATGAATCGAAAATTAAGACCCTTTCGTCCCTGGAACATATACGGCTCAGGACCGGTATGTATATCGGCCGGCTTGGGGACGGTTCCAATCCCGATGATGGTATTTATATACTTCTCAAGGAAGTAATCGATAACGCCATTGATGAATATATCATGGGGTATGGGGATACCATAGAAGTGGAAGTGAAGGATGGAACCGTGAAGGTTCGGGATTATGGCCGCGGAATTCCCCTGGGAAAGGTGGTTGAATGTGTCTCGGTGATCAATACGGGGGCAAAGTACAACGATGATGTGTTCCAATTTTCTGTTGGATTAAACGGGGTAGGAACAAAGGCGGTAAATGCCCTTTCATCCCATTTTCGGGTGGTTGCCATACGGAATGGAGCCTTCGCCGAAGCTCTTTTTAAGCAGGGAATCTTGCAGAATGAACGGAAGGGAAAGCTGAAGGATAGCCAGCGGGATGGCACCTATGTGGAGTTTACTCCAGACAAGGAAATATTTGGGGAGTATCAATTTAATCTGGAATTTATAGAAAAACGAATTTGGAACTATGCATATCTGAATGCAGGACTCACCCTTCGATTCAATGGTCAGGTATATAAATCTGAAAATGGACTCCTGGATCTGTTAAATGAAGAAACGGGCACCGATATTATTTATCCTGTGGGGTATTATAAGGGAGAACGGCTTGAATTCGCCTTTACCCATACGAATAACTATGGCGAAGAATATTTTTCATTTGTAAACGGCCAGTACACCTCCGACGGTGGAACCCATCTGTCTGCCTTTAAGGAAGGCTTTTTAAAGGGAATACAGACTTTTTTTAAAAAGGACTATAAAAGCGAAGATGTCCGGGAAGGGACCACCGCAGCTATAGCGGTTAAGCTAAAAAATCCGGTCTTTGAAAGCCAGACAAAGAATAAGCTGGGGAACTCGGATATCAGGCCCTGGATTGTCCAGGAAGTTAAGAGTGCCGTAGAGGACTGGCTCCATAAAAACATCGAAGCGGCGAAACAGCTTGAACTTAAAATTATAGCCAACGAAAAGCTCAGGACCGAACTTAATGTGGTAAAAAAAGAGGCCCGGGAGGCGGCAAAAAAAATTGCCCTAAAAATCCCGAAACTAAAGGATTGCAAATACCACCTGGAAGATGGTCCTAAAGGAGCCGAATCGACCATTTTTATTACTGAGGGAGATTCGGCGGCGGGGTCCATGGTATCAAGTCGTGATGTTATGACCCAGGCGATTTTTGCCCTCCGGGGGAAACCTGAAAATATTTATGGCAAAAAACGGACCGCTATTTATAAAAATGAAGAGCTTTACAACATGATGATGGCCTTGGGCATCGAAAATGATGTAAGCGGCCTGCGGTATGCAAAAATCGTCATCGCTACCGATGCGGACTTTGACGGGTTCCATATCCGGAACCTTCTGCTCACTTTTTTCCTTTCATTCTTTGAAGAACTCGTCACCCAGGGCCATGTGTATATTCTGGAAACACCCCTCTTTAGGGTTCGAAACAAAAAAGAAACCAGGTATTGCTATAGCGAAAAGGAGCGGGACGAGGCAGTAAAAGCCCTGGGGTCTGGTTGTGAGGTAACCCGTTTTAAGGGCCTGGGCGAAATAAGTCCCAAGGAGTTCGGCCAATTCATCGGTAAGGATATGCGGCTTGTGCCGGTTACAATTAACACCTTAAAAGCGGTCCCCCAGGTGCTGGAATTCTATATGGGTAAAAATACCCCGGAACGGCGGGATTATATCATGAAAAATTTGATTGCAGATATAAATTAAGGAAGCACCATGGCGTATATTAAAACCCTCTTTGATAGAAACTTTATTGAATATGCATCCTATGTTATTAAGGACAGGGCAATTCCCGATCTGGAGGATGGCCTAAAGCCGGTACAGCGTCGTATCCTGCACTCCCTTTTTGAGATGGATGACGGCAAATTCCACAAAGTCGCTAATGTGGTAGGCCACTGTATGAAATACCATCCCCATGGGGATGCTTCCATTGGATCAGCCCTGGTAGTTCTGGCAAACAAGGACCTCTTTATCGATAAACAGGGTAACTTTGGTAATATTTTCACCGGCGATGAGGCGTCTGCAGCCCGGTATATTGAATGCCGGGCCACCCCCTTGGCAAAGGAACTGCTCTATAATCCAAAGCTTACCCCCATGGTCGATTCCTACGATGGACGCAACAAGGAACCGGTGGTATTTCCCGCTAAAATACCGGTGGTGCTTGTCCTTGGAGCGGAAGGTATTGCGGTGGGTATGTCTACAAGGATACTCCCACACAATATTGTTGAAGTCCTCGAGGCCGAAAAGGCCTGCCTTGGGGGTAAAAAATTCAAACTCTATCCGGATTTCCCCACCGGCGGTCTCATGGATGTTTCCGATTACCGGGACGGCAATGGCAAGGTGGTGGTCCGTGCGAAACTTGATGTATCTGATCCAAAGCGCATCCTTATCAGGGAACTCCCCTATGGTTCGACGACGGAGAGTCTCATAGCCAGCATAGAAGCCGCAGCTAAGGCGGGGCGGATCAAAATTCAGTCCATCTCAGATTTTACCACCGAGAATGTGGAAATTGAGATAAAACTCGCCCGGGGCGTCTATTCGGAGGAAACGGTGAACGCCCTCTATGCCTTTACCGAGTGCGAACAAACGATTTCGGTGAACCTCCTTGTAATAAAGGATGGTATGCCTACCATCATGACCGTAACCGAAGTAATTGAGTATCATGCAAAACAGCTCGTCACCATCCTCACAAAAGAACTGGAACTGGAACGGTCCGAACTGCTGGACAAGGTCCATCTGCGAACCCTGGAGCGGATTTTTATTGAAGAGCGAATCTATAAGGCTATTGAGGAAATGAAAACCGCCGAGGCGGTACAAAAGGCTGTGATAGACGGCTTTAAGCCCTTTATGAAAGAAATCGGTAAACGAGGCGTGAGCCCAGAGGATGTGGAGCATCTCCTTAAAATTCCAATCCGGCGTATTTCTTTATATGATATCAACAAAGCTAAGGCAGAACTTAAGGAAATAAAGGCTCGGATTGCGGAAATTGAAGGTCACCTTAAAAATATCACCGCCTATGCCACCGCATTCCTGGATGGCATCATCACCAAAATAAAAGCAAACGAAGAACTGGGAAGGGGCAAGCGGAAAACTAAGGTAGAATCCTTTAATAAGATTGATGTAAAGGAAGTGGTTAAGAAGGATCTGGAACTGCGGTACGATGCCGAAACGGGGTATCTCGGAACCTCTGTAAATACGGGTTCAACGGTAGCCCAGGTCTCTCCCTTTGACCGTATCCTGGTTTTACGGAACAACGGAACCTACAGTGTTATTGATCTGCCGGAAAAGATTTTTGTTGGAGAACATGCCTGGTGGATTGGTATTGCTGATAAGGAAGAACTCTCTAAAACAGTGTTCTCGGTAATCTACAAAGAAGCTGAAACGGGTTATCCCTATATCAAACGCTGTGTCATAGAAGGCTGGATCATGAATAAGGAGTACACCCTTGTTCCCGAAGGATCTATTGTTCTTCATGTGGATACCCGTGAGAAGGGAAGCCTGGTTGTAACCTATGTACCCAAACCCCGGCTTAAGGTGACGAGGGAAACCATTAAATTGCAGGATTATCTTGTGAAGGGGCTCAAGGCTGGGGGAGTGCGTATTGCTGCAAAGGAAGTAGAAAAGGTAGAGGTAAAATAAAATGGGGCTGAAAAGACAGCCCCGCATTAAACCAGTGATGAGATTATGCCACTGAACTGGCGGCTTCCTTGGTTTCGTACAGATAGCCTGTCTTTACACAAAGATCAAACAGATGATGGGGCATAAATTCTTCTATAATTTTTTCATAGCCATCTTTTACACGGACTACCCGTGTCATATAGCCACTATCTGTCTCATACAGGATGTCAAGGAATTCAACCCTACCGGTTTCGCATTTGATGCAATAGCGTTTCATGTGCATCCTCCTGTTATAGATATCGGCAAAAGGAGACTTGAGGTTTACCCTTTCTAAGCTGGGGTTCCCATGTTATAGTATTCCTATGCCCAGTGATGCCCACTGTCATCCCTTTGATATGAAGGGCTCCCAGCCCAATGCGGAGGCTGAACGTAATGCCTTGAATCTTACCGTTGCTGCCAGCAGTTGGAATGGAGATGAATTGTATTATCATAAGGAATTAGCACAACAGGCTGCCCATGTGGGCGGCCCTTCGATAGCCCTCTGTTTTGGTGTGCATCCCCAGCTTCCACTTGTAGAACCCCGCTCGGTAAGGGCTTCACTAGAGTCTATGTATCAATTTGCAGAGTCGGGGGTGCTTTCAGCCATTGGGGAAGTTGGTTTTGATTTATACAATGAAGCCTATCAGTCTACTGAGCC
The DNA here is from genome assembly GCA_012517385.1 of Treponema sp. Classification (GTDB taxonomy): domain Bacteria; phylum Spirochaetota; class Spirochaetia; order Treponematales; family Breznakiellaceae; genus Gracilinema. The sequence goes on along the minus strand of JAAYUZ010000092.1, from coordinate 6,243 downwards.
GATGCAGGATGAACTCTTTATTCTCGAGCTTGAGCTTGCTAAAGCAAGGGGACTTCCACTAGTCCTTCATCTGAGAAGGGCGATGCATAAAGTTTTTACATATTCAAAACAATTGGCAGCCCTTCCTGCTGTGGTGCTTCATTCATATTCGGGAACCTACGAAGAAGCCCTGGCGCTCCGCAAACGGGGAATTGCAGCATATTGCTCCTTTGGTACAACTATTGCTTTAAATCACCGGAAAACCATGCGTGCCTGCGCTCTATTGCCGCAGGATATGCTTCTCTTCGAAACCGATGCTCCCTACCAGCCCCTGCGTGGACAACCTTATTCCACATACAGGGATATTTTTACCGTGGTACGGACCGCTGCCATGCTCAGATCCGAAGCGGGCTGCATGCCCTATACAGAAGAGGAGCTTCATCAATTAAACGATGATCATTTTAAAAGGATCTTTTTTCAAACCTCATCATAATCGGGGTGATCTTGAATATATTTGCGCTCCCGTAAGGGTCTGCTCTGGATATAGTCATTTAAAATAGTTTGTTCACCCTCGGGAAATGACTCAAAGTGAAAGGATACAATTTTCCCGGTTCTAACAAGCTTACAAACCGGTGAAAGGATCTTATCCCCAACTCTGAGGGAGCATTCGGTCAGCAGGGTGTCAAGGCCCAGTTGCTGGATAGAGGGTGCATTGTCAGGAAGAAAAGAAAGCCCTGTGGAAGAAATGGTTTCTATGCTGCCGGTAATAAAGGTGTGGTCCACCGGATTGCATGCGACAAATCCGAAACGATCCCAGGGTTTAGGCCGGATCCGTTTTGACCGGCGGCCATCTTCTATCGGTAAATAGCGGCTCAGGATCCCCTGCAGACGATCTAATTCTTCAGGATTTGATAGCTTATCTGAGACAATGCCGCTTACCCCTATATAGGATGCCTTTGCAGCTTCTTCGAAGGGGAAATTTGGTCCCTTTAATATTACTATGGCGGTCCTATCCTTGGGGCGTTCGCTTCGGATAAACTGTACCAGGGTCTTCCAGTGCCGGGGAAAATCCTCGCCGCTGATAATAACCCCGTCAGGATCAACCTCATCGATATTATCCATTGCTTTTAGGGGATGCCGATAGCGTATCAGCTCAAAGCCCAGGGGACGTACATAGGAAGCGATAAAGCTGTAGGTCTCATCGGAAGCAATAACTAATAATAGTTTCATTCTGTCCCCAGATTTATTACAGAATAATCGACCACTACCCAGATACCATCCTTACGACGTACATAGTAGGTATACCGTTTTCGTTCTACTAAGGTTCCATACCGGAATTTTTCAAGTACGGTAACGGTACCTTCTTCTGCGCCATAATTGGTCCGCTCTACAGCAAACTCAATCGGTATGGTAGCAATGTCTCCATCTACTATAGCATTTTTCAGGTCAGAACGGTAGCGTTCCAGCATCTTTTGCCGTCCCTCTTCCGATTCGGCCATCCATTGCCGTTTACGGACCCCGTCTCGACTGAGCATTGCTTCCAGATCTAGATACAGGAAGAATTTTTCCCACTGTCCCTTCTGGCGGGCGGTGAGAATATATTCGATAACCTGATCAGGGGGAAGGTTTTGACGCACTAAAATAGCATTGGTATCCGCATCCAGGGACGGGGCTGGTTTCCCAGGTTCTGCCAGAGGGGCCGGACGCAGGGTTAATGCAAGACGGTTCGACTCTAGAACTGGATTATTAACTTTACTGGTTGTCTGATATAACTGCGGATAGAGCCGGGCCTGTACCACATAGGACCCGGTCTGGTCTAATTTAGCATATTCATTGAGGTCTTCGGTGAAGGAAAAGGATTCTCCGCTTTGAATTAAAACCTCTCTAAAAAAGACCTGTTGATTTTGCGTTCGCTTTCTGATAAGAATTTCCGAAGGTTCCAAACTACGGTTTGTCATGGTCCGGACATCGAAATCTATAGAAAAGACCCGCTCATCTGCAAGATAAAACCGATAAGTGGATGCACTCTTATTGGTGAGTGTGAGTTGAATGAAAATAGGTCCCTGTCCGGCATAATAGACCCGTTTTTCAAAATACCGGATCGAAAAATCAATATCCTGAGCCTGTACAGAAAAGGATATGCAGAATAAGAATAACGAGGCGGCTAGTGTGCATTTATTCCAAGGTTTCACATCGAAACTCCATCATACGGATATATTACCATAATCGGTAAATCAGTATGAATACCTTATTATTTCCTGCTTTGCAGAGCAGAATACGAAAATCTAAAAACATCCAGGACGTTTTATCCGCCTTCAGCAGTAATCGGTTTCCCCTGGAACTGGAAGGGGCAGATGGCTCCTTTGCCTCTATCCTGATTGCTGAACTGGCTGCAAAGGCTCCAGGCCCAATTCTCGTAGTATGCCCCACAGAACAGGAAGCAGAGGCTGTGGCTACCGATTTAGCTTCCGCAGGTCAAAATCCTGACATCTTCCCCTGGTGGGGGACTATCCCCTATCGGGATCTGGCTCCTGCATCTGCAACCTTTGGTGAACGAAGTCGAATACTCTCCCAACTCTGTTCCGGGTATATGCCCCTCCTTGTGTGTTCAGAACGGGCCTTTCTTACCCCCCTGCCGCCTCCGGAATATGTAAAGCCCCTCCTGCAAACCCTGCGTCCTGGCCAAAAAATTGATACGGTGCAACTGTCTGAGACTTTAATCCATTTTGGATATACCCGGGTACCCAAGGTCCAGGTCTATGGTGAATTTGCCCTCCGTGGTGAAGTGCTGGATATCCTCATGGCGGGCGATACAGATGCTTACCGGGTCCTCTTTGATTTTGACCGGATCGAATCCATTAAACGCTTTAATCCGGAGGATCAGAGCGGCCTGGAACGGGTAAACGAATTGATACTGCGGCCCCTTAAGGAGGTGCTCTGGACAGAGGAGCGGATTTCTACATTACAGCATAATCTCCTCCAGTTTGATGAATTTAAGGACGCCAGACTCGATTTTCTTGAGACCCTCGAAAACAGAAAAGCCTTTTCCGGGGAAGAACTTTTTTATTCCCTCGCCTTTGAACGGCAGGCGACCCTGCTGGAGTATCTTCCCGAGACCGCCACGGTTGTTTTTGTAGATAAGGAACGGCTGGAAAATGCCCAGGAAAGCCTTGAACGGGAATACGAGGGTTTATACCGAAAGGCCCGGCGGGAACGGCCCGTGCCCGCACCGAACCGTATATTGCTGCATTTTACGTCCCTGGCCCAGGCATCTCCGCGGCGAATTTCCTTTCAAACAATAAAAGGTTCAGGCGAATCGGGTGCCACAAGGCTCATCCTATCCTGTGACCCACCCCGCAGTTTTTTTGGAAATATTACCTACCTTAAGGAAGAATTTGCCAACCTTATCAAGGATGGCTGGCAGATTGTGGTCAGTGCGGAGTCAGAAAGTCAGGCCCTGAGACTGGAAGAACTCCTTAAGGAACTCCCGGTTGCCGTCATGGTTTTGCCCCTGGCAACAGGTTTTGCCCTGCCGGACATTAAACTCATGGTGGTCCAGGAAAACGAAATATTCGGCCGGCGGAAACGGATTCCCCGTTCGTTAAAGCATGCCAGAAGTGCGGCCATCGATACCTTCGTGGAACTGAACCCCGGCGATTATGTGGTTCATGTAAACTATGGAATAGGTCTTTTTAAGGGTATAGAACGGATTAAAGCCCTGGGCAATGAACGGGATTATATCAAACTGGAATATGCGGACGAAGAATATGTCTTCGTTCCGATAGAACAGGTAAACCTGGTTCAGCGGTATATCGGCAACGAAGGAAATGCACCCCGCCTAGATAAGCTGGGATCAAAAAGCTGGGAAAACCGAAAAAACCGGGTAAAAAAGTCCGTAGAAGACATAGCCCAGCGGCTTATAGACCTCTATTCAAAACGAAAGGCTGTCCAGGGCTATGCCTTCCCCAAGGATACGGAATGGCAAACCGCCTTTGAAGCCGCCTTTCCTTATGAAGAAACGGAGGATCAGCTCCGGTGCGTAGAAGAAATCAAACGGGACATGGAGAGTCCCTTTCCCATGGATCGGCTGGTCTGCGGCGATGTGGGGTACGGGAAAACCGAGGTTGCGGTCCGAGCCTGTTTTAAAGCCGTGATGGGGGGAAAACAGGTAGCCTTTCTGGCACCCACCACGATCCTGGCAGAGCAGCACTATGAAAACTTTCAGGAACGGTTTGCCCAGTTCCCGGTGCGGCTTGGGATGCTTTCCCGCTTTGTAGACAAGGCGGAGGCTCGGAAAACCCTGGAGGCTGTAAAGAAGGGCGAAATCGATATCCTGGTGGGCACCCATCGGATTATACAAAAGGACGTGGTCTTTAAGGATTTAGGGCTCCTTGTTATCGACGAGGAACAACGATTTGGCGTTAAGGATAAGGAACGGCTCAAGGAGTTAAAAACGAATATCGACTGCCTGACCCTGAGCGCTACACCCATACCGCGGACACTCCACATGAGCCTCCTAAAAATCCGGGACATGAGTTTGCTGACCACACCTCCCTATAACCGTCATCCGGTGGAAACCACCATCGATGAGTTCAACGAAGACCGGATTGCGGCGGCCATAAGGCGGGAGGTAGAACGGGGAGGACAGGTGTTCTATCTGCATAACCGGGTAGAAAGCCTGGATGAGGTCCGCCGGATGCTTGAACGGATTGTGCCGGAAATGCTTATCGATATTGCCCATGGACAGATGGATCCCCATGAACTGGAAGATGTGATGCACCGCTTTATTCATGGGGGCTTCCATGTGCTTGTTTCTACGACCATTATCGAAAATGGCATCGATATCCCTAATGTTAATACGATTATTATAGACCGGGCAGACATGTACGGCGTATCCCAGCTCTATCAGCTGCGGGGACGGGTTGGCCGTTCTGACCGTATTGCCTACGCATACCTGTTTTATCCCAAGGATAAGGCCCTCTCTGAACTGGCCATGAAGCGCCTCCAGGTCATTTCTGATTTTACCGAGCTTGGTTCGGGCTTTAAAATTGCCATGAAGGACATGGAAATCCGGGGAGCGGGCAACCTCCTTGGCCGGGAACAATCGGGGGATATATATTCAGTCGGCTTTGATATGTATCTGCGGCTCCTCGATGAAGCGGTCCAACGGCTGCAGGATACCAACTATGAGGTAGAAAACGAAACCTACCTGGAACTCGAATATTCAGGCTTCATACCTGACTCCTATATTGATTCGGCCCAGGAAAAAATGGAAGTATATAAAAAGATTGCCGCAATCCAGAGCCGTGACGAATTAGAACAGGTGTATGCGGAACTTCTGGACCGCTTTGGTCCACTGCCGGATGTGGTACAGAGTCTCCTTTCCCTGGCAGAAATTCGCATCATCTGCAAAGACCTGGCAATTGCTGCCCTTAAAGAACGGGGCGGGCTTGTACGTATTGAATTTGCCAAGGTCTCCAGGGTAAAAGTAGACCGGCTCATCAGGTTGATGAAAGAAAGTGCCGGTAAGGTGAAGCTGGATCCAAAACAGCCGAATGTGCTGATCCTGCAGACCGGGGCAATCGGCCTTCAGGAAAAAAGCGAGTTTATACGGGAAAAACTGGCGGCCCTGGTAGAATAACCAATGTAGAGGAGACCCTTATGAAACGGACTGGCTCCATTATTAAAACTATTCTGTTTTTCACCTGCTTCTGGCTTTCAGTGTTCATTGTATTGCCCCTCGGCATCGTTCTTTTTGTAGTATCTCTTGTCAGTCTTAAAAGACTAACGGACTGGCTCCTAATGCACTTTGCAAGCTGGTGGGCAAAGGCGGTTATTTGGGGAACCGGAGCCCTGGTTACCGTTGAAGGGCTGGAACATATTCCTGCTAAAGGATCGCTCTGTTTTGTCGGAAATCATCCCGGCGATTTTGATGTGATTCTCGCCCTGGCGTATATACCCCGCCGTTTTGGTTTTATTGCTAAAAAGGAAGTGCTTTTTCTTCCCTTTGTGAATCTATGGGTATTATTATTGGGGGGCCTTTTTATAGACCGTAAAAATATTGCCCAGAGTAAACGAGCCATAGAACGGGGTGCTCAACGGATTAAAAATGGCCTCTCTATGATCATTTTCCCTGAAGGTACCCGGAGTCGAGGTCAGGGACTCTTACCCTTTAAGGCTGGGGCTTTCAAGCTTGCGACCCTTGCAGAGGCTCCCATTGTACCGCTGGTGATTCATGGCAGCTACTCTGTTTGGGAAGAAACT
>JAAYUZ010000091.1 GCA_012517385.1 Treponema sp. | reverse complement strand
GCAGATATCATCTACCTTTTTGGTGCTGAAACAGCCTGTATGCAGGACCTTATTGCCGAAACCTGTACGCACCAGGTCTTGCATACCACTGATATGGATTTGTTAAAAAGTACATTAGCCGAATCTTTGGTCCAAGGTGACCTGGCTCTGCTCAAGGGGTCCCGGGGTGTTGCCCTGGAACGATTAACCGATATTGTGAAAAATCAAGGAGTATAGGGTGTTTCTTGAATTTTTATATCCTTTGGTAAAGTATTTTACTCCCCTGAATGTGTTTCGCTATTTAACCTTCAGGGCTGCCTATGGAGCTTTAACTGCCCTGTTTATTTCATTTTTATTTGGGCCAAGAATTATTGAAGCCTTAAGGACATTAAAAGTAGGCCAGGCTATACGGGACGATGGTCCCCAATCGCATTTAAAAAAGGGCGGCACCCCTACCATGGGCGGAGTGCTAATCATCCTTTCTGTCCTTGTGGCAGTTCTATTATGGCAGGACCTTCATAATTTCTATGTATGGCTGACTCTGGCGGGCTTTGTAGGTTTTGGTGCGATTGGATTTGTGGACGACTATCTTAAGGTTACTCAAAAGAATTCAAAGGGGCTGCCAGCATGGGCTAAACTGGTGGGCCAATTTGGAGTTGCCTTTGTCATAGTTTTAACCCTCTATTATTCTGAAGATGCCCATATTACCCAGCTGTACATCCCCTTCTTTAAAAATCCTGTGATTAATCTGGGATGGGTCTGGATTCCCTTTGCGGTTGTGCTGCTTGTGTGGGAATCCAATGCGGTTAATTTAACCGATGGTCTGGATGGGCTCGCCATCGGCCTTGTGATTTTAGTGTTTATCGCCCTTTCAATCCTGACCTATTTGAGCGGCCGGGCTGACTATGCAGCCTATTTGGGAATTCCCTATATCCCCGGGGCGGGAGAATTAACCATATTCTGTCTTGCTATCGTGGGTGCCAGTGTTGGTTTCCTGTGGTTTAATGCACACCCCGCAGAGGTCTTCATGGGAGATGTGGGAAGTCTTTCACTGGGCGGTGTGATGGCTGTTCTTTCCCTTATTATCAAGAAGGAAATCCTCATCCTTATCATTGGCGGTGTCTTCCTTCTAGAAGGTTTATCGGTCGTATTGCAGGTGGTATCTTATAAATTGCGCAAAAAGCGCATCTTTAAGATGGCACCCCTGCATCATCATTTTGAATTGTCCGGATGGGCCGAGACAAAGGTCGTTATCCGGTTCTGGATCCTGGGAGGGCTCTTTGCCCTTATTGCACTTTCTACTTTGAAAATACAATGACAAATTATAATCTGGGGATGGAGTGGGCCGGAGTTAAGAAACAGTCCGATCCGCTGTTAGTTAGTGTCATACTTCTCATTCTTGGCATCGGGCTGGTAACCCTGTATTCAGCCAGCTATGCCTATGCTCAGCGTGCCTTTAATGATAGTAACTATTTTATCCGTCGCCAGCTTATGTTTGTTATTCCTGGTCTCCTGTTGTTTATTATTGCTTCCAGGATCAATTTGGAACTTATCAGAAAATTTATAAAGCCCCTCGTGTTAGGTACCCTGTTTCTGTGCATATTACCCCTTATTCCTGGTATAGGTATTGAAAAAAATGGAGCAACCCGTTGGATAAACCTGGGGCAATTTTCTTTTCAGCCCTCAGAATTAGCTAAAATTGTTCTGCCCTTATATCTGGCCCATATGTTTGATAAAAAACAGGAAAATCTGTATGAAAGCAGCAAAACAACTCTGCCGCTTACAATAATGGTGTTTGCCTTTTTCCTGGTTGTGTATCTGCAAAATAATTTTTCTACCGCCTCATTTTTATTCATCAATGCTATGGCGATTTTCTTTCTTGCTGGAGTCCGGTTCCGATACTTTATCACTTTGGCCCTGGTATCAGCCCCCTTTGTAATAATTATGATTTTAACAAAGGAACACCGGTTAAGCCGGCTCATCAATTTCATAAGGCCCGAATGGGACCCCCTTGGCGCGGGTTATCAGGTCCGTGCTTCTATTATAACGATTATGTCTGGAGGTTTCTGGGGTAAGGGGATTGGTCAGGGACAGCGTAAAATTGCAAGTGTTCCGGAAATTCAATCCGATTTTATCTTTTCTTCCTTTACAGAAGAACTTGGGTTTATCGGTGTAACGCTTTTCTTTGTTTTAATTGCCTTTCTCATGGTCCGCTCGTATCGGATTGCCTTACGGGGTGATACAGTATTTGTCAGACTGCTTTTATTTGGTATCGCCACAATGCTGATTTCCCAGATTATTCTAAATGTGGCTGTTGTAGCAGGAGTTGTCCCTGCCACCGGTGTGCCCTTGCCGTTCTTTTCTGCCGGCGGTTCCTCCCTTGCAATGATGCTTGGAGCGGCGGGTTTGCTGGTAAATGGTTCTAGAAGGATTGTAAAAATGGAGGCTTCCAATGTCTGATGGTTTTTTGTTCCTCGATCAATATGTAACTGTCGAAGCAGAGGCGCGTCCCCACTCCCAGAAAGAAGGGATCCTTAAGCGTATTACCATCATTCTTGCAATTTTATTGGGAATCGAACTGTTCTACTATGTCGGCATCGTTCCTTTCCTTCCTCTGGCTTCAGTACGCTTAAATTCAGTACAGGGGATACCCCGGGATGATCTATTGCGTTATGCTGGCATAAATGAGTCAACCAGCTATATGAGTCTTAATGCTGCCAAGGTATCTGAGACTTTGCGGTCCATCCCAAGTATTGCATCGGTTTCTATCATAAAACATTTTCCTAATTCGGTAGATATTGTGGTTACTGAACGGACCGCTGTTGCAGTGTCGCTGGCAAAGGTCTCTGGTAAACTGGTTCCCATCTATATTGATAGACAGGGTGTGGTGTTTAAGGTCGGTGGCGAGATTAATTCTGCCTTGCCCCTCGTTTCAGGCCTTGTGTTCGATCAGGTGGTCCCCGGTATTAAGCTTCCTGGGTATCTTAAAAACTTCTTTGCATCCCTGGAATTGCTTGAAAAAAACAACCCGGCCTTGCTGCAAACCATTTCTGAATTCCGGATACAACAGAAAACCTACGGCGGTTATGAACTGGTGATTTATCCTGCAAATCACATGGGCAAGGTCCGGCTTGGTTCAGAGTTGAACGAAGAAGTGCTTCGGTATATGATGCTGGTTCTGGATGTGCTTGCATCCAAGGGCATTCAAACGGATGAAATTGATTTCCGAACAGGTACAATTTCGTACCGGACTAAGGAGGCCTCCTCTGGCTAGCGAAGGTTTGGTGGTCGGTCTTGATATTGGGACGACCAAGGTATGTGCCATCATTGGCGAACGAAATGAATATGGTACTCTTGAGATAACCGGCATTGGAACCAGTCCTTCTACGGGGCTGCGAAAGGGTGTGGTGGTTAACATAGAAGCAACCCTCCGCTCTGTGGCTGCGGCGATTGAGGCCGCAGAAATGATGAGTGGCCGGGAGGTCCATGCCTGTTATACCGGTATTGGTGGTTCCCATATTGAGGGCATCAATTCCAGGGGGGTGGTTGCAGTAACCGGCAAAAACCGGGAAACCAGAGAAATAGCCCAGGCGGATATTGATCGGGTTATTGAAGCAGCCCGGGCAGTGGTAATTCCCATGGACCGGCAGGTCCTGCATGTGATTCCACAGACCTATATCGTGGATGATCAAAAGGGGATACGGAATCCTCTGGATATGATTGGGGTTCGGCTGGAAGCGGAGGTTCATATTATTACCGGCTCGGTAACCTCTGCCCAGAACCTGGTAAAATGTGTAAACCGGGCTGGCTTTAGGGTACAGGATTTAATCCTGCAGTCCCTTGCGGCGGGCCGGGCGGTTTTAACTCCTGAAGAAAAAGAATTAGGGGTTGCCCTCATAGATCTTGGTGGAGGAACAACGGATATTCTGGTGTATTCTGAGGGGGCCCCTTATTACACAGCCACAATTCCTGTGGGAGGCTCCCAGGTAACCAGCGATCTTTCGATTCTAAAAAATATTTCCTTTGAATCGGCGGAAAAAATTAAAATGCAGGCCGGATGCTGCTGGGAAAGCCTGCTGGATGGTGAAGAGGATGTGCTTGTCCCCGGTGTGGGAGGCAGACCCCCCGTTTCTATTCCACGGCTTCAGATCCTGCGTATTATTCAGCCCAGGATGGAAGAAATTTTTCATCTTGCAAAAGAAAAACTGGATAAGCTGAGTTTGAATAGACCCCTGGCAGGCGGCATCGTGCTGACCGGCGGCGGGTCCCAGCTTATGGGAGTAGCCGAATTGGCCCACCATATTTTTAATCTGCCAGTCCGGATCGGGGTACCCCTCTCTGTGGGGGGCCTCGTAGAAGAATACCGGAACCCCACCTATGCCACAGCGGTTGGATTTGTGTTAGAGGGGGCAGACCGGGAAGTGTTTCATCCTGCTGAACGGGGGGATGTGCGGAAGGGTGAACGGTCGCAGGTATCATTTATTTCCAGGCTAACTGAGTGGCTTAAAAAGGAGTTTTTTTAAAGGTTTAGAATAATCCGGTGGGGACCGGAAAAGTATAAAGTGGTTTGGGGGGGATTATGAATATTGAAGTTTTAGAAGAACGAACCAATGGACCGAGCCCAACGGTGATTAAGGTCATTGGTGCAGGCGGTGGTGGTTCCAACGCGGTGAACCGAATGATTGAATGCGGACTAAAAAATGTCCAGTTCATTGCCGCAAATACGGATCTCCAGGTTCTCGAGCTTTCCAATGCTCCGGTTAAGCTGCCGATTGGTTCCAAATTAACCTCCGGTCTGGGTGCCGGCGGCAAACCGGAGATTGGTGAAAAGGCCGCATTGGAAGATCGGGATATGATCGCGAATGCCCTTAAAGGGGCTGATATGGTGTTTATTACCGCAGGCATGGGGGGCGGTACGGGCACGGGTGCTGCACCGGTTATTGCCTCGGTTGCAAAGGAATTAGGAGCCCTTACGGTCGGAGTTGTGACAAAGCCCTTTGAATTTGAAGGGAAATATAAGATGCGCCTTGCTGAAGAGGGTATTGCAAAGATGCGGCAGGCCGTGGATACCCTGATTGTTATTCCAAATCAGCATCTATTAAAAATTGTTGATAAAAGAACCCCAATAAAAGAAGCTTTTCTGATTGCGGACGATGTGCTGCGCCAGGGTGTGCAGGGAATTTCTGACCTGATAACCATACCTGGCATTATTAATATAGACTTTGCCGATGTGCGCAGTACCATGGAAGGTCAAGGGGATGCCCTTATGGGTATTGGTGTTGGCACCGGGGAAAACAAGGCTGTGGATGCGGCTACCAATGCGATCAATAATCCCCTCCTTGAAGATTGTCGTATAGAAGGTTCCCGTCGGATTTTGGTCAATGTAAGTGGCGGTGAGGACCTCACTCTCACGGAATATCAGGAGATTGTGCAGATCATTACGGCCAATGCGGATGAAGATGCCATTATTATTTCTGGTACAGCTCTGAATCCTGCCTTACAGGACAAGGTTCAGGTAACGGTGATTGCAACTGGATTTGAAGGAGCAGGAAAGGTCCCTTCAAGGCCGGCGGCTGCATCGGTTGAGAAAAAACGTGATATAGACAGTGACTTCATTCGGTATGATGAATGGCAAACCATGACAAGCAAAAAAACTTCTGAGTTTTTAAGTCACAGAAATATCGGTGATGATGACCTGGAAATACCAACGGTCATCCGGGGACGAAAATTTACCCAGGAATTGCTTGGTTCAGAAAAGGCTGCTGATAAAAAGGAATACTGATCCATGGAAGCGGCCCGTCTCCTTTCAGCCTATCATTCACGGCTTCTCGCAATAGAGCATAGGGCTCCCCTGACGGCTGAAACCTATGAAGCGGAGATAGGGCGTTTGCTGGAATGGTTGAGCCTTCAGGAACAGAATGTACTGACCCTGGATGCCCAGGTTTTACAGCGCTATTTGGAGTATCGCAGGGATGTACAAGCTCTTGATTCCCGGTCTATTGCTAAGGCCATTTCCGCCTTACGGTCCTTCTTCCGGTTCCTCCTTGACCAGGGCCTGCGGCAGGATAATCCCGCTTCATTATTAGAATCCCCCCGGAAAGGCCAGCGGATACCCAAGGTGCTGTCCCGGGAAACCGTAGAAACCCTTTTTGCCAGTATCCCCCTGGATAATCCCCGGGGTGTCCGGGACAGGGCCCTCTTTGAACTTATATATTCCTGCGGCCTTAGAATTTCTGAAGCGGTACAATTGAACCTGCAGGATATTTATTTTTCTGAATCCCTCATCAGAGTGGTAGGCAAAGGAAGCAAGGAACGGCTTGTCCCCTTTGGCCCTGAAGCAGAGTTCTGGCTGAAACGTTACATTAACGAGGCCCGGCCCCAGTTAGCCCGTCATATCAAAAGCAGGGTGCTCTTTATAAGCCGCAGGGGTAAACGTCTATCCCGGAAGGGGATCTGGAAAAACTATTCCCAGCTTGCCACTGCCTTAGGAATAAGTTCGAAGCTGCATACCCTTCGTCACAGTTTTGCCACCGAGCTTCTTGCAGGAGGTGCGGATCTTCGTTCGGTTCAGGAACTTCTGGGTCATGCGGATTTAACAACTACCCAGATTTATACCCATGTGGATAATGCGGTGCTCCGGGAACAGCACCGGCGTTTCGTTCCCAGATTGCGGGGGTACATGGAATGAAAAAGAACTGGATCCTGGTACTTGTTCTATTAAGCATTATTGCTATTGCCATAGGTGGTTATATTATCCGAAGAAATGCGAGTTGGGGTGCCCTGGCGGTGAGAATTTCAGAAATGGGTAGTGCCGGTGCACCACCTGAAACCATCGAGGGGCTGAAGGATGCCATTGCGACCTATGGAGACCGAATCGAAGGGTATACCCGAGACGTAGCCCAGGTTGGGATTTATTGGAAGATTTTATCCGTTCGTTTAATGGATAGAAAGCTCTATGGTGAGGCCCTGGAAACACTGAAAAAAGCTATCTATTTAATGCCTGAGGATGCAACCCTTCACTATCTTTTTGGACTGGCCTCATCGATAGAAGCTAAATCTACCTATGGGAAGGAAAAGGCCAATCTCTTTGCACAGGCAGAGGCGGCCCACTTACGGGCTATTGAACTCGATAAGAAATATGCCCGCCCCCTGTATGCCCTGGCGGTTCTGTATGTGTTTGAACTGGACCGTCCTGAAGCGGCCATTCCGCTTTTAAAAACCTATTTAGACATGCAGAAGCGGGATGTGGATGCCATGTTCATTCTGGCCCGAGCGTATTATATGACCGGGGCACTCAAAGAAGCGCTGCCCCTATACGACTCCATCATATCACTTACAAAGGATGCTTCTAAAAAGTCAGAAGCAGAGAACAACAAAAAAATTATTCTGGAACAATTATATGAATGATTCCCTTATACTGGCCCAGGGCATTGCAAATCTGAATTTCCTCAGAAAGAAGGAGCAATTTGAGTTATTTACACGCCTTGAGTCTATAGAGGAATTTACTTCATTATCTATAAAAAAGCTGGAAGAACTGATAGTCAGGCCTTTACAGATTACAACATGGAATCCACATCAAGTACTTGATGACGCAAAGAATATGCTGGACCGATCATTTAAGCGTTCCATTGGGGCCGTGGTCTATGGGAGTTCTACATATCCGCCCTTGCTCCGGGAATTGACAGATCCGCCGCTGCTCCTGTATTACCGGGGTATACTACCCGATCCTGAACAGACTCTGATTTCCATAGTAGGTACCAGAACTCCAAGCGGTGCCGGACGGGCTCAGGCTTATCGTTTAGGTTATGAATTGGGTGCTGCGGGTATACCGGTTGTTTCTGGTTTAGCCCGGGGCATTGACAGCATGGCCCATAGGGGAAATCTGGAAGGCCGGGGAAAAACAATTGCCGTATTAGGCAACGGTCTGGATTCGGTTTATCCCGTTTCCAATCGGGGATTGGCACTGAAAATATTGGAAAGCGGCGGGTGTTTGATAAGTGAATATGCTCCAGGGGTACCTCCCTATAAATGGCATTTTCCCGCGAGAAACAGGATTATTGCCGCCCTGGGCAGGGCTACCATTGTTGTGGAAGCCCCTGAACACTCAGGTTCTCTTATCACTGCCCAGTATGCCCTGGATCAGGGCCGGGATGTACTGGTTGGTTCCGTATGCCGCACCAGTCCACAGGGCAAAGGCGGCAGGAATTTGGCAGAGCAAGGTGCAGTTTATATTGATTCAGCACAAACCCTTTTTACAGAGTGGTCTCAAGAGGAGTAATTGATGGCAGCAGGAACAAAGAAAAAACAAGAAAAAGGGAAAACCCTTGTTATTGTAGAATCCCCGGCGAAGGCTAAGACCATAGAAAAGTACCTTGGTGCGAATTATACCGTAAAGGCTTCCATGGGGCACCTTATTGACCTCCCGAAATCACGGCTGGCCATCGATGTGGATCATGATTTTGAACCCGAATATATCACAGTCCGGGGCAGGGCTAAGCTGCTTAAGGAACTGCAGGCCGATGCAAAAAAGGCAGATCTGGTCCTGCTTGCCAGTGATAATGACCGTGAAGGGGAGGCTATCGCATATCATCTCCGGAATGCTATTCAGGCAAAAACCGGGGATACCCAGATTAAACGGATTGTTTTTAATGAAATTACCCCGGTGGCTATTAAGGAAGCGGTAACCCAGCCGGCAGATATTAACGAAGCCCTGGTTAATGCCCAGAAAGCCCGGCGGGTTTTGGATCGTCTGGTGGGTTATAACCTATCACCCCTACTCTGGAAGAAGGTTAAGAACGGCCTTTCAGCCGGACGGGTCCAGTCGGTAGCCCTCCGGCTTATTTGCGAACGTGAACGGGAAGTAGAGGAATTTATTCCTGAAGAGTATTGGACACTGGACGCGGATTTTAAAAAGGGAAAATCGACCTTTACAGCCCAGCTGGTTACCTGGAAGGGAGAAAAACCAGTACTGCCTAATGAAAAAGCCGTGAATGAACTCATAGATCAGCTTAAACAGACAAAGGCTGTGGTGGTTGATCAAAAGGAAAGTGAAAAATCTATTCGTCCAAAACCGCCCTTTACAACCTCTAAGCTTCAGCAGGCTGCGGCGAATCGTCTTGGTTTTACCAGCAAAAAAACCATGCAGATCGCCCAGCAGCTATATGAGGGGGTTAACATCGGAAACAGCCGTATCGGTCTTATTACCTATATGCGTACCGACTCGGTGCGTATATCCCAGGCGGCTTTAGAGGATGTACGAAAGTGGATTTCAGAGCATTTTCCCAAGGATCTGCCGAAGGAAGCAATATCATATACGGTAGAGAAAAAAGCACAGGATGCCCATGAGGCAATCCGGCCTACCTATGTAACCTATACTCCTGATTCAATAAAAGAGTATCTTACCCGGGACCAGCTGAGACTCTATACCATCATTTGGGAACGCTTTGTTTCAAGCCAGATGAATCCAGCCCGCTCAAAGACCATAAGCCTGGATATAGCCTGCGGTGATGGGATTTTCCGGATTTCCGGTTCCAAAATTATAGAAAAGGGCTTTTACCGGGTTATAAAACTACTTTCCAGCAAGGAAGAAAAGGAACCAAGCCTTCCAAATGTCAGTGTCGGTGAAAACCTGGAAATCGTTAAGTTCTATCCAGAGCAGCATTTTACCCAGGGCCCCAGCCGCTACACCGATGCCACGATAGTTAAGACCCTGGAAGAACAGGGCATTGGGCGTCCATCAACCTATGCTCCGATTATTTCAGTCCTCCTGGAACGGTATTATGTGAGCCGGTCCAATAAGCAGCTGGTGCCCACCATGCTGGGCCGGATGATAAACGATATGCTGGTGGAGTATTTTCCCAATGTGGTTGATGTGGGTTTTACTGCCACGATGGAAAGCAAGCTTGATCAAGTTGAGGAAAATCAGGTCCGCTGGCCCCAGATGATCCGTGAATTTTACGATCCCTTTATCAAGAGAGTGGAAGAGGTCCAGCAGAGTCTGGAGTCCTACAAGGGTTCCCTGGATGAAAAGACTGACTTTGTATGTGAACTTTGTGGCAAGCCTATGGTGAAAAAATTAGGACGCTTTGGGTATTTCCTTGCCTGTTCCGGTTTCCCGGAGTGCAAAAACACTAAATCTATTCCGCTTGCCAAGTGCCCCAGGCCAGGTTGTACCGGGGATATTGTGGCACGGAAAAACAAGGGCCGCGGGAAGGAATTCTACGGGTGTACCCGGTATCCGGAATGTGATTTTATTACCCACTATAAGCCCCTGCCCATCAATTGTCCGAAATGCGGACAGTTCCTGGTTGAAAAATATGATAAGAAAAATGGGACCCATAAGGCCTGTATAAATCCTGACTGTGACTATCTGCATAGCGCGGATGAGGAAGTAGGGAGTGAACATGACGGAGAGGATTAAGGAATATCTGGAGTATCTTCGTTCAGTGCGGGGTGTATCGCCGCGGACCCTGGATGCCTACAGCCGGGATCTTGAGCGCTTTGCCCAGTACTGCGTTAATCATACTATTCCTGTGGAAGACGCCAGTCCTTATGAGGTACAGAGCTTTATTGCTGACCTGTCTGCAGAGGGGGCTGCGGCAGTATCCATAAACCGGGCCCTTTCTTCCGTAAGGGGCTTTTTTCGGTACCTGTATCGTTTTAAGTTCCGTTCCGATGATCCGACTGCGGATCTGCGGAATTTAAAGTCCCCTAAACAGCTGCCCACCTTTTTATGGGAAGGCGAAATGGCCCATTTTGCAGAACTTCCTGATACGGCGGGCATACTCTGGCCAGAGCGGGACAAGGCTCTCATTATGGTCATGTATTCGGCGGGCCTGCGGATTTCCGAAGTGGCCAATTTAAAAGTGCAGGACCTGGACCGGGACCTATCCAGTGCATGGGTACTGGGAAAGGGTGACAAGGAACGGCAGGTCTTTTTTTCCGATGAAGGCAGGGAAGCCCTGGCCCAGTACCTTACGAGCCGGGCGGGCAGAATTCACCAGGATAGGGCTACGGACAGGCTCTTTATCAACCGGAATGGGGGGCCTCTTTCTGTGCCTGGGATCAGGTGGATCATCAGTAAATATGCCGAGCGTTCAGGCCTGGATAAGCCCATCCATCCCCATTCTCTGAGGCATAGTTTTGCAACCCACCTGGTGAATGCGGGCTGCGATGTCCGGATGGTTCAGGAACTGCTGGGCCATGCAAGTCTTTCCACCACCCAACGGTATACCCACGTGGATATGGAAGGCCTAAAACGAATTTACAAGAAAGCCCATCCCCATGGGATGCGGAAAGGATCGATAGGATGAAAATACGAAGTACCACAGTAATCGCGGTTCGCCGGGATGGCAAGGTAGCCATGGCTGGCGACGGGCAGGTAACTACCGGTAATACGGTTATGAAGAATAATGCCCGCAAGGTGCGGCGCATGTATGACGGCAAGGTCCTCTGCGGCTTTGCGGGGGCAACCGCCGATGCCTTTACCCTCTTTGAACGCTTTGAGGTGAAGCTTAAGGAATATAGCGGAGATTTACAGCGGGCCGCGGTAGAACTGGCCAAGGATTGGCGGATGGACCGGGCGTTGCGGCGCTTGGAAGCCATGCTCATCGTAGCCGACAAGAGCAAGACCCTGCTCATTTCCGGTACCGGCGATGTGATAGAACCCTCTGAACAAGCCCTGGCTATCGGCTCAGGCGGCCCCTATGCCTACGCTGCTGCCCTGGCATATCTCGATGGAAGTACCATGAGTGCCCGGGAGATTGCTGAGCGGAGCCTGAAAATTGCGGGTTCCATCTGCATTTATACCAATGATCAGATCACCATAGAGGAACTGAATTGATGATGAACGATCGGACCTTTGATAAGCTCACCCCCCGCGAGATTGTTGCTGAACTGGATAAATATATCATTGGGCAGAAAAAGGCCAAACGGGCGGTGGCGGTGGCCCTGCGGAACCGCATTCGCAGGCTTAAACTGGCTCCCGAGGTGCGGGAAGATATTGCACCCAAGAATATATTGATGATCGGCCCCACCGGTGTGGGGAAGACCGAAATTGCCCGCCGCCTCGCAAAACTTGCGGGGGCTCCCTTTATTAAGGTAGAGGCCACCAAATACACCGAAGTCGGCTATGTGGGCCGGGACGTGGAATCCATGATACGGGACCTGATGGCTGCCGGTGTCCAAATGGTGAAACAGGAAATGCAGGAACAGGTGAAGGCAGAAGCGGAACGTCGGGCTGAAGAAATACTCCTGGACCTGCTGCTCCCCGGTTCAAACAAGTCCGCAAAGGAAACGCCAAATCCCTTTGGCAGTCTCTTTGAAACCGCCTTTAAACCAGCTCCTGCTTCGTCCGTCCTTGGGTCCGATGGGGTATCTCCTGCCGGGACCACACAGGGCGGATCGCCAGGACCTGAGGCTGTTTCCAGTACCGGCACAGAAAATCAGAGCCGGGAAAAATTTCGGGCCATGCTCAGGGAAGGAAAACTGGAAGACCGGACCGTGGAGATCATGGTTCAGCAGACACCCCAGGTTCCCGCCATGGAAATTCTTGGTGGTCCCGGCATGGAGGACCTGGAAAGCAGCATAACCGGAATTATGGGGATGTTTGGGGGCAGCAAAAAGAAAAAGGTGGTAACGGTTAAACGGGCCCGGGAAATTTTAATAGCCGAAGAGGCGGAAAAGTTGATCGACCGGGACCGGGTTACCGAAGAAGCCCGGCGCCGGGTTGAAGAGACGGGAATCGTATTTATAGATGAGATCGATAAAATTGCCGCCAAGGGTGGGCAATCAAATGGTCCCGATGTGTCCCGGGAAGGGGTGCAGCGGGACATACTCCCCATTGTGGAGGGCTCCACGGTAAATACCAAGTGGGGGCCTGTAGATACGAGCCACATTCTCTTTATAGGTGCTGGGGCTTTTAATGTCAGTAAGCCCTCTGATCTTATTCCGGAGCTTCAGGGCCGTTTCCCTCTGCGGGTGGAGCTTGAGTCTTTGGGAAAGGACGATTTCCTGCGGATCCTGACAGAACCGAAGAATGCTCTTATCAAGCAGTATACGGATCTTTTAGCCGTGGAGGGGGTTACGATCGAATTTACTCCCGGTGCAATAGAACGCCTTGCAGCCCTGGCTGCGGAGGTGAATTCCCGGCTCGAAAATATCGGCGCCCGGCGGCTCCATACCATTATGGAAGCCCTTCTGGAAGAGGTTTCCTTTGAAGCCCCTGATATTGCACCCGCCAGGGTACCGATTACCGAAGCCTATGTGGATGAAAAACTTAAGGATCTTGTGGTGGACCAGGATCTGGGCCGGTATATCTTATAAAGGGATAGTTTTTTTTTGCCGATGATTAGGTTAGAAGAGGGGGTATTGGATGGATATTTCCAATGATTTTACCAAGACCGTGGACATCCTACATCGTGCCATGGATGCCAGTCTGGTTCGCCGGGATGTGATTGCCAACAATATTGCCAATGCGGATGTCCCCAATTTTAAACGATCGGTGGTTAATTTTGAAAGCGAGTTGAAACGAGCCCTGGATTCTGCAAAGAATAAGCCCGCTTTAGAGCTTACCCTGACAGATCCGAAACATATTCCGAACTGGCGTGAACGGGATTATCGGGAAGTGCAGCCCCGCAGGGTGCTGGACTATGTTACCACCGCCAAGAATAACGGCAACAATGTGGATCCGGAAGAAGAGATGATGCTCTCTGTCCAGAATCAATTGATGTATACACTCATGGCTCAAGCTCAGACCTTTGAGTTCGGCCAGATTAACCTGGTATTACGGTAGGGGTAGACTATGGGATTATTCAGCTCAATCAATATAGCAGCCAGCGGCATGACCGCTGAACGGCTCCGTTCCGATGTCATCGCCGATAATATCGCCAATGCCTCTACTACCAGAACCGCAGAAGGGGGACCCTTCCGGAGAAGCCGGGTGATCCTCAGGCCGCGGACTGAACAGCCCTACTGGCGTTCTCCCTTTTTGCCGGACATGATGGATGGCGGTGTTGGCAAGGGTGTGCGGGTTGTAACCGTAGAAAAGGACGACAGCAAGCCCCGGCTTGTCTATGATCCCACCCATCCGGATGCGATTAAAACCGGTCCCCGGGCGGGTTATGTAGAGATGCCCAATGTGAATATCGTCACCGAAATGGTGGACCTGATCGCCGCATCCCGGGCTTATGAAGCCAATGCGGCTATAGTGAACGGATCCAAAGCCATGTTTATGAAGGCCCTGGAAATCGGGGGGAGGTAATAGATGACCATATATAAACCAGAACTGGTAAGCGGGGACAAGGTTCCCATGACTGTTACCAATCCCCGGCACCTGGTCCCTGCCACGGGTCCATATCAGGCCAGCGGCACCGCACTTTCAGAGCTGGGAAACAAGGTTGGTGCTGAAGCAGTGCTTAGAAGCGGCTCCTTTGAGGATGCCATGCTCAAAGCCCTGGATTCGGTAAATGCGGATCAGAATCTTTCTACGGATCTTATGGAAACCATGGTTACCGATCCCGATTCGGTGGATCCCCATGATGTCACTATTGCAATGGCAAAGGCAAATCTTTCCCTCAATATTACCCGCACAGTTTTGGACAGGATCGTGAAAGGATGGAAAGAGATCATAAATACACGGTAAGAGCGTAAGGTTCTTCTGGGGAGGGGAACATGAACGAATGGCTGCAAAAGTTTATTGAACAGATCAAGACCCTGTGGGGTAAGTGGACCCTGGTCCAAAAACTTATCCTCATTGGTATTGTAGTCGCTGCACTGGTAGCAGTGGTGGTGATGGTGCGGGTTTCCGCAACTCCAACCATGGTGCCGATTATCGATGCTCCAATTAAGGACGAGACAGCCCGGGACCGGATTATTACCCGGATTAATGAAGAGGGGGTAAAAACCACCGTATCTTCCACGGGTGTGATCATGGTAAGCGATGAAAAAACCGCCCGGCGGCTCAGATCCATATTGATCCGGGAGGATCTCATCCCCAGCGGTACCGATCCCTGGGCACTCTTTGACCGGGACCGGTGGACCATAACCGACTTTGAACGGAATGTTAACCTCAGACGGGCGATCACACAGATGGTTACCGAACATGTTAAAGCCCTGGATGATGTGGATGATGCGAATGTTACCATTGTAATGCCCGAACGTCAGCTCTTTCAGGCAGACCAGAACCCGGTAACGGCCAGTGTCATCATTACGCCCCGGCCAGGCAGTGATATCACCACAAACAGAAAAAAAATTGAAGGTATCCAAAAGATCCTGAAATTCGCCGTAGAGGGCCTTAAGGATGAAAATATCGTCATCACTGACCAGAACGGCCTTGTGCTGAACGACTTTGCGGGCATGCAGGATCTGGACCGGCTTGAACTTTCTAAACGGGAACAGAGGCTGATCCAGTCATTGGAAGCCCAGTACCGGGCCAGTGTTCTTAAAGCGTTACAGCAAATTTACACCCCCGACCGGGTCCGGGACCTGAATATTAAGATAGAAATGGATATGTCCAAAAAGGCAATCCAGACTGAGGAATTTTTCCCCATTACCATAAAGCCCGATAACCCCGATACCCCCTACGATGATTCGGAGCTTGCAAAATCCATAACCCGTTCCCAAAGCACGAGTTCCACCAAATGGGAAGGTACGGGCTTTAATCCTGAAGGCCCCGCCGGTGTAGAGGGACAAACACCCCCTGCCTTTAAGGATATGTCTAACCTTTACGGTAAGGTAGAACAGCAGACCCTGACCCAGAATGAAGAAATTAATAAACGGCAGATTCAGGAAGAACGGAGCCCTACCATCAATCGGGTAACCGTATCGGTGAATATCGATGGTAAATGGAAAGTCAAGTACAATGACAAGGGCGAACCAATTATCAACAAGGATAACACCATTGAGCGGGAGTATATTCCGATCCCCGATGATGAACTGAAAAAAGCTCAGGCCCTGGTTCAGGATGCGATTGGGTTTAGCCGAAGCCGGGGAGACTCGGTGACGGTACAGAATATTCAGTTTGACCGTACCAAGGAATTTGCCGAGCAGGATGCGGCCTTCTTGCGGCAACGCCAATTCCAGGTTACCATGTTACTGTTATTGGCGGGGATCACCGTACTCCTCGTTTCGTTCCTGATTTTCCGGCTCGTTTCCAGGGAGCTGGAACGCCGCCGCCGCTTGAGGGAAGAAGAGCTTTCCCGCCAGCACCAGATGATGCGGGAAAGTGCACTCAGGCAGGCAGAAGAGGAAGGCGTGGAGGTTTCCATGTCGGTGGAAGAGCGGAAGCGGCTTGAGCTTCAGGAAAATGCCATCAATATGGCTAAGGAACATCCTGAGGATGTGGCCCAGCTGATCCGTACCTGGTTGCTGGAGGAATAGGCAATGGCAAAGACTACAACCCCGGCCTCTGCCGCAACAACTGCGACAGCCGGTGCTGGAAAGAAAAATAAGTCTAATAAGGAACTTACCGGAAGGCAGAAGGCTGCCATATTTCTTGTCACCATCGGGTCTGAAATTTCTGCAGAGATCTTTAAACACCTTCGGGAAGATGAAATTGAGACCCTGACCTTTGAAATCGCACGGCTGGAAACCATAGAACCGGAACAGAAGGATGCGATCCTGATGGAGTTCCAGGAACTGATGATGGCCAGCGAGTTCATTACCACCGGCGGCATCGATTATGCCCGGGAACTCCTGGAAAAATCCCTGGGAAGTCAGAAAGCGATAGATATTATTAACCGTCTGACAAGCAGTCTCCAGGTCCGTCCCTTCGATTTTATTCGGCGTACCGATCCGGCCCACCTGCTTAACTTTATCCAGCAGGAACACCCCCAGACTATTGCCCTTATTTTGGCCTATCTTGAACCGAACAAGGCATCAATCATTCTGCAGAGTCTGCCCCATGAGGTCCAGAGTGATGTGGCCCGCCGTATCGCTACCATGGACCGCACGAGTCCTGAGGTTCTGCGGGAAGTGGAACGGGTGCTTGAAAAGAAACTTTCTACCCTGTCCAGTGAAGACTATACCGCCGCAGGCGGTGTTGAAAGTATCGTTGAGATATTGAACCTGGTTGATCGTTCCAGTGAAAAACAGATTATCGAAGCCCTGGAGGATGAAGATCCCGAATTGGCCGAAGAAATTAAGAAACGGATGTTCGTGTTCGAAGATATTGTTATGCTGGATGACCGGGCAATTCAGAAGGTTCTGCGGGAAGTGGATTCCCAGGAATTGGCTAAGGCCCTTAAGTCGGTTGATACGGAAGTTCAGGATAAGATCTTCAGAAACATGTCCAAACGGGCCGCCGGTATGCTTAAGGAAGACATGGAATACATGGGCCCCATCCGCTTAAAGGATGTGGAAGAAGCCCAGCAGAAAATTGTTTCCATTATCCGTCACCTGGAGGATACGGGTGAAATTGTGGTTGCCCGCTCTGGCGAAGATGAGTTGGTGGTATAACTATGGCAAAGGCGGTTTTCAGGCCCACGGAAGTACAGATCAGCAATAAACCGGTGGTACTCGATGTTCCACAGGGCATGGGCAGCACTTATCAGACCAAACAGGAAGAGGAAGTCCAGAACCTGGAAGATTTTGAGTCCTACCAGGGGCCTACCGCCGATGATTTGCGAAGGGAAGCCGAGGCTTTTAAGGCCCAGTGGGAACAGGAACGGGAGGCCATGATCAATGCGGCCAAAGCGGAAGCAGAGGCCATCATAAAGGATGCAGAGGCCGCAGCCTTCCAGGAAGTAAAGCGAAAAACCGACCAGGCCCAGCAGATCCGCCGGCAGGCAGAGGATGAGGCGGAACGGATTATCGCCGAAGCTCAACGTAAGGCCCAGGAAATAGAACGGGCCGCCCAGCAGGCCTTTGAAAAGGAACGAAAAGAAGCAGAGGCTGCAGGTTTTGCTGCCGGCAGGGAAGCGGGCTATGCGGAAGGCCGTGCTGAGGTGCAGCGGCTCATTGAGCGGGCCCATCAGATCCTTGAACGGGCCCAGGAAAAACGGGCAGAAATTCTTGCAGAAACGGAACAGCAGATAGTTGACCTGGTGCTGCTCATAGCCCGGAAGGTTATTAAAGTTATCTCTGAGAATCAGCGTAATGTGGTGGTTTCCAACGTGGTTCAGGCCCTGCGAAAAGTGAAGGGCAGGGGAGATATTATTATCCGGGTTAATGTGGATGATCTGAAGCTGACCACCGAACATATAAAGGACTTTATCCAGCTTATAGAAGGGGTTAAAAATATCCAGGTTGTGGAAGATTCTTCAGTGGACCGGGGCGGCTGTATTATCGATACTGACTTTGGAGAAATCGATGCCCGTATATCGAGCCAGCTGGCTGAACTGGAACAAAAAATCCTGGAAATATCTCCCATCCGTGCAAAAGCCCGCACCGCACCGCTCGATGAACGGTAGGAGGCCATCAATTGGCAGTGCTCGATACAATCCTTACCAAATACATAGATGCGGCTGAACAGATTGATCCTATAAAATGTGTGGGTCATGTAACTAAGGTCCAGGGCCTCCTTATAGAAAGCCGGGGGCCCCAGGCCATTATTGGCGAAGTGTGCCGAATCCATGCACCCAAGGGCCGCGGAATTATCCGGGCTGAAGTGGTGGGTCTCCGCGGAGAGACGGTTCAGCTCATGGCCTATGATGAAACTACAGGCATAGAAGTGGGAAACCGGGTTGTGTCCACGGGAGAGCTGCTTTCAGTTCCGGTGAGCAATAAGCTCCTCGGCAGGGTTCTCGATTCCCTTGGAAAACCAACCGACGGCAAGGGAGATATAGAGGCCCCTCTCTATTACCCAGCCCAGGCAGATCCTCCTAATCCCTTAAAACGGAAGCGCATCACCGAACGGATTGTAACCGGTGTACGGGCCATAGATGGCCTATTACCCATCGGCAAGGGCCAGCGTATGGGAATATTCGCCGGTTCAGGGGTCGGTAAATCAACCTTGCTCGGCATGATTGCCCGAAATACCAGTGCCGATGTTAATGTGGTTGCCCTAATCGGCGAACGGGGCAGGGAAGTGAACGACTTTATCGCCAACGATCTGGGCCCAGAGGGGCTTGCCCGTTCGGTAATAGTGGTCTCTCCATCCAGCGCTCCGCCCCTTTCACGGCTGCGGGGAGCCTATGTGGCCACAGCGGTGGCTGAATATTTCCGGGATCAGGGTCTGGATGTGATGCTGCTTTTTGATTCAGTAACCCGTTTTGCCCGGGCTCAGCGGGAGATCGGGCTTGCGATTGGGGAGCCCCCTGCAACCCGGGGCTATCCTCCCAGTGTGTTCGACTCCATGCCTAAGCTGCTTGAACGTTGTGGTACCAGCGATAAGGGTACCATCACGGGCTTTTATACGATCCTCGTGGATGGGGACGATATGGATGAGCCCATCGCCGATACGGTCCGGGGTATTTTAGACGGCCACATAGTTCTGTCCCGCCGCCTTGCTGAGCGGTACCATTATCCTGCTATCGATATCCTTGCCAGTGTATCCCGGCTCGGCCCGACTGTAGCCGGTCCGGTTACTAAAAAAGCTGGGGGGTACCTGCGGCGACTTATGGCAACCTATGCGGAGGCGGAGGACCTCATCGATGTGGGAGCCTATAAACCGGGAAGTAACCCTGCCATAGATGAGGCCATAGCAAAAAAATCCGCTATCGATGCCTTTTTAATCCAGGCTGTGGAAGAACGGACCAGTATTAAAGATACCCTGCAAGCCATGGGAAACCTGGCTAATATGCAGATTCCCGATGAAGAGCTTGGACAATACTCATGAAACGATTCCGCTTTAACCTGGATAAGCTCCTGGAACTGCGGCTGTACTATGAACGGGAAGCGGAGCTTGCCCTGGCAAAGGCCATGGGTGAACTGCAGAGCATTCAGGAGCGGCTGCAGCGGCTTGCGGAGGAAAGGGCCGAAGCTGCCGCTGAACGGTTCCGTCCTGGCCGTTCGGTAGCCCAGATACAGGCAACGGACCTGTATATTCTTCGGCTCGATAAAACCAAGGAAGCCCTCCTCGAAGCTGCAGCCAGGGCTGAAATGGTGGTGGCCGAAAAACGGCAGGCCTTTATAGAAGCATCCAGGGACCGCAAGGTGCTGGACAAACTAAAAGAAAAACGGATGAAAGAATATAGGTATCAGCTGTCACTGGAAGAGATTAAAACCGTCGACGATATTTCCAGCGGAACAAGAGCCCGTAAAAATACCGTCGACGGAGATGAGGAACTTAGTATTTAAACTCACTGTCCCCGATAAATTCCCGCAAAATACTCTGGCTTGGCACATACTGGGAAGGTATAGGTGCAAAGTTTTCAAGGAATGCCAGAAGACGCACCGCTTCTGCATATTCGGGCATCGTGGGCTTTACCGATTTTAATAAGGGCTCCGCATAGACCTTAAGCACCGAAAGTTCGTAGTCCAGGGCTGAATTAAAGGCTATGTCTGCCGTATCCTGATAGGGGAAAATATGTTTTTTTTCGCCCCTCTGTACACTGGGCCACATCCGTATCGTACCTGCGGCTGAATTCCCTCTGAACTGGTAGTCCCGGACCATCCGGCGGATGAGACGGTTGTCGCTGGTAGGAATCCGGTTATGATCATCAAGATTTAGCTGGGTCAGGGCTGACACATAGAGCTTGAATTTTCGTGCCCGGTCAATATGGCTTGTGAGCTTATCATTCAGACCATGGATGCCTTCCAAAATTAAAACACTGCGGCGACCCAGCTGAATTTTTTTACCGCCCGTTTCCCGGCGCATCCCTGTTTTAAAATCATAGCTGGGTGTTTCTATTTCTTTCCCCTTTAAGAGGTCCACCATCTGTTCGTTTAAATATTCCACATCCAGGGCTTCCAGGCACTCATAGTCTGGCTTCCCCTCTTCATCGATTGGAGTCCTGTCGTGGTTCACGTAGTAGTCATCCAGACTAACTGGAATGGGGTCTAAGCCTAATACCCGTAATTGAATAACGAGCCGTTTGGCGGTGGTAGTTTTCCCTGAACTCGAGGGGCCTGCAATGAGCACCACCTTCACCGAATCCCGTTTTTCATAAATGGCATCGGCAATTTCAGCCAGTTTCTTTTGCTGGAACGCTTCTGCTATCTGTATAAATTCCCGAATTTTTCTGCTGGCTACGAGGGCGTTCAGATTTCCCACAGAATGAACGCCTACAATACGGCCCCATTTTTTATATTCTTTGTAAACCGCAAAGATTTTAGGGCTGTCCTCAAAGGGGTCCAGCGTTGTATAGTTTCCTGAGGGAGGAAAGCGCAGGAGGAAGCCATTTTCGTAGGGCATGAGCTCAAAGACGCTTAAAAGACCCGTCTTAGGTACCAGGGGGGCAATAGAAACATCGATAAAACCATCACATTCATTGACCGGTACCATACTCTTACTCTGCTGCTCAAGAAGCAGTGCAGTGTCAGCCTGATTGTTTTTTGTAAAATGTTCCAGGGCATCCGCATAAGAGAGGTAAAAAAATCTGATAGGGATGTTTTTTCCTACTAACTCCTTCATACGGCCTGTCAGAGCCGCCATCTCTTCCGGGGTGGGCTTTTTTTCATCGGAAAAGCTGTAGAAATAACCATGACCCAGGGAGTGCCCTACCTGCAGCGTCCGGTCCGGGAAAAGTTCCTTTGCAGCAACCGCAAGCAAAAAAGAAAGGGATCTGCGGTATATCGAAGTCCCTTCGGGGGATCCCAAAGGTACAGGTTCCAGACTTGCATTCACTTCGAGACGGGTCGACAGGGCAAGCAATTCGTTATTTGCTTTAACCGCAACAATAGCGCTGTCCTGTTTCCCAAAATGCTCAAGCAGGCTTTCTACTCTGGTGCCATACATGGTTTTAATGATGCTACCATCGGGAAATCGAACTTCAATCTCATTCATTGTGTGACCCTCCATGTTCTGTACTTTTTAAGTATAATGCTTTTACTGTATTTATCCATGGACGGGGCCCAATATATTGAAGCGCCGGTGGTAATGACTTAGAAAGTTCTGCAGGATTAACAAAATCCTGAAATACCAGGGCTAGTTTAGTAATACTTTCTGGAGACGCTCCTGCCTGTTCAGTCTGGGTTAGCAAATCGGATAATTCCATGGGTTTCCTGTCCTAAAAAAGTTCCATTTGAACCGGTTCTCTAGGTTGTCTTGGTTTTTGCATGCTTCTTTCAGAATGAGAAAAGCCTCTTTTTATGAGGCCCAGGGTCTTTTTCATGTCCGAATCAGCAAAATTGCCATATTCTGCGGCAAGGCAGGCATCGATAATCTGGCAGGTCCGTTCCTGCAAAGCCGGATTATGTTCCTGCAGTTTGATGAATGCCAGGGCAAGACAGCAGCATCCATCGGCTTCCCCAAGGGACCGAATCAGCAGGGGAAGAAAATCTTCAAGGCGATATTCACCTTCATGGAGGATGCAGAGAATGTGTACCCCATAGCGTATTGCCAGGGCTGGTCCATCGGTACTTGAGCTATTGTATAATTCAAAGAGAATCCTTTCGAAGTATTGTTCAAAAAGGGGGAGGAGTCCCTGCTGTAAGGCTTCTTCAGTCTGCTCTGCCCGGTTAATCAGGGGGTGCTGGGGCAATCGCAGTTTGTTGTATAGGGCTCTGAGCTCTTCTTCATCGATTTTTATAACATTCCCCTGGTTGTGTCCTGAAAGCCAGTTTATAAACAAAGCCTTAAGCACCGCCGGGGGACTAGTATCCTCTATCTGACTAACCGCAGTTTCTACCTGTTTTGCATCTCCCTCATAGAGGGCTTTTATGGCAAAAATAAGCCATTTCCAGCCTACCAGTTCAGGTTCATCTAAATACCGGATTTGTTCCAGAGCTTCGGGATTATCCATGCCGTTGGTGACCGAATCAAAGGCATCTACCAGGGCCCAATGTTTGCTCTGAGATTTTGGGTGTTCCAGCAAGATGTAGGGATCAACTATGGGGTTCATAAAAAGAGAGCATACCCTTATATTGAGTTTTGGGCAAGTTTTTTTGTTCCGGGAATGAGGAGGGGCTTGGTTTCTAAAAAGTTAACCAGCACCTGGCTCCAGTCCTTTTCAGTGTTTTTTTGTTCCATAAAATCGTAATACAGGGTCTTAATATAACAGAGCAGGGCTTCCCTTGTCTCGGGATTTATGTGGGAGGCATCCATAAAGAGTTCCTGAGAAAAGGCTTCCATTTCTTCGGGGGTAAACAAGGCCGGGTCAAAGGCCGAAAGGGCATAAAAGGCGGCTGGAATACAGTTTACACTATGCTGTTTAACATACAAAATTGACTCAGTGATGGCTTGAGCTCCCCGTTTAAGCTCATCAATATAGGGTGCTAATGCGTCTTCTGCTCCCAGCTGTTCCGCTATGGCTCTGAAATTGGTGTAGGCCCGGCATACCACCATCACATGCAGGCTCGGGATACACATGAGGTGGGGATCGAAGGTGTGGATGATGATAAAGCGGAATTTTTTAAAATATCGGGGGCGTCTGGTAGTTGAAAAGCCCTGCCGGTAGACTTCGGCGGCAAAACTGTAGAGCCTTCCCATGGCTTCCACAAAGGAGGCCACCGCTTCCTCCGCAGCAGTCCCGTATCGTTCCATGAGAAAGGCCGCAGCCCGGATCCAGAAATACACGAAATCCAGGTAAATATCGACCTTTTCCGGAATAAAGGGGATTTGTTCATCCAGAGGATGGTCTACCCCATAGACCGGGGCCTTTCCCGGCAATAAACGCTGTTTATACTGAAGTCCGAAGAAATCCCGCAGGGCTGTCCCTGCACAGAAGAGCCCTGCTTTTCTTATTTTTTTGTATTGTAAAAGTTTGAACACGCTGAAAAGCACCGAACGATCCGCAATGTGTTCCTTTTTCGTCATGTAAGCTCCCACTCCAAGTCCAGAAGAGGGCCGTGCTGCTGGGCGCCGTAAATATCCCGGTCTCCGGGGGCTCCCGATGGTATGAGCCGTTTAAGCGTTGCCTTGACCGCATGGGCGGGCTCAAAGTAGACCACCGAAAGCACCTCTTCTGGTGTAACTCCGTAGAGGGTAGCAATAAGTTCCCTGTTAATCAAGTTCCGGGCCTTGAATAGCTCATACATGTCCTGTTCTTTAAACATGATATCCAGGGTAAGTTCAAAGGGTCCGGAGTTTTTAGACCGGATAACCCGGGCTGCATCGATAAGGGCTATCTTCATAGGATCCTTCCTTTATCTACGGTTACCATGGTTCTACCCTCCGGCCCAGGGAAGCGGACCGGGTCCGTAATCGGCATCAGGTGGTATACAGAAAACTCATAGACTGTTCCCATGCTGATATCCGAGGGCGAGAAGGGGAATGCCAGGTTCCCTGCGGTAGAAATACGTCCCTCATAGCCATAATGAAGGAGGGTTGATCTGGTAACGCTGGTCAGGGTTTCTGCCTCTTCCTGGGTAGGGGCCACCGATTCAATTACAATGCCCAATTCGTAGGGTTTCTGGGTCTGCCATTGGGTTTTTAGCCGGTTTTCTCCCTTTCCCATGACGCCATCCCGGCCATAGACATGAAAGAATATCTGGCCCTGGTTCTCCGAGCCCATACTGCGTACCTGGGCGCTTACCTGTTCCAGAATCTGGTCGATGGATGCAATCATGATAGGATCCCGGACCCCGGCAATGCTGATGCTTCGATACCCCACGGGCCGGGCTCCCTCAAGTTTTACCTTATACGGATCGGTCCGTATGTGGCGGCTTCCCCGTACTTCTACCCGGCCATTGCCGATATCTGAAAAACTGCACTGACGCAGGTCCAGAATACCCCCCGGACCGGGTAATTCATAGGGATTGCTCTTTTCATAGAGGGTATGGGCCGCCGCAGATGCAATGGTGAATTGCCGGGCGGGATTTGGGGCTTCCAGGATAAAGGAATGGTCTGTCAGGGTTGCAAAGGCACAGTCTGCCCCCGACCCGGGGGTTGCCGCGATGGCGCCGCATTCAAGGATCTTGCCCATATGAATCGCCAGACCCTCATCGTAACCCAAAAGGAGGGGCAGGGCGGCAAAATTGGCCGGATCATAGCAGCGGCCGGCGAGGACTACATCAGCTCCCTGTTTCAGGGCTTCCACAAGCGGTTCCGGTCCCAGCTGGGCTACCAGGTTGGTGGTGGCATCCAGGGCTTCTTCGGTGAGTGGGGGCACAAAGGAAAGACTTTCTATGGTGCCGGCGCGGATGGCTTCTCTTACCGTTTCTTTTGATACATCACTGGGAATTACCGCCATTTTAAAGGAAAGGTTCTCTTCCCGGGCAATTTCCAGAATGATATCATAGCACCATTTCAGGTGGGGTGCTGCTCCGCTGCCTCCGGCGGTTCCCACAATCACGGGAATATTCAGTTTTCTTCCTGCCACAAGCATGTACCGGAGGTCCCGTTTTACAAAAGCCCGGTTGGTAAAAGCCTTGCCGCTCCCCAGATAGTAGGGTCCGGGGTCACTGGAGCCCGCATCGACCGCGATAACATGGGGCTTCCTGTCCAGGGCTTTCATAAAGGAAGCCTCGGGAAAACCATATCCCAGAATAGCAGTTGGTGAAAGAATGCGTAATTCTTGATTCGGCATGGCAGCTCCTTAACGGATAGTTCTTAACTCAAAGGTGGAACAGATACGGGCCATTTCATTGGTTACGATACAGAAGCCCTCATCAAAACCCATGCCGGGCTTTGCCAGCATCCGTTCTGGCCGGCTTGCCATGGCCAGGTGCACGCAGGCCCGGGCAGAAAGGTCCGTTTCGTTACAGGTTCCTCCCTGATAGGCTTCTACGCCGGCCTGTTTACAATAGAGTACCGCATCCACTATGTCCTGCAGCCCCCCAAGATCGGGGGTTTTAATCTGAATCATGTGACAGCTTTTTGCATCCGCAAAATCCTTAATATCCTGCAGGGTGTTGCACCATTCATCGGCCACAATTTTTACCGGCGAACCAAGTTTCTGTAACTGCCTCGTGATTGCAGCCAGACCCTCCATCTGCCGTTCCCGGTGTTCCAGATCTACGGGGCCTTCGATATAGAGGTTAAAGGGACTTGCATCCTTTTCGAGGGATGCCACATAGTCGGCCACTTTTACAGGGTCGTTATTAAAGATTTGCCCGATAGTTCCATACACGTCCACATGAAGAGAGGGCCTGTAGGTTTCATTCATCCTCAGGTCCAGGATTCGCCGGGAAAGCCAGCGCAGGTATTCCCGGAGCTTTTCCCCCTGGCGGCCCAGTTTTTCATCCACATTATTGATGAGTCCGTGGGGCAGGGCGTCTACCCCTTTCAGGATCATCTTATCCGCATTGGAGTAACGGTCGTCGCCGGTCTGTCCGAACACAGGCACCGGCTGTGCAATGATTGGAAGGTTCCATTCCTGGGCCACAATTTCTGCGGGGATCCTGCCTGCCGCTTCAGCCCTGGCATAGAGCAGGGCCTGGGTAATGCCGTATCGCAGGGCGGTGTGGAGTATTTTAGGCTGATCCGGATGTTCCGACAGGGGATCGGGAATCCGCAAATCATCGATTACCCGGGCGCAGCGTCGGAAGGAGTCAAGTTCCATGCCCTCCAGTACAGGCCGTACATGTTTTTCCAGGAAGGGAATGTACTTTTCTGGATCCAGCAGGGGGTCCCGGCCGCCGGCACCGGAATATTGAACCGCTGCACAGTCCCCGTAGGCAAAGCGGCCATTTTCCAGCTCCAGGGCAACACAAATAACCTTCCCCGGTTGGCGAACCCGTATAAAACCCGGTGTAATAGGTTTGCCCGTATAGGTAAACCCATCATGGCCCGCACCAGCCTTAATTGCCCGCTGATCGTCAAAGAAAAAGGCACTGGCCCCCTCTTTAAATGATACCCGTTTAATTTTCATTGTGGCCTCCCGACTAAGCGTCCTTTCCCGATTGCATAAATGTCATCCGTAACCATCCTTAGACTCACCGTCCGCCCCTCAGCTCTGGCCCGTTCTTCCAGCCGGTCCCGGTGAAAATCGAGCACATCCTGGGGCAGGGGTAAAGCCCCTGCCTTGAATATCCGTACAAAGCCCTCATTATCCCGCATGGGAAGGATCTTACCCTGGTTCTGGTTCGATGGCGCAAAGGGCACATCGATAATCCCCGCTTCAAAGGCCCGAACCGCCGCTTCCTCCGGGTCCCGGCCTGAACTGAGGGCAAAGGCTCCCTCCAGAATGGCCCTGGTTTCCCGTTCAATGAGGGCCACCTCCCGCTGTACCGCCTGGGAATCGAGCATCCCCTGGTCACTCAGCATGTTCACAATCTGGCGGCTGGTTCGCAGTCCCTGGGCATTGGCTTCCTTGGTGGGTATCCCCATGGCTTCGTGGGGTGATTTCACAATAATCTTGGTAGCCCCTGCCAGCCGGCCCGCCACAGAACCCCAGGAAATGACCCCAAAGGCCTTGGCTTCATCCTCCGGGAAGCCCCCCATCCATTGATGGAACACCGTGGTCAATTCCACCGCTACATAACCGGCTTCGCTGAAATAGGATTGGGCCAGGTTCCGCAGGCTGATAATCGCCGCCACATCCTGAATCAGGTTGCCGCACTGGCCGTATCCCAGGGTAAGGGACACCACCCCCTGTTCCAGAGCAAGGAGCCCTTCAAGAATGGCCACCGCATGGGACACACAGGGGGGAACCAGGGTTCCCGTCAGGGGGCCAAAGGGCTCCCGGTTAATACGGACCCCCGCTTCTTCGTAGAGCCCCACCAGACGATCCACATATTTCCAATACTGGATTGATGAACGGAGGGGGACATTTTTTGCATAGGGAATGTTATAGCTGATACCGCCCCCTTCAAAGGCGGTAAAACCTGCCGCCAGGCTTATCTCTGCCAGCAGCCGTGCATCGGGGGTCCCATGCCGTACCTGGACCGGTTTTGAGACCGCTTCGGTGACCCGTCTGCATTCGGCTACTCCGTGGTTCACCGCCGGAAACCCGTTCAACAGGCTTGTCCCTGCGGCCTGGGATTTTTCTATACCCTTGGCCGCTTCGGTATAACGGTTTTGCCTGGTGTATGCATCGATAGTGGTGGGGAGCAGATCCGCCTCTCCCTCTGTTTCCAGATACTTAAGGAGCCGTATATGCTCATCCACCAAAGCTACTCCAGCCCGGGGCTGCAGCAGGGTCTTCCCCTCCCTCTGGGCCTGGTTCATGGCATGGGCAAAGTTCTTTTCCCGCGGTATACTTTTCTGAAGGGCAATGGCCGCATCAAGGTGTACATCTGCACCGGTGGGCCAGGACTGCAGCACCTCTTTGCGCTGGGCCTCAAACTGTTCCCTGCTCATCCTTCGATCAATCATGGATATACTCCCTTTCTAGACTCTGTTGAACAAGCGCTATGGCTACCTTTGGGTATGCCAGAGCGAGATTAGCCGCCAGCGGAATAATATAATCCCTATCCCGCTCGTAGGTTATTTCATTAAAATGAGGAAGAAGGCGCTGCACCTGGGGCCAGGATCCCCGCTTTGGTTCCTTTTCATCAGTAAAGTAGGTTTCCAAAGCCAAACGGATTATATTGATGGACCGAGCCTGGGCCAGGCGTCCTCCACTCCCGATAATGCGGTGCACCCTGCCCAGGTCCTTGCCTTGCTGAACCCACACGAGGCCTTCCGGGGTAAAGCTGGGGGTAAGGGTCCCCCCGTGGCGGGCAATGGATTCGGCAACACAAACCGTGGCCAGCATATCATCAAACTGTTGTTCCTCTTCTGTGGCCGGCAGTAAGCCCGTAGTCGCCCTGATCCGTTCTACCCAGGCGTGAAAAGCCCTCAGCCCTTCATCATCAAGAACTCTCTGGATATAGGCAGCACCGGTTTCAGCTACAAAGGCCGCACTTACCCGCAGCCCCAGGTCCCCCTCCACGGTGCGTTTCAGCCTGGTCTCGGGCAGGCCCCGGAACACCCGGTTACTCTGTTCGCTATAGGGATCGCTGACGGTGTACACATCGGTAGTTGCCCCACCCATATCCAGCACCAGAAGCCCCTCATCCTTTTCCTCAAGGAGCGCCACAAGGTCATAGACCGCAGCGGGGGTAGGCCGTGGCATGGCACTGCAGATATCCCGGACGGTGCTGAGTCCCCGGCCTTCGATAATCCGCTCCAGGAAGATTTCACCGATGGACTTACGGGCCCCATCTACCTGGACTGAATCCAGGTCGGGCAGGATATTTGCGGTTCCTCCCGCTTCTTTTCCTGCCCGGCCCAGTATATCGAGCACTTCTTCCCGTACCGCCTGGTTGCCCGCATAGAGAATATAGGACTGCACCTGAGAAGCGGCGAGCTGATTTGCATTATGGAGTACGTATGATTCATCACCCCCATCGGTGCCGCCGCTCAGCAGTATGATATCGCTCTTAAGCGTTTCCAATCTTGCAATATCCGCAGGGGTCAGTTTATAGGCAAAGCTTGCAATAACCTTGCCCCCTGCGGAGGCTGCGGCCATTTTTGCTGCCTTGAGGGTCAGGTCCGGGACGAGACCGATGGCTGCTATGGTAAGGCCTCCCTTTGCACTTGAGGAGACAAAAAGCTCAGGTTTGTGGGAACCAGCCCGGTTCCCTGGAATTTTTTTCTGTAGTGCTTCATACACACGATTAAAGCCCGTAACCAGGTTGTCCACCGTAGTGGGGGTCCCTTCCCGATGGAGTACCCGCTGATCCCGAATATCCACGAGTATTCCCTTGGTCCAGGTAGATCCTATATCGATGGAAAGGGCCAGTTCCGACACCTTAGCGATTCTCCTCTGCCTTCTTTTGGCGACGTTTTTCGATATCCTCTATTAGCTCCTGGACTGCCTTGTCCAGATCCGTGTCAGGGGGGAACACCCGGTCAAAACCCATGGCTTTAAACTTTGCCTCTACCTCGGAAAAGTCCTTTTTCCCTACCACCAGGTTGCCCCCAACCCAGAGGATGATGTCTCCGATACCCCGTTCAATACAGCGGCCCCGCAGCCCATCGCAGTCTATTTCTCCGTGGCCGTAGAGGCTCGACACGAGGATTGCATCGGCGGCGCTTTCTATGGCCGCAGAAATAAACTCGTCCTGACTCACCATGACACCCAGGTTAATCACCTTAAAGCCCCGCTCGGTAAAATAGGCGTCCAGGATTTTATTCCCCACCGAATGGCAGTCGAAACCGATAACCCCGAGAACAATGGTGTAGGGCCGTTTATCCAGATTCGGCATGATTCCTCCTATTGGGCCAGCAGGTCCCAGACCCGCTCTTCCACATAAATCACCGAGCCCCGTTCAACCTGGTAGTCAAAAATGATGAGTTTTCCGCCCCGGGAGGTGAAGTCCTGCAAGGCAGCCTGGGCAACCTTGCCTTCGGGCTGTTTCCAGGATGGGGGAACGATGATGACTTCCTTGTCCGCAAGAAAGAGGGGAAGCCGGTCCAACTCAGCATATCGGAGAACTTCTACCCCATCGTCGATCATCAGGTCCCGCAGTTTGTTGAGAATGATGTCCCTGAATTGCCGGCTTTCGCAGATCACTCCCAATTTCCGTCCAGGCTTAATGGTCGCCAGGGCAATGATGGTATCCTGGGAGGGGGAGAGGGCCACCTGGATGAGTTTTTCCTTAATGCCTGGGGCCATACCCAGTACCTCCGTATAGTGGCGGGCGGAGGTAAGGACCAGGTCAAAGGTTGCAAGTTTTTTTTCTACCTCCGTGCTGGCAGCCAGGTCATCCAGGAGAAAGAGGGTAAGGGGCATGGTGGTGAGAAAATTTAATTGTTTACGGAATACTGCCAGGGCTTCCGGATTACAGTCCACCACAGCAATGGAAAGCTCTTCGAACAAGCGCTCCTTTTCCAGGATGCCCAGTTCAATCAGGGTACGGATTTCCCTATAGGAAAAGCGAAGATTGCGAAGGGTATCTATCAGTTCAGAGATAAGGGCAACCGCCCGTTCCTTTCGGCTTGTCTCTGCCACATCCTGCTGGGCTGAGATAAAGCTGCCTCTGCCGGGAATGGATTCCAGTATTTGTGACCTGGTCAGTTCTTCGTAGGCCCGATTCACCGTTCCCCGGGCAATACCGAGGGCTTCCGCCAGCCCCCGCTCAGTGGGCAGCTTGTCCCCCGGTTTCAGTTCCCCCGCTCGCAGTTTCCGGGTAATCTGCTCGATAATCTGCCGATATACGGGGCTTTCGCTGGATTTATCTATTTCGATTTCTAAACCCATGGTATACTCCTGGTATAATCCCATAGTTATTGGACTATACCAATAGTATCCAATGGCTTTTCATTTTAGTCAAGGTGGATTTTTATGGCCTTGACAAAAAAGGCCATATTCGATGAAATAGGGTCAAAACTGCGACACTAGCTCACCTGGATAGAGCAGCTGCCTTCTAAGCAGCAGGTAGGGGGTTCGAGTCCCTCGTGTCGCGTAAGCTTTATGTAAACTGATTCTCTTACACCGTTTCTACCTCATATCCGGGAAATTCCTTCATAAATTCTTCCCGGAGACGACGTTCGATGGTGCTTCTAATCTGTTCAGTTACTACACCGCAGGTCAGACAGGGAAACTTAGGGGTCGCAATATCCATAAAGATAAGAAATTTTTTTTCAGTTTCACTGTAACTAATCCGCTTAACCAGGTTCAATTCAGAAACCGATAGCTCTGTCTCTGGTTCCTTTACCCGCTTAAGGATAGCCTCAAATTTGTCTGCCATTTCTGGAGTAATGGTCGCCATATTGACCTCCTTAGCATCCTTTCATCAATACAGAACCGTGACTAGTTCTGCATTGATGATTCTATTTTTCCCAGAAGAGAGAAAAGTTTTTATACAGGGACCCTATCAGGACTTCGATACCATGACGTCTGGGTTCCATAAACACATAAAAGTTGGAATTATCACGATACACACAGAAATGCTTTAATAAATCTGTTTCTTCAGCATTATCCAGTACTTTATGGAGTTTTTCTTCCAGTTTTGGAGCATCCCAGAGGAGCACAAAGGTCCGTTTTCCCCGCTGAATTCGGTCCTGTTTCATTTTCTCAATACCCGTAATAGTCTGGGAAATTTTTTTAAAATACCGCTCTTCAATGATATGACCTTCCCCGGCCAGTTTTTTTGCAGTAAAAATCGTAAGATAATAGCGGTCCTTGCCTCCCAAAAGGAACACTACGGGCATATAAAATGCAGATTGTCGGGGAATGAGTGCAAAGGTCCCCTTAGCGTTAGTATAGGGCTCCTGCAAAGTATAGGTAAAGTTATAGCCTATGGCGCCGCCGATATTCACATATTCCTTATCTTTAGGTTTTAGAATTGCTTCGGTTTCGCTTGCAATAAAGCCCGCTATCCACTTGTTCTTTTTCATGCCCCTGAAATAGCTGAAAACCGCATACAGAGCCAGCAGCGTCAATGGAAGGATATACCAGTTCATCAATTACTCCTCATGTGGTGTACCAATGGTGATACCTCTAGTTTTGCCAGGTCATCCAGAACAAGGATGCCCTCATCGAGACGGTTAAATGTAAAAATTGGAATGCTTTTAAAGGTGGCCCGTAATCGTTCTCCCCGGCTGTCGTCAATAAAGAATTTGTTATAGCAAAGACTTGCGATCGGGACATCAAGTTTTCCCAGTTCATCCCTGATACGTAAGGATTCTGAAAAACTTAATTCGTCGGGATTTAAAACTACAGAAATATAGCTTTCCTTAGAAAAAAGCTCCTGAAGATATTCGAGGCGCTTGTGGATGGCCCCCAGTTTCTGGTAAATAGGATCTTCCTCCTTTTTTACCTGTCCCCCAAGCACATTTGCCTCCGGGTTTAATTTTAAGAGTACCCGCCGTTTTTCCAAAATGGTTTTTCGCAGGTTAGAAAGTTCTTTTACCCAGAGACTCGAAATAGCCGGCATTGCCAAAAAACGGAGGGTCAGGGCTGTTGGCGGGGTGTCAAAGATAATAATGTCATACACTTCGTGATAGGTTTTATAAATATATTCAATAGCCCAGAGCACTGCATACTCTTCCGTGCCTGGTGAATATTTCATGATATCCAGATATTTATTCAAATCTATAACCACATTATAACGATAGGCATTTTGTATTTCGCTGCGGCTTTCTTCTAAATATTTCTGAACCCACTCGGCAAGATCTATTTCCATGCCATCCAGATTTTCCCGGATAGGCCGCTTTTCGTTGGATAACTTTGTATGAAACACATCCCCCAGATTGTGGGCAGGATCGAGGGAACAGATTAAGACTCTTTTTCCACTGGCAGAGAGCCTATAGGCTGTTGCGGAGGATAGGGTGGTTTTTCCGACACCTCCCTTGCCTAAAAAAAATGCGAGTTTCTTCATGATAAACCTGTGCCGTTAATCAATATTTAACATTCCTACCAGGGCTCCCAGGGGATCCTGGGCAAAGTCTGCCCTGCTGGTCATGGTACGGATTTCATCTTCCATGAGGGGGATCAGTTCAAAGGCGATAGCCGGAGGCGGAGAGGGCAGTCCTACAAGGCTTCCTAATACCATTAATGAAAAGAGGTTCTGCAGTTCCTTTACTTCAAACTCAAGCATGTCCGTTGCTTTTTCACGGTGTATCTGACGGATGATATACCAGGCAGATTTTAGTTTTTGTACTAGCTGTTTCTTGGTCATGGTTTCCTTTGTAAAGTTACAAGGCTCCGCCGGTGAGACGGAGCCGCGGTTTTAATTATGCAGCCGCTTTTTTGCCAGAGAAGTTTTTATAGAAACTTACGATCATGACAAAGTTAAGGATCAGCATAATAACATTGATGGTTCCTACCACGCTTCCGGTGATGACCTTCATGGTATCTTCCATCTTAACAAAGTATGTGGGTACAATCACGATTTCATACCAGACCAGGGCGACTGTAACGGTTACCCACAGGAATATGGCCGGAATAAGAACCACATTGGTATATTTGGGGTTCAGCTTGTTCTTAACCCAGACCGCAGCGGTCAGCATAACGATGGAAGCGATGAGCTGGTTAGCACCGGAGAAGGCCGGCCACAGGGTGGTATATCCGCCGGACCTGGCAAGGAAGATTCCAATAAAGGCGATGATAATGGAAGCTACCCATTTGTTTTCCAGAATGCCGTATAAAGCGGGGGCTTTATCTTTGAGAGGAAGCGCCATTTCCTGGACCAGATACCGGCCGAGACGGTTGGTGGTATCCAGGGTTGTGAGAGCAAAGGAGCTGACCCAGACCGCAGCAAAGAGTTTCATGAACGAAGCATTAAAGAATGGCAGGGTGCTGCTCACCATGGTTCCATAGGCGAGGACAAAACGGTTCAGAGCAGGGGTCTTAAGTATGGCAGCCCAGTCACCCATGGCCTTGTCGCCGAAGGAAGCGATGGAAATAACAACGATGGTGGAAAGAAAGCCTTCGGTGAGCATGGCGCCGTAACCGACGAAGAGGGCATCCTTTTCAGAGGCAATCTGCTTGGAACTGGTCCCAGAGGCCACCAGGGCATGGAAACCAGAAAGGGCGCCGCAGGCTATAACCAGGGGTACCGTGGGCCAGAAGGGGGAAGGCTGGCCGCCGATAACTTTGGCGGAGAAGCTGGTGAACATCGGCGCTGAATCAAAGGCGCCAAAGGAGAAGAGGGCCGCAAGTCCGCCTACGAGGAGCCCAAAGTATAACAGGAAGCTGTTCAGATAATCCCGGGGCTGGAGCAGGAAATTAACCGGCAAAGCAGAGGCAATAACTATATATACAAATATAACGATGAACCACACATCCTTAGAAGCTGTAACAGGAAGCATATCACCGGCCCAGAAGGCAGCAATGATAAGCACCACGCCAATCAGGGAGCCCCAACCCATGCCGAGGGGCGATTTATACATGATAAAACCGGCGATAATAGCAGCTACACAGAAGAAGAAGAAGGCTGAGAATACCCGTCCATCTGCGGCAAACTGGCCTGCTACTATGTCTCCAAAGGCGGCTACAACCAGTATGCAAAGGAAGAGCACAAACCAGCCGAAGGATGTACCTGCTTTCTTACCAACCATATCCTGGGCGACGAACTGAACAGAACGGCCGTCGTAGCGGACAGAGGCAGCCAAAGAAAGGTAGTCATGGATGGCTCCAATGAAGATGTTTCCGAACCAGATCCAGAGCAGACCAGGCAGCCAGCCCCAGGCGATTGCCATGGCAGGGCCGGTAATGGGGCCTGCGCCGGCGATAGAGGCGAAGTGATGGCCGAACAAGACAAATTTGTTGGTTGGAACATAATCCACTCCGTCCTGAAGCCGTTTGGACGGGGCATCCGGAGCTTCCTGACTTTTCAGGAGTTTTGACTGGATGGTCCTACCATACACAAAGTAGAACACAAAATAAATTGCCAGGGCTATGATGGCTATTAGGGCGCTCATAGTTCCTCCTTCGAATTAAGATTACCTATATTGTTGCACCACTTGGTATATCTGTCAAATATTTGGATTTTGTCGCATTAAACTGCAGGAACTTTATTTTAAGTAAAACTATTTCCTTTACCGTACCGAAAAATCTTTATCTTCCCTTGTAGATTCCTACATTTTTGTAGTATTCTTTTTCCATGTGCGAAACAAATGGTCTTCTTTCTGAGCGGGATGAGCTCCTGCTTCTCCTGGATATTACCCGGACCCTGGATAAACATGTAGAATTACGCAGTTCCCTTGGGCCGCTGCTGTCACTTTTAGAAATGCGGACCGCCCTGGTCCGTGGAATGGTGACCCTGCTTGATCGGGCCAGTGGACTCTTAAAAATAGAGGAAGCACCGGGGCTCACCGAAGAGGAAAAGGAGCGGGGTAAATACCGCATGGGAGAGGGCCTGGTGGGTAAGGTTTTTGAAACCGGTATCCCCATCGTGGTCCCGGATCTTTCAAAGGAAAACCGGTTCTTAAACCGGGCTGGGGGACGGAAAAAGGAAGACCTTGTCGGAGTAGCCTATTACTGCGTTCCTATAAAAACCGGGAACCAGGTGCTTGGAACCCTGAGCGCTGAACGGCGGCTTCCGGAAGGGTATTCTGAGCATCTGTTAAAGGCTGATCAGAAAATTTTAGAATCCATTGCTGCCATCATAGCCGATTCTGCGAAACTTCGGGAGCGCATTCAGGAAGAGCAGTACCGGCTTATTTCATTACAGGGAAAAAATGAGATTGATGAAACATCACTCCCTTTGGCACAAATACAGAATTATAAGCAAGGCCAGGGCTCTGCCATTATTGGCACCAGCAAGGGCATCCGCTCAGTCCTCGAACAGGTTGCCCTGGTAGCCCCCAGTGATGCGACAGTCCTCATTACCGGTGAAAGCGGTACCGGAAAAGAACTGGTGGCCTCTGAAATTCACCGCCAGTCTAAACGGGCTTCACAGACATTTATCAAAGTAAATTGTGCAGCCCTGCCTGAATCTATTATAGAAAGTGAACTTTTTGGCCATGAGAAGGGCTCTTTTACCGGGGCCCTGAATCAGCGGAAGGGCCGCTTTGAATTGGCCAATGGGGGTACCATCTTTTTAGATGAGATAGGAGACTTAAGTCCCCAGATTCAGGTGAAATTGCTCCGGGTACTCCAGGAACGGGAAATTGAAAGGGTAGGTGGAAGTCAGCCCATCAAGGTTGATGTCCGCCTGATTGCGGCTACCAACAGAAATCTCGAGGCGGATATTAAAAGCGGCCGTTTCCGGGAGGACCTCTTTTACCGGCTTAATGTGTTTCCCATCCATATCCCGCCCCTGCGGGAACGGAAGAGTGATATCATTCTGTTAGCGGATTTTTTTGCGGAAAAATATGCCCAAAAGAACGGAAAGCTGATAAAGCGAATCTCAAGTCCTGCTCTGGACTTGCTTTCCAGTTACCATTGGCCGGGAAATGTCCGGGAACTCGAAAATTGCATTGAACGGGCGGTTATCCTTTCTACGGATAATGTGATCCATTCCTATCACCTGCCGCCGAGCCTCCAATCGGCCCAGTCTACCCAGACAGAACCGACCACTACTCTGGAGGCAGCCCTTTCCAGGCTGGAAAAGGAACTGATCATAGAGGCTCTTAAAATTACCGGCGGTAATATGGCCGCCGCAGCCCGACGACTTGGTATTACGGAACGACAGATGGGCCTGCGGGTACATCATTATGCAATTCCCTGGAAACTCTACAGGGCTACAAATATGTAGCCTTAATATTGTAAAGCTACAAATATGTAGGAAAAAATTACGATAAAATCATAAGTTATAATATAAATTATGAATCTTTAATATTTCATATAAAATAAAAAATATTTATATGTTTATATAATATAATAATATAGAATTATCTGTTCATCAAAAACTGAAATAGTTACAAAAATGTAATAAAAATTTGCTTGCATTGGCACGGTTTCTGCTTAATACCGGTATACCACCTTTAAGGAGGAACAACAGGTGAAAAAGCAGATGCTGTTTTTGGGGGTGCTTTTCTTCTTGGTTGCTATGACCGGTTTTGCAGAAGAAAGCATCGATTCGTTGACCACAGCCATGGATATGGTGTGGCTGGTATTAACCGGTTCTCTGGTGTTCTTTATGCAAGCCGGTTTTGCGCTGGTGGAAACCGGACTTACAAGGGCAAAGAATGCCACTAATATCATCATGAAAAACCTGATGGATTTTTGTTTCGGATCCCTGGTTTTCTGGATGATCGGCTGGGGCCTTATGTATGGGGCCGATACATTGGGCGGACTCATTGGGTTTTCTGACTTTTTTAAGGGGCCCATGGGGGATCCGAAATTTTATCGGGACTGGTTTTTCCAGGTAGTATTTGCCGCTACAGCTGCAACCATAGTATCGGGAGCCATGGCCGAGCGGACCCAGTTTAAGTCATACCTCATCTATACGGTGTTTATTTCTGCCCTTATTTACCCCGTATCTGGTCACTGGATTTGGGGTGGAGGCTGGCTTTCCAAACTTGGATTCCATGATTTTGC
This sequence comes from Treponema sp., assembly GCA_012517385.1. Taxonomy (GTDB): domain Bacteria; phylum Spirochaetota; class Spirochaetia; order Treponematales; family Breznakiellaceae; genus Gracilinema. The sequence continues at coordinate 1,716 of JAAYUZ010000091.1, read as the reverse complement.
CGGTTCTACGGTGGTCCACTCGGTAGGAGGCTGGGCCGCATTAATGGGTGCAATTGTGCTTGGCCCAAGAACAGGAAAATATGTTCATGCAGAAGGGAAAATAGTTGTTAAGGCCTTTCCTGGTCACAACATACCCCTGGCTGCCCTGGGTGTATTTATTCTATGGTTTGGCTGGTACGGCTTTAACCCCGGGTCTACCCTCTCAGGGGTTAGCACCGATATTGCCCGGGTTGCGGTAACTACAACGCTGGCAGGAGCTGCAGGTGCGGTAAGCGCCATGTTCCTGTCCTGGATATGGTTTAAAAAGCCCGATGCATCCATGACGATGAACGGTGTTCTGGCAGGCCTTGTGGCAATCACCGCACCCTGTGCGGTAGTCTCTCCAGGGGCAGCGGTAGTCATCGGTCTTATTGCCGGGGCTCTGGTTGTCCTCTCGGTAGAGTTTATCGATAAGGTCCTGAAAATTGATGACCCCGTGGGTGCTGTATCTGTCCATATGGTGAACGGTGTGTTTGGCACCCTGGCGGTTGGCATATGGGGAAATGTGGATGGAGTTGCCATGGGGGTACTCCATGGAGGCGGATGGTACCAGCTGGGAGTTCAGGCCCTTGGGGTGCTCACCGTAGGGGTCTGGGCAGGTGTTATGAGTCTGCTGCTCTTCCTGGCTATCAAGGCAGTAGTTGGCCTCCGGGTAAGTGGGAAGGAAGAACTCATGGGGTTGGATATAACAGAACATAAGGCAGAGGCCTACTCGGGCTTCCAGATCTTCAGCAACATGTAATGGATCAAGGAGGAACCTATGAAACTGGTTATTGCATACATTCAGCCCCATAAACTGAATGAGGTGAAACAGGAACTGTACCGTTCGGAGATATATAAGATATCGGTGACCAATGCCATGGGCTGCGGCCAGCAGAAGGGCTTTCATGAATCCTACCGAGGGGTTGATATCGAAGTAAACCTGCTAAAAAAGGTACGGATTGAAATCGCGGTCAACGACAGCTTTGTTAAACCAACGGTGGATGCCATCATCCGAGGCGCCAGAACCGGTGAAATTGGAGATGGGAAAATATTCATCCTGCCCCTGGAAGAATGCATCAGAATTCGGACCGGGGAGACCGGTTCAGAAGCTATAGGATAAACTGTAAGTATCATGGCCTACATTTTTGTGGGAAAATTTGTTATTTCCTACATGAATGTAGGCTATAGTCCGTATTATGAATTACGGACTTTTTTATCTCTATATAAGGTAGATATATAAAATAACGCAAAAATTGAAAACAGGTTGGCATGGTATATGCTAATAAAATAATATCCTGAGAATATCCGTAAGAGAACTATCTTAGGACATTCAGATGATTACAAGGAGTGTCTATGAGCGAAACAATCAATTTTGCAGAAACTTCCGTACCCAGCTTGTATGGAACCAACTGTTTTTCCAATTCGGTTATGCGGGAACGGCTGCCGAAAAACATTTATAAGGAAATTCTTGCGGTCCAGGCAGGCGAAAAAGAACTGAGCCTTGAAGTTGCCGAGGTTGTGGCAGCCTCCATGCGGGATTGGGCGCTGGAAAAGGGAGCTACCCATTATACCCACTGGTTTCACCCCCTGACCGGGCTTACCGCAGAAAAACATGACTCCTTTATTGCACCCACAACGGACGGCAAGGTTTTAATGGAATTTTCCGGCAAGGAACTTATAAAGGGAGAACCGGAT
>JAAYUZ010000015.1 GCA_012517385.1 Treponema sp. | reverse complement strand
TTCTGATAGGAAATCGGTCAAGAGGTCTGTCTTGATGTGCGAGGAGTGTGTAGATATCTTCTATATCTCTTATATCTAGAAGTTGCTCCAGGTACCCGGGATAACGGGAAAGGGAACCAAAAAAGCGTTCCACAGTAGCTAGCCCCTCTGTACGAGCCCTGGTTTCTAACTGATTGGCAACGTTCCGTAATTTATCATCCAGCACCTCTGGTTGGGGTTTCCCAAGGTTAGCAAAGAGCTTCTGTGGGTCCTGGAGTTCAGCCCAGAGGAGTTTGTCCCGTTTACGTCTATGGGACCATCCCAGCCGGAGAATACCCTGCTGAGCCAGGTCTTCCATGGATGACAGAAAGGCTTCTTTTTCTGCCGCCCTTGTAAATGCCTCTGGAACAAGTTTTTCCCAGTTCCTCAACCTCAGGGCCTTTCCGCCCCGGCGCATGGCGGATCGAATATAGGCCCGGGCAAATAGTTCTTGAATATGCCCTTCGTAGTTCATTGGTTGCCTGTGCTACTTACGGCCCGGTAATCCCGGACCCAACTTTCATTGCCATATCGGAGCACCAAATTTACCGTATCCATATAGGGCTGAATTATCTCAAGCTTTTCCGAAGGAACTGCGGTGATGAGCTGCATTCCCAGGCGCTCATACAGGTCCAGGGTTACCCCGATCCGGCGTTCATCCATTTTGTTAAAGGCTTCATCAAACAGGGCTAGCCGAATACAATGTTCCGGATCATCCTTATAGTATCGGTACATGCTCGCCGCAATGGCCACATAGTAGGGAGTCTGGGACTCCCCTCCGGACTTTTCTCTCAGAGCCCGGGAAAGGGATAGCTCGGGGACCTTGCCCGTTTTAGGATCAATTGCGGAGATATCCCGAACCCGGATATCATAGGTAAAGTAGGTCCGGTAGTCACAGAGTTCCCTAACTTCAAAGGAATCGAGATCATTCTTAAGGATCTTGTTAAAGAGTTCATCCACCGCCTGCCGTTCCGCATCACTGGTTAGGGCTTCGAAGAGACTTTCCCGGTTTTCATGGATCTCCGCCGCTTTCCTAATCACCATGAGCTGGGCCTTCCGATCATTTCGTTCCTCGAGGGTAAAATGGTACTGGTCCTTGCCAAAGGTCAGGTTGCGTAATATGGCATTTATCTCCCGAAAACTTTCTCGGGCTTCTTCAATGTATTCATTAAGACGGCTTACAAAATGTTCTTTAAATTGCTGTTCTGCCATGGCCCGGGCCCGGGAAATCTTCTCCCTATACAAGGGAAGCTCAGAAGCTTCGAGTCGTTTTTTAAGAGCCTCTAGTTCCGTCGAATCCTCCACCCGAAGGGAAAACATAGAATTCCACACCTGGTTATATTTTTGAATCGCCCCCTGGTAGGCTTCCAGAGCCTTTTGCAGCTTAATTTGGTTTCCCTGTAGACTACCTTCATAATTGGCAAGGATTTGTTCCCGCGCCTCTCGGGATTGGACCCGTTCTGTATAGTAGTCCTCAAACTCTTCTCGGTACTGTTCATGGGCTTCGACAAAGGCTTTAAGGTGCCTTTCCTTTGTTTCCAGATCAGTTTCGAGCTGCGGAATCTTTTCAGCTAGTGTCTTTACTGTACCCTGAAGCTGGCCCAGTTCATTCTGGGTCTTTTCAATCTGGGTTTCCTTAAACCGGAGAAAACTCAACAGCTTATGATGTTCGTTTCGCAGGACCTCCAGATCCGATGTATCCACCCGTTTTATCTGTTCAGAAATCTGGTTCAACTGGTCTTCAAGGGATGGAATACCGGCGATGGTTTTTTCCATGTAGTTCATCTCTGTCAAGGACGGCAGCGCCCGTTTTAAAACTTCCGACCGTTGTTCCATCAATGTAATGGAAATTTCTAGCTGTTGTATTTGTTCCTGCAGGTTTTTCCGTGTTAGTATAAGATTTTCCCGATGCTGTTCCCGTCCCCTTTTACCAAGATACCAGCGGCTATAAAGGGACTCCCGGAGCCGGTTCACCGTATAGCCCGAGTAGGTGAGGCAGCTCTGGGTCACACTCTGGTCAAAATCTTTGAGATGTTCCTTGTCAGTCCGAATGACCCGGCCCAGGATGTAGTCTGCATAACGCCGGGCATAGGGAGAGTCGGTTATAATAAGTTCCGCCAGCGAAAGTGGTCTGACCTCAGCTCGGGACATTTTAGCCAGATTCGGTAAGGGGACTCCTCCAATCTGGTGGGGTAGGCTATCATAGACTTCGATGGCCCGCTGAAATTGTTCTGGGGCCACCAGTACGGCAAAACGCTGGGTGTTTAGCCAGCCCTCCAGGGCATTCTGCCATGCGCCATCGCTCACCTCTACCAGATCTGAAAAAATCCATGCTTGAATGTCCGCTGCTTGCAAGGCCTTAACGAGTTCGGCAGGCCCTTCGGGATACCGAACCAGTCCCCGTTCAAGTTCCTCTAATTCTTTTGCAATATCAGATAGGGTTTTGCGGAATTCGTCCAGGGCATCCCTGCTTTTGATAAGACCCTGGTATAGTCGTTCCTGTTCAGTCTCAAGCTCTTCGTAGGAACGGGTAATATCAACATTCCCCTCCCTATCTTTTATCAGGGGCTGGTTCAATAGGGCTTCTATCTGGGCCTGTAGTGTCCTGTACCGATCTTTAGTTAAATGGGCCTGTTCCAGTTCTTTTTGAATCGTTCCCCTGCGATATTCCAGTTCCTGGATGAGCTGGTAGCTTTGATTTGTCCGTATGGCAATATCTATTTGATGAGCCTCTTCTCTTAGGCGTTCTACCTCTTCTTTAAGCTGGTGGAGCTCCTGTGTTTTTACTGCAATTTCAGCTTCTATGTTTTGACTCCTCTTTTTATGAGTCAATATGGCTTCTTTGGCTAGTTCAGATTCGAGTCTTCGTTTAAGGTAGTCCTGGTTTAGAATGGTTCGGAAATGCTGTTGCCAGACCCTGGCTTTGGCTAGGATTTCCTCTAGGTGGGCTATGTTTTTAATCGTAAGCTCCGCCTCGGCCTCCGCATCCTTATAGCTTTGCAGGTTGCTTTTCATTACCGAAATGTCTACCATCCGTTCTTCTAAGATATAGTCGCAGACGAAACGATCCACCGAATCCATGGGGGTAAAACCGATGGAACGAACCAGGGCATCCAGATAGGGGTTAAATTCCACATTACGCCGGTAAACCCCTAAGAGATTGGTTAATTCATTTTGATATGCCCGCTTGGATTCAAAAACCTCGGCTCCCTGATCCTTCATCCGCTGTTTAAATTGTTGTGCCCCCAGAAGGTGGGTACTATCTAAAAAAACTGGCACATCCTGAACATGAACATCCTTAGCAATCCAGGGAAGTTCTTTTATCTGGGTCGAGTCTTTAGTCAGTTCGGCACATATACCAGCACAAAACACCCCATCACTCCGGGAAAATTCCAGTATCACATGGCTAATCCCTTCGGTTCGCTGGTATTCCTCTCCCTCAAAGCCCGTTTTTGCCAATATATAACCCTGCAGGTTTCTTCCGGAACGTTTCTCCGCCGCAGCGGCATTAAAGCGGATCTTATGAAGCTGTGTCACCAGGGCATACTGGATCGCATCAATTATGGTGGACTTCCCAGACCCATTTTCTCCCACAAAGAGAGTTCTTTCCCCAATAGGAATGGTCACATCCCGGAAACTGTGCCATTGGATAAGCCTGAGCTTTTGAAGTCTTATCATGGGGTCGTCTCCTCCACCTTTAGATTTTCCCGCAGTTTTTCTATGGTTTCCTGGTCTATAGCAAAGGCAAGGCTGGGGTACAGAATGATGCTTCCCTCACTGTTAATACCATCCTGGGCGCGGATCAATCTGAATCGGGAAAAACGCTTTAAAAGCTCCTTAAGATGGGTCTTTTTTATATCCATGCCGGTCATGGCTTTATAACGTTGGGTCAAATCCAGTACGGTGATGAGGGGATATTCGGATAGTCGCAGGCTGTTTCGTTTTTCTTCATAGAAAAGTCTGAGGATAAAGGCCGTTATGGTCTCTTCCTGGTTCAATCTGAGCCGGTTTTCGTTGGGACCCCGCCAAGCAAGGACACCCAGGCCTTCATCTTTGCGAACCTGGGCATCCATACATGCAAAATAGGCCTCCACCAGATGAAAATTCCGTACCCCAAAAGTGTAGAGTCGCTCGTCTTCGCTTCTGAGAACAAAACAGAAGCTCACGAGTTCCCGAATTAAACGGGAAAAGAGGCTTGCATCGTCCCTATCAAGCCGGTCAATCGCTGCAAGGTCTTCCAGATCTCCCATTATTACAATCTCCTGTATCCATGTTTTCTGAACTCCCAGCCCGCCGCCATGACGAGTTCATCTTCCCAGATCACCCTAAAGGGAAAATGCACCACCTGGCCTTCTCCGTACAGGGTCGCATAGAGGGTTCGTATAAAGGAACTCTGATCACGGGCAAGTTCGTGGGCCCAGGCAAAGTCCCTGTCTGCAAGCTGTTCTTCGAGCCAGCGGGTGATTTTTTGGGGGCTTAACTGTTTCTGAAGCCTTAACCTGAGTTCGGCCTCTTCCTTTTCTAAGATAAGAGTATCTCTGAGAGGCCGATGCTCAAATACTCCGCTACTCCCCGCCCGTTGATTACGCAGGTACAGGGACTCTTCCCCAATCCAATGGAGCTTATGTAGATGGTGTTCCACCGTATCTGACCTAAGCTGTTTCGAAGCGAGGGCCTTACAGAGGACCGTGATTCGACCCGCAACGGTTACATCTGAACGGATCCTGCTTTTAATGCTTTCCATGCTGGACCGGGCATAAAGCATATTCCGTGTGTCTATATCCTTTACCAGCGGATCCAGCAGCCGCAGTTGATCCCGTATATCCTCTAACATCCAGGTAAGCCGTTTGCGAGCCTCCTGGGTATTCTCCCGACGCAGTAAGCCCAGAGCTGTGGCGGTACTTCCAAGCCATGCCTCGTCCTCCAGAAAGGAATTGATGGTTTGAATAATCCGTGGCCTATACCGGGACAGGTTATCCGAAGTTTTTAGTCTCATATAGGCCCGGTCCACCACCTCTTGTAGATATTGGTCATAGTGGAGCCTTAGGATTTCAGGTATCTCCGTATCACCACTTTGGCTCAGGAGTAGTTCATAATGACTTCGAATGTTCTGGGAAAGAACCTTAAGGGAGTCGATAAGTCTGCTTAGATGTTCATGGGCATTCAACACCGCATAATGACCATTTTCCTTAGCCACATCGGAACAGATTGATGAATAGATGGCTACAATGTGGCTTTCATATTCGGTCCGACTCCCCTCTTCGGTGTTAAGGAGCGCCTCAAAGAAGGGTTTTGCATGGGCTGTAATGGTGATCATTCGAGTGTAGTCCGTTAAAATCTCTTCGCCAAGCCATCCGTACTCTATGAGCCGGCGAAGAATTCGTGAGGCCGCAGCCCGAAGCGGGTCCCGGCCACCCTCTTCCAGGTCTGTCGATTCACCATCCCCTTCATCAACTTCCATATCAAACTCCAGGTCTGGTTCCACTGGCTGTTGTTCTGTAAGTGATACCTCTTCTATAAGGGGTGCGTCCTGTTGGGCCAGATATTCGGCAATCTTACTTACCAATATAGAACGCTCTACCCCGCCGGTTTGTTCCTGAAAGAGCCGGTAAAAGATGAGCAGGCTTGAACCATAGTGTACCCGATTCGGGCTAGCCAGGGGGACAAAAAAGTTCTCTGGCAATACAGAGAAAAGGGACCGCATCTCATGCAGTATGGGTTACTTTGTGACCTTTTTCAACTGTTCCCGGTCAAGTTCCCAGGAAAGGAGTACCTTGAGATTTCCCTTGACCGTATCAAAGAGGAGTCCCAGGGTCTTAATTAACATGGTGCGGCTTTCGCTGTCCAGGCTGGAAATGGCTTCCCCCATGGAACGGGCCCGCTGGAACCAGTTTGTGCTCAGTTCAGAAAAACTTGTAATATCGGTAGCTTCAAGAATATCAAAGAGGGCATCCACAAAACGCTGCCGTTCCGCAGGACCTAACGCACCGAGCCATTCTTTCAAGGTCTTATCGATAAAGCGGCTCGTGTCGGTGACTGTATCTACGCACACAAAGGAAGTACCAAGAACGGTCCATGAATAGGGATCATGCTGGGCAATTCCTTTCTGGGTACTTTGCACAATGGTGTAACTTTCCGAATGTTCAAGGAGCATCCCAATGATTGATGACTGGGGCACGTAGGCAAACAGTCTCCCCTGCAGGGCGCGGAAGCCCTCTTTGGCAATGGTAGCCTGGTCAAAACCTGGTCCGTCGTTGTTGTATACCGCAGTGATACGCCGCTGGGTCCACCAGGAGGAAAAGGCTGCAGCGTAGACCGCCAGGTTGCCCCCCTTGGAATGTCCACCTACCCGGAGTTTCCCACGAAGGGCCTTCGCAGCAGTCTCAAGATATTCCACCGCAAGCTTTTGAGCTGGAACGGGGGTCATAAAACTCATGTTAAAATCTTCTTTCCAGCCAATGACGGTTGCATCGGTTCCTCTGAAGGCCACATAGTGGCTTCCATCCTCCAGACTGAAGCTGACCGCGGCAAATTGGGTCTCCACATCCTTATCAAACTTATTCTTAAAACCCGAAAGCCGTACCTCCGCAAAGCGTCTTGTTGCCGCCGCTGTTTTAAAAAAACCAATATGTTGTAGGATTCTCTCAGAATAACCACGGCGTTTTATTTCAAATTTTTCTGCCACATCTTTTATCGTCGGTCCACGATGGCCCGCTTCGGAGGGAACAAGGTCATCCAGGGGCAGGTAGGCAAAGACACTGAATATAAGATTGTCTACGGGATTAAAGGGCCGTTCCCTGAAGGTAAGGTCACCCCGCCAGAGGAGATAATCTTCGATATTTGAACGGTAGGTTTGCTGCATAATAATAGTATACAGTACTTACAGCATCGTTGTATACTAAAGTGCTAATTGTTAAGATGATTGAGGAGGCCCCATGAGCACAGCCCAGAACCGTTTCCCTAAACCTCGTGTTTTTATCAGCCGCTGTATCGAATTTGATGCCTGCCGCTGGAACGGCGCCATGATTGGCTGTGACTTTGTCAGGGCCCTTAAACCATTTATTGAACCTGTAACCCGCTGCCCGGAGGCAGAAATCGGTCTTGGAGTTCCCAGAAATCCGGTCCGTATCGTCCGGCATCAGGGCAGACTGGAACTATACCAAATTGCCTCGGGGAAGTTTTACACTGACTCCATGTTAGCCTACTGTTCAGCCCAAATCCCCGAGCTTGGAGAACTGGATGGGGCCATCTTTAAGGAAAAGTCTCCCTCCTGTGGTGAGCGGGAGGTAAAAATTTACACCAGTGCGGATCCGCTGGCTGCCCAGAACGGTAAGGGCCGGGGATTCTGGGCCGACGCACTCATCAGCGCATACCCGGATATTCCCGAAGAAAACGAAGGCCGGCTTAATAATTTTACCATCCGGGAACACTTTTATACCGCCATTTTTACCCGATCTGCCTTTCGGGAAACGAAAAACCTGGGGACCATGAAAGCCCTGGTAGAATTTCACAGCCGCAACAAACTGCTTTTTATGGCCTATAACCAGGCGGTTATGCGGGATCTGGGCCGCCTTGTAGCAAACCATGAAGGGCGCCCTATCCCTGACCTTTTCGCACTATACCAGTGCCAGCTCCCCCGGATTTTTCAGAAAATACCCCGTAGAGGCTCCATGGTAAATGTGCTTCTTCATGCCTTCGGTTACTTCTCCGACCAGCTCGAAGGCCGTGAGCGGGCCCACTTCCTTGAACTCCTGGAGTCCTATCAATCTGGACGCATCCCCTTAAGCGCCTGCCAATCGATCCTCCAGTCATGGATTGAACGGTTCGATCAGGCCTATCTTCGCAGCCAGAGCTTTTTTCAGCCCTATCCTCCGGAACTTATCGATATCACCGACAGCGGTAAAGGAGTAGGATCCCAATGGAATACAAAACAATAGCCCCCAGCAAAGCCTCTTTTATCGGCCTGGAAACAGGGTGTAGGAACAGGGTGTAGGAACAGGCTCAGGTTTACCCCGGAGCCTTCTTCTGGTATAGTGTGGGTATGAAAATTCTCTTAACCAACGATGACGGAATTGGATGCGAAGGCATCTGGGCTTTAAAAAAAGCGCTGGAAACCGCTTCAAACCATGAAGTTTTTATGGTGGTGCCTGAGGAAAACCGCTCAGGTGTTTCCCATGGGATTACCATGCAGGGCCCGATCCGGCTCAGGCAGAAGGAACAGAATGTATGGGTCTGTTCGGGGACTCCTGCGGACTGTGTAATAGTAGGACTCCTGGGTGACCTGGCTATCCGGCCCGATGTGATTATGTCTGGCATTAACGAAGGCCCCAATCTGGGCACCGATATCATCTATTCGGGCACCGCCAGTGCCGCACGGCAGGGAGCGCTCCACGGCATCCCATCCCTGGCGGTCAGTATGGGATCCCACAGCAAACCCTTTTACTATGACACTGCAGCCAGATATATCATCAACCATATTGATGAATTACTCTCCCTCTGGATACCGGAAACCTTTTTAAATATCAACGTACCGAATCTGCCACATCATATTGATGAACACCGCCTGACCTATCCATCCCGCCGGCACTACAATGACCAGTTAGTCCGGTTTAACGCCCCTGACGGGCATCACTACTGTTTTTTAGAGGGCGGCGCCATCGAAACCCGTGAAGATGATGGATCAGACTGGCATGTGGTAGAACAGGGGCTTGTATCCATCAGCCAAATCTACATCCACCCCGTAGTCCTCCAGGAGCTGAAGTAAAACCATCTATCCCTCACGAAAAGAAAAACAAAGAGGAGAGCACCATGCTTAATAAAAGAGAAATTTTGCTTGATTCTGAAGAGGAATGGTATGAGGAACATTCAGATGAATTTATCCCCGCCTCACAGAATATCAGGGAACAGCTAATTCAGGCAGCAAAAGTTAGTGCGCAAAAAACTGAAAGAATGGAGGCTCTTTCAAAACTCAGGGAGTTTTGAAAGAGCAACCTCAATGAACATTCGTTTAACTAAGGCGGACATGGAAAGCTTAAAACTAGTCGCGGCCCGGGAAGGTTTGCCCTACCAGAGCCTTGTTGCCAGTATCCTTCACAAATACACCCAGGGACAGCTTGTCGATATTAATGAAATAAAAAAAATCGGCTGTCTTTAATCTCCTACTCGGCGTAGCCCAGACTTTTAGCGGCCTCTACAATATCCTTCTCGGTGATACCGAATTCGATTTCGCCCTTTACCATACCTAAAAGTTCTTTTTTATTCGGAACCCCGCCGATCATGGCCAGCTGGTCCTTCACATATACCAGGGGATAGACCTTTTCTTTAAAATATTTCTCCGCCGTTGCTGCGAGACCCGAAAGTTCATAGGGCTCATTGGTTATGTCGATAACCTTAAGCTCAACCTCTTCTGGAAGCCAGGACCGGACAGAATTCTTTACCACCTCGGTGGGGGTAACGGAACAGCAGCTTTTTATACCGCCATTTAATATCAATGTTACAGACATATACTACCTCTTCTGTTTGTTTGTATATTTCATAATGTTGCAACAAAAATAGAAAGTCAATCCCTTATTGATAGCACTGGAATTTATATTTGATTTGGCATATTGCTCGAAATCGATTGCGAAACGACTGAATATTAGATACAATATAAGCAACCTATAGGGCATAAATTAGCTGTCATTCATTGGTACCAACCCATACCAACAAAAGGAGCGATTATGAACATATATCGGCTTATTGAAACCGCGAAGGATACGGACCGGCGTCTTTCCCCCATTCCAGCGGCAGAACGGGAAGTCCGGTCCCCCAAACACCTTTCTTGCATCATCAATATAGAACAGGAAAAGACCTATCAGACCATCTTGGGCTTTGGCGGCGCCCTTACCGAATCTTCTGGGTATGTGCTTTCCGCCCTTCCGGAGGAAAAACGACGGGAAGTCATTCAGGCCTATTTTG
>JAAYUZ010000014.1 GCA_012517385.1 Treponema sp. | reverse complement strand
AGAGACCACAACCGATACACTTGTTAGGATCAATTTCGAACCGAACCAGGTGCTTACACTTTCCAGCACGGCACTTTTTATCCACTATGTGCTCGATATATTCATCCCGGAAATTGCGGATCGTAGACAGGGTCGGATTAGCCGCAGAACCGCCAAGCATACAGAGAGAAGCCTTGGTCATGGCTTTACCGATGTCCTCCAGCTTATCCAGGTCGGACATTTCACCATTACCACGGGCAATCTTTTCCAGCAGCTTCAGAATCTGGGTGGTACCGATACGGCAGGGAGAACATTTACCGCAGGATTCATCCACACAGAATTCCATATAGAACCGGGAAACGTCGACCACACAGTCGTCCTCGTCCATAACTATCATACCACCGGAACCCATCATGGATCCCAGGGCTGTAAGGCTTTCGTAATCGATGGGGGTATCCAGGTCCTTTTCGGTGAGGATGCCTCCCGAGGGTCCGCCGGTCTGTACCCCCTTAAATTTCTTGCCATTTTTAATGCCGCCGCCGATATCAAAAATGATTTCCCGGAGGGTGGTTCCCATTGGTACTTCTACAAGACCTGAGTTATTAACCTTACCGGTCAGGGCGAATACCTTAGTGCCCTTGGATTTTTCGGTACCAATCTTTGCAAGCCATGCACCGCCCTTTGTGAGAATCACCGGAATATTGGCCAGGGTTTCCACATTATTGATAACCGTGGGCTTACCCCAGAGACCGGACTGGGCAGGGAATGGGGGCTTCGGTACCGGCATACCCCGTTTGCCTTCGATAGATTGAATAAGCGCAGTCTCTTCACCACAGACGAAGGCTCCGGCGCCAAGGCGGATTTCAATATCAAAATCGAATCCTGAGCCAAGGATGTTTTTACCAAGGAGGCCATACTCTTTTGCCTGTTCAATGGCAATCCGGAGGCGGTCAATAGCCAGTGGATATTCGGCGCGGATATACACAAAGCCCTGGTGAGCTCCGATAACCTTACCGGCGATAACCATGGCTTCGATGATAGAATGGGGATCCCCTTCGATGGTGGACCGGTCCATATATGCACCGGGGTCACCCTCGTCGGCGTTACAGATCATGTATTTAACATCGCCGGGCACCTTGCGGGCAATATCCCACTTGAGCCAGGTGGGGAAACCGGCACCACCGCGGCCCCGGAGTCCGGAAATCTTAAGCTCCTCGATAACCTGTTCGGGGGTCATCTCAAAGAGAACCTTCTCAAGGGCCACATAACCTTCACGAGCAATATATTCATCAATATTTTCAGGATTGATGACACCACAGTTTCTCAGTACCACCCGAAGCTGTTTCTGATAGAACTCTATGTCTTCTACAGCTACCTTATTTTTATTTGCTTCGTCTTTCTTGTACAGTAATTTCTTTACTTCCCGGCCCTTTACAATCTGTTCTGCAATAATGGTCTGGGCCTCCTCGGGCTTAACTTCCACATAGAAGGAATCTTCCGGAAGCACCTTTACGATGGGGCCCTTTTCGCAGAACCCGAAACAACCGGTTTTTACAATCTGAACCTGCTCCTTAACCCCCTGTTTTTCAGCTTCGGCGATCAGGTTCTTAAAAATCTCGTCGCCCTTATTGGATTCACATCCCGTACCGCCGCAGACGAGAATATAGTGGTTATACGCCATTTCTTCCCCCTTACTTTGTGTTGATAATATCTACAGCGGGCCTATCCAGGATGAGATTATCCAGCAGTTCCCGTCCAATCAGATGTTTTTCTACAATATCTTTAGCAGCCTTTGCATCTACCTTGCCGTATATCACCGTAGGCATACCGGGCATAAGCACTTCTACGGTTGGTTCGGAGTGGCAGAGACCCATGCAGCCGGTCTGACGAACAAGCACCTGATCCACCAGATTTTTTTCATCCAGGGCCTTTAAAAATGCATCCAGAGTTACCTTTGCACCGGCGGCAATACCGCAGGTCCCCATACCAACGATAACCTGAATATTCTTTCCTTCCGTGTCCCGCTTCCGCAGGTCATTTTTTTTGGAGTCCCTGAGTTTTCTCAGTTCTTCCAGTGTCATCTTTGCCATAGCGATCTCCTTCGCGTTATTCTTCCTCTTCCAAGGAATGCAGATATTGATCTAGCAGCACCTGGGATCCGGCTTCTTCCAGATCCCCCAGAACATCCTGCAGCTCTGTTTTCCGAACCTCATAGCTTGCCTGCCTTCTTGCCCTGTTCAGGGTTCTCTGCACTACAAGCTCCTGCGGACCAGGAAGCAACAGGATCATTCGAATCAAACCTGGAATATCCCCTAAGGGAGGGGTATCCACATGTTCCAGGCTGAACCAGGCGGTTACCTTGGTACCCTGGCCTTTTTTAGATGTAATGTCCCATCCACCGCCGCATTGTTCAGCGGTCTGCACCAAAAAGGGCAAACCCAGACCAACCTTGCGATGGGGATGTTTAATCCCATCGGTATGAAAAGGGTCCAGGGCTCTCTGCAATTCCTCAGCCGTCATACCCTTTCCATCATCCTGGACTATAAATCGGAATTGTGTATCCGATTCTTCCAGTATAACCGTTACGACTCTGGACTGGGCTTCAGCAGCATTTTGCACAATATCCAGCACCAGATCGCTGACGGTAAAATGCATATAGTGTTAGGCCGCCCTATTTTGCAGCCTGATATTTTGCAATGATATCCGGGAGCTGGTCCTTGGTTACTTTTCCATACACATCGTTTCCAATGGTAATAACCGGAGCCAGGCCACAGCAGCCAACGCAACGAACCGGATCGATGGAGAAGAGCCCATCTTCGGTAACCCCATCTTCTTCGAGACTGAGAATTGAGCGGGCTTCGTTAATAAGCTCCTGGCCGCCCTTAAGATAACAGGCCGTACCCAAACAGACGGAAATCTTGTATTTCCCCGGTTTGGTGGTCTTAAAGAAGTGGTAGAACGTAATAACTCCATAAATTCTGGCCAAGGGAATGCCAGTAATTCGTGAAGCCTTTTCGGCAGCTTCCCGGGGAATATAGCCAAAGGTTTCCTGAATTTTATGCAGGATCATGATGAGGCTACCGGGTTTTGCCTTCCATTCGTCGATAAACGCGGCCAGTTCCTTGGGGAACTCGATGTCGCGGGAGAGCGTGGTATACGCTGATGCCATGGATACCCCCGAAATATATAGATAAAAAAGT
>JAAYUZ010000013.1 GCA_012517385.1 Treponema sp. | reverse complement strand
GGAACTGCATACCCGTTCGGTACTCGCAAGGGCCTCGGGGATGGAGGCAATAAGCCGCTCATCTCCCCCAGTCAGCCCCTTATGTACCAAAGCGGAATAGCCTCCGACAAAATCTATACCTAAGTCCCGAGCGACCTCATCCAGTGTTTGTGCATAGGCGGTATAATTTTTATCCTCAGAGGCGCCGGCAATCAGCGATATGGGGGTAACGGAGATACGTTTATTGATGATGGGGATACCATATTCGATTTCAATTTCCTGGCCTACCTTAACGAGGTTCCCCGCAACACGCAGAATTTTGTCCCGCATCCGCCTTCGGGTCTCGGTCCCGGAGGCTGAAACACAGTCCAGTAAAGAAATACCCAGGGTAATGGCTCGGATATCCAGTTTATAACGGAGGAACATGTCCACCGTTTCTTTGATTTCATAGGGTGTAAACAGCATACTTAAATCCGGTGCATGGCGCTGAAAACTTTTTCGTGCATCACACTGATCGATACACCCATCTGTTCCCCAAGGGCATCTAATTCTTCTTTAACTAAGGGAAGCGGCTTAGAGCTTTGGGACAGATCCACCATCATCATCATAACAAAGTTGCCAGAAAGAACGGTCTGGCTTATATCCTCTATATTGATGTTCCGTTCTGCAAAAAAGGCACTGACCCGGGCGATTATGCCAACCTTATCGCTGCCCACCACGGTGACTATGGCATTCATTTCGATACTCCTGTGCTGTTAGTCTCATTTCGTTCAGGATTTATTCCATGTTCCACAAAGAAAAGATCCAGAACGGTGAGGAATAATATAACAATCATGGGGCCTAATACCAGACCATTAAGACCAAAAACGCCTACTCCTCCCAGTATGGCAAAGAAAATAATCAGGGGATGCAGGTTAATCCGGTCCTTTAAAAAGAGGGGTCGCAGGAGATTGTCCAGGGTAGATATAAGCAGGCCCGAAAGAATCAGGAATACAATACCTCCAATGAGGTCCCCGGTAACAATCTTAAAAATACCAATGGGTCCCCATATTGCTCCTGCTCCAATGATTGGAATAAAAGTACAAAAGAATAGGATGATGGAAAATACCAAAGCCCCCTGCACCCGGAAAATTGAAAACAAAATAAAGGCAATGCATGCCTGTACCAGGGCTACCAGGATGTAACCCATAAACAGATTCTGGGTTATCTCCCTGAATTTTGCAGCAAGCTGCATGATGTAGTCCTTTTTAATCGGGATAACCTTGATAAGCAAATTAAACAAATAGGCCCCATCGATAAAAAAGAAAAACAGGGTAAACACAAGGAAAGCCAGGCCCGCAAGAAAGGCCCCCAGGTTTTTTAACAAGGCCGTTGAATACTGAAGCAGCCGCTGGCTGCTATTGCCAAGAAGACTCAGCACCTGATTTTTAATATTAAGTTTGTCCAAATCAATCTGACCCAGGGTGACTTCTTTTATTAAGGCAGAAAACTGACCAAATTCATCACTTAAAAAATCAGGATGGTTTGCCAGGTACATACGTACATCTTTTATCAGCCCATACATCTGGTGATACAGCTGTATACCGATCCAAACTATAAGAGAAATAATGAGCAGCACCGTAAGTATGGCAAAGAGGGCCGCCACAATGCTCCGCAAGAGAGCGCCAAGTCTGCCATTGGCGGGCAGTTTTTTTATGACGGTAGCGTATAGGGGGCTTACCAGTATGTATAACAAAGTAGCCCAGAGAAATACCGTGAAAAAGGAAGTAAAAATCCGTATTACTCCAACAAAGAGCAGGAGGAACACCAGAAAGAAAAATCCAGTTTGAATATTTTTGCCATCCATTTAAAGTGCCGCCTATAGTCCAGCTAGGATTTTTTCAGCCTCAGCCCTTCGTTCATAGCTGGGGTTCCGCTTTATCAAATCCGAAAGCCGCTGTTTGGCGTTGGCCGAATCCCCCAGACTGGCATAGGTCTTGCCTAATTCAAAGAGGCCATCCCAATTATTAGGTTCCAGTTTGAGCAGTTCAATATAGGTATCCCTCGCCTTGTCCAGTTTGCCAGCTCCCACATAGGCTCTGGCAAGGTTAATTTTAGCTATCCCGTTTTTAGGTTCCACAAGGAGGGCCTTTTCATAATGTTCTATACTTTTATCCCACAATTCCTTGCGGGCATAGGCAGAACCAAGGTTATTATTAACTTCAAATGATTTAGGATCAACCGAATATGCTTCCAGAAGATAATCCAGGGCTTTATCAGGGAAACCTCCTGCCAGATATATGGCTCCCAGATTGATGCGGGGCTTTATATATTTTTTATCTAAGGTTGCCGCCTTAATATAGGCAGTAATTGCTCCATCGGTATCGTTAGTAGCTTCCAAAGCCTGACCTAAGGTATATTGATATATTGCATTGGATTCAGCACCTTCAACGGCCCGTTTTGCATAGGCTAAGGCCTCCCCTGCTTTGTTCAAAGCCAGCTTTACAATGGCCATGTTGTAATTGGTCTGCGGATCCTTGCCGTTAATCACCAGGGCCTTGGCAAAGGATTGTTCCGCCGCTTCATTATTACCCATGGCACTTTGAACAGCGCCTAATTCACGCAAGGAAGCTACATCATCGGGGGTATATTTCAAGGCCATTGAAAAGGCATCGACTGCACCCTTATTATCTCCCTTCTGGGTCAAGATGCGGCCAATTTCACGATACGCAAGGGCATAATCTGGTTTTAAAGCTATTGCCTTACGATAGGCCTGGAGGGCTTCATCTGGTTTACCTAATACTCGTAGAGTGCCTCCGAGATTGTACCAGGCCGGCTCAAAATCATTTTTCAAGGCTGTTGTAGTTTCAAAGGCTTGACGGGCTTCGGCAAATTTACGGGCATTAAAATAGGCCTTTCCCAGTTCAAAAGAATAGAGATAATTTTTAGGATCCAGCCGGTTTGCTTCTTTAAGCTCAGTTACTGCATTGTCCCATTGTTTTAAGTCAGAATTGATTTTCCCCAGAGTAAAGTGGGGCATTGCCTGGCTTGGATCAGCCTTAATAGAATCCCGGGCATATCGGATCGCATCCTTTAGAGCCTGCTGCCCCTCAGCTCCATCACGGTCTTTGGTAAATCCTTCATAATAGGCATCAGCCACCTCAGCCAGCTTTTGAGACTGAAACCGGTTTTCCCCTTCTGGAATGCGGGAAAGGGCATCGGAAAAGACCTGCTGAGCTCCTGTATAGTCCTTTTTCTGTATAGCACTCCGCCCCTGGGCTATCATATCATTAATGAGTCTCAATTTATCCTGCAGTTCCTTAGATTTCTTTGCCAGTTCTTCAGCTTCTGCCTTTTTTCTCGCCGCTTCAGCCTCTTCGGCGGCCTTCTTTTCTGCGGCCGCAGCGGCGGCGGCTTCAGCTTTCGCTTTTTCTGCCTCCGCAGCCTTTCTTCGTTCTTCCTCCGCCTTCGCCGCCGCCGCATCCTGGGCTGGCGGAGCCTTAGTCTGGGAAGCTACCTTGGCCACTGTCTCTACGGCCTTGCTTACCTCTTTAAGGGCAGAAGAAATTTGCTCTGAATCACTACCATCCTTACTGCTGCTTGTTTTTACAGACCCATTGCCTGCCTGCTTTAATAATTCCAGAACCCGAACGCGCAACGCCCGAGCATCAGGATCAGAGGCATTCTTTATAAGCAGGGTATCCAATAAATCCAGGGCACGCTGATATTCACCGCCATCAATATAATCCTGGGCAAGAGATAGGGTGTTGCGCCGGGTTTGTTCTGCGGCACCCTTTACAGCAAAGTAGGCTGCGGTTCCCCCTGCGACTAATAATAGAACCGCAATAATCAATATAATTATAAGGTTTCGCTTACGGCTTTTTTTTTCATCATCTTGCATACATGCCTCCAAAACTTTTAGCTACCTGGACTCATTATTCCAAAATAAATTCGCCATCATAGGATTGTACCTGTTCTGATGAGGCTTGCAAGCCCTTTGTTTCCTCGGCCGCAGCCTGCAAGGATGCAGAAACTTCATCTATGAGTCGTTTTCTGCGTTCCTCTTCTGCCTTTGCAGCAGCTTCAGCTTCCATTTTTTTCTGCTCCTCCGCGGCAAATTGGGCGTTAATAAGGGCCATGAGTTGCTCAATCTGCGGACGTTTCGGCGATGCGGGCTCCAGGCTTAAATAGGCAGTATAATCTTGTACCGCTGCTGATAAATTGCCCGTTTTAATTCTTGCATTGGCCCGATTGAGATAGGCAGAGCTGTATGATTCATTCTTTTGTATCGCAAGGGTATAGTATTCTTCTGCAAAGGCAGCACTTCCTTTGGCAAAGTATACATTGCCCAGATTGTATGCGACCTGGGCCACATCCAGGCCCGCACGGTTAAGCAATTTCTTATAAAGAGCAATTGCATCATCCCATCGTTTTACCTGTTGATATGCAATACCCAGGTACTGTGCAGCCTTTATGTTTGCAGGATCCTCAGATACAACCTTTTCGAGCAATGGGATTGCTTCCTCCGGTTTATTTCTCAGAAAGGTATCCTCAGCCTTAGAAAAGTTTCCACCCCCCTCTTGAGCCATCACTAAGGAAACAGCGAATATAAAAACGGCCAAGATGTTCATCAATCTATATCTCATCCAGACATCCCCCTTTAATCCTGACATGGTTTGACAGGGAAGGCTAAAATAATTACTCTTGTCTATAGATAAGGATACCACAAAGAGGCGGTACAAGTCATGACCATAGTGGTTATTGGCATCATTATTCTTGGTACAGGCATTGGATTTCTCTCATATTTTCTCTTTAAATCAATCTTTATCCCTAAAAAGATTGAATCGATTGATAATCTTATCAAACAAGGGAAGATTCAAACCGCCATACGGGCTGCAAGAAGCTTAATAAATCAGGATCCAAGAAACGCTGACGCCCATTATATGTTAGGAAAGGCCTATTTAGCGGACAATAAAAGCGAATTGGCTCTTATGGAATTTAAGGCAGTTAACCAGATTGCCCTTTTCGGCCCCCATATTCCTGAAAATGAATTCAGAAAAACCATAGCCCAGCTCTTTGTTAAATACAATCAAATCGAAGAGGCACTTAAGGAATACCTGCTGCTCATTAAAATGGAAGCCTACCAGGCTGACCATTATTACTGGGCGGGTAAATTATTTTCTGAGCGCAACCGTTCCGACATGGCCTTAAACTATCTGCGTAAAGCGGTGGAACTTGACCCGCGGCACAGCAAAGCCCACTATGAATTAGGTCTTTTGTTGTATCGTGAAAAAAAACCAATAGAAGCAAAATCAGAACTAGAGGCGGCCCTAAAACTGCAGGGGGACAACCCCCAGGCCTACTATCTCTTAGGAAAACTTCAGAAAGAAGCCCATGACTACGTGGCAGCGCTGCTCTCCTTTGAAAAAGCTCAGCGCGATAATGACCTAAAAGTTAAAGCCCTGGTAGAACGGGGTGGCTGCTATATGAGCATGAATGCCATTGACAAGGCTATTCCGGAACTCGAGCGGGCAATAAAAAGTTCTAGCGATGAATCCAGCCAGGAAACACTTTATGCCCGCTACTTTCTTGCCATGTGTTACGAAAAAAACCGGGAATTAGACAGGGCTATAGAACAGTGGGAAAAAATATATGTCAAAAAACCGAATTTCCGTGATGTGGCAGAAAAGCTATCCCAATATCAGGAATTTCGTACCGACGATAAGATGAAGGATTACCTTACTTCAGGCCAGAATGAGTTTATGGAAATTTGTAAAGCCCTGGTATCCCAGGGCATGAGCCTGCAGGTACGGGATGTAACAGAAATACAGAATGGCTGTGACATTATTGCCGTAGAGGGGGATGCGGCGAAATGGAGAAATGTTCGGAAACTGCCACGGCTTATCCGGTTCTATCGCAAACCAGAAATGATAGATGACAATCTGGTTCGTATGCTCATGGAACAAATGAAAAAACTTAACATGACCCGGGCAGTGATAGTAACCAGTTCGGGATTTACCCGTTCTGCTCAGGAATTTGCCGATTCCCGGCCCGTAGAACTCATAAACAAGGATCAGCTCCAGGAACTTTTAAATAAAACCGACATTTATGGAAATGCTAAAAAATCATGAAAATCCTCTGCATTTCTGACCAGATTGATCCCCTCATCTACAGCAGTACCATAAAGGAACGGTTTGCTGATATTGATCTAGTTCTGAGTGCAGGAGATTTGCCGCTGGATTATCTTGAGTTTATTGTAACGACCCTTAATAAACCGGTGCTCTTTGTTTTTGGTAATCACAACCTAAAGGAATTGCCCTTTTACAGGCCTTCCTTTGAGGACAGACTCCGCATACGTTCATTTCAGGAAGAACGGGATGCCCTCAGTTCCGGGGCAGTTCATGTGGGCTCTAAAGTCTATAAGGAAGGGAACCTCATTATCATGGGACTGGGGGGATCTCTGCGTTATAACAATGGTCCCAATCAGTTCACTAATGGTCAGATGAATTATGAAATATGGCGCCTCATTCCCCGCTTGCTTTTCAATAAACTGAGGTATGGCCGCTTTCTGGATATACTCCTCACCCATGCTCCGCCGTTGGGTATCCATGACAAGGAAGATCCCTGCCACCGGGGTTTTAAGGCCTTTCTCTGGTTTATGCGGGTATTTAAACCCCGATACCTTATACATGGCCATATTCACCTGTATGACCTGCAGGATGTGCGGACAACAACATATCAGCAAACCCAGGTACTAAACGCCTATAGCCATTATTTAATTGATACAGGAGCAAACCCATGAGTGATGACATCCATAGTATCCAGGCCTCTGAAGATTTTTCCCGCGCCCGGGGTAAGGCAATTCTCTCTCGAATACAGAATTTTATGAATCCTGACAAGGATAAACTGCTTTCTTTTAACGATGTAAAGGAAATCCTTAAGCCCCGGAATGAAACCTATAAGGGTATGCAAGTTGTCCCCCTTGAACTTATCGTAGGAAGCGAAGGCAGATACCGGGACTTTAATAAATATTTTCTTCCCCGATCTGAACATTTACGCCAGCGCTGGGAACGGGTAGATATGGCCCGATTAAAGGACATCATACTGCCTCCCATTCAGCTTTATGAAATTGGGGGAGTGTATTTTGTCAGGGATGGGAACCACCGGGTTTCTGTTGCCCGAGCCCAGGGAAGCGGCTCCATAGACGCGGAGGTAATAAGCCTTTCCAGTGAAATTAAGATAGATCCTGACATGACCACGGAACAGCTAAAGCAGGCGGTCATAGACTATGAAAAGAAACTCTTTTATGAAAAAACGAACTTTTATGAGCTCACCGGTTGTGATGACCTGGATTTTTCCACCCCCGGCCGCTATGATGTTATCTACAACCATATCTTAGTACATAAGTATTATCTCAATGAACATGCCACAAGCGAAATATCCTTTGCTGACGCTCTAGTGTCCTGGTACAACAATGTTTACAAACCCATTATTGATATCATTAAAGAAGAGCACCTGGATGCCCGATTCCCTGGCCGAACTCCAAGTGACCTCTATGTCTGGATCGTAAAGCACTGGGACTTTCTGAAAAAGAAATACGGAGTCCATTATTCCATGTCAGATGCGGCCAGGGATTTTGCAAAAAAATATGGCAAAAAGCGGCTGACCCTTGGAGACTATATTCAGATAGCCCTTAAGCGTTTTTTTGGTTAAGGCTTTCGATTTCTTCCCTGGGGAAATAATAACAGCTGCCGCAGTTATGACAGTGAATTTCCATGGGCCAGGGACCGGTTTCGAGTATATGATCCAGTTCAGCTTTGCCCATAGCCCCGAGAAATTGTAAAAAACGTTCCCTGGAACAATCGCAGTAAAACTGAACGGGGCTTTCATGGACATGTTCTATTTCAAAAGCCCTGAACCACTGATCCAGCAAGTCCTGTCTGCTTTTCCCTGAGGCAAACCAGGTCCCCAGGGAAGGCATCTCCCGCATCCGATCCTCCGTATCTTCCATATCAAGGTCCTGCGCTCCCGGGAGGGCCTGAAAAAAGAGTCCCCCTGCACCTGAAACACGGCCTTCCTGATCAAACCGGACACTGACCGCCAAGGCTGTTTTCGTTTGTTCCGAGCGGAGAAAGTATTCCGTAAGGTCCTCCGCAATTCGGCCGTGAACAAGCTGGATATGCCCCGTATAGGGTTCACTCCGTGCATCCTTTCGAATGACACTTAAGGTACCGTTGCCAATATAGGGTTGCAAATCAAAACTTTCTAAGGGTTTATCAATAAGAATGGAGTCGGTAAACAGATAGCCCCGTACATTGCCGTCCCAGGAGGCTTCAACCGAAAGCCCTTTAAGGGGGCCGGTGCAGTATATTTGCAGACCAAGCCTGGTACCCTGTTTTATGGTTGTGGATAGCAGACCCACACTCAACAGGGCCTGACCAAGGGCTAAACTTTCAATGATACCTAATTGATGATTTGCCCGTGCCTGGGACACAAGCCTGGTTCCCGAAATGAGGGCACCCTTTACACTACCCTGCAGCATGGTGAAACGGGTAATCCCATCCGGAGCGATATTTGTTAAATGATCCACAGAAACAGGATCCGTGATTGGTGCAATAATCATGCCCAATGGATACCCTTTCCAGCCTATTCAGTCAAGCAGGAGACTAAAGGGCTGAGGGCTACCCCTTTCTATTGCTGTAGAATATTCCGATAAAAACCTATAATGGATATAACAGAAAAACAATTTTTCCAACAATTTACAGAAATTAACGCCGATCGTTATAACATTTTATGGGATTATCTTGAAAGCTCTGCCCTTTCACCAAAAACAATCCAGCTGAACCAAACCCAGCATATACTTCTTGGTCCCCAACAAGCGCAACACAGAAGGGGGCAGCCAAAGGTCCTCATCGCCCATTATGATTGTGTGTCCGGAAGCCCCGGCGCTAATGATAATGGTGCGGCGGTGCTGCAATTAATCATGGCAGCAAAAAGATTACTTAAGGAACATATACCAAACTGGTACATTCTCTTTACCGATAAGGAAGAGAGAAAAGCAGGATCCAGCATCAGTTCCCAGGGTTCCTATTTTTTAGCCCAGGGCTTTAAAACGATAGGATTTAAATCTGCCCATTGCTATATCTTTGATGCCTGCGGAAGGGGCAACACCCTCATTTTATCAACAGCCCTGGAAGAACTGGCCAGAAATGCGATGACGGACCCCATGGCAGAACGGATTCTGCAGACAAGAAAGCTGCGCAGTTATGCTTTAGAAACTGCCCGATTACTTTTGTTACGGAAGGTTCTGCTACTCCCTACCCCATTCTCGGATGATTTAGGCTTTCTATCAGCGGGGCTCACTGCCCAGACCATAACCATGTTACCGGAAGAAGAGGCCCAGACCCTCTTGCAACACCACCGAGGGGGTCTCCCTGTGCCATCCATACCTACCTGGCAGTATATGAATACCCCCTTAGACCGGCTGGAGACCCTCACCGCTGAAGGCTTCTCCATCATTCCAGACTTTGCCTATGCGCTCTGTGCCAATTCCCGCTGATGCTGATGCCGGCACATGGGCTTACCGCTTTATAACTAAAGCCTTTTCTGTAAGATCCTCTTCGGTGATAAAGAAGGATATCTCCTCTTCAAGCTGCCTTGATTGGGCAGATAATTCTTCTGCCATAGAGGCCAATTCCTCAGAAGCGGCTGCATTGTGCTGAATAACCTGATCAAGCTGCAATATGGCCTTGTTAATCTGTTCAATACCGCTGTTCTGCTCCCGGCTCGATGCACTGATTTCCTGTACTAATTCAGCGGTCTTCCGGATATCGGGCACGATCCTGCTGATAACCGCCCCCGCTTCATCGGCGGTAGCCACACTTTTCTGAGAAAGGGCACTGATTTCCGAAGCTGCCTGTTGGCTGCGTTCGGCTAATTTCCGCACCTCACCGGCCACAACCGCAAAGCCCTTGCCTGATTCGCCAGCCCGGGCTGCCTCTATAGCCGCATTCAGAGCCAAGAGATTAGTCTGCCTGGCTATTTCTTCTATGATGACAATCTTTTCAGCAATCTGTTTCATCGCCTGTACGGTCCGCTGGACCGCCTCACCACCATTCTGGGCATCCTGGGCGGTTCGCTGAGCGATTGCTTCGGTCTGCATGGAATTATCCGCATTTTGCCGTACCGTAGAATTCATCTCCTCCATAGAAGAAGAGATTTCTTCCGCGCTGGAAGCCTGTTCGGTCGCCCCCTGACTTAG
>JAAYUZ010000090.1 GCA_012517385.1 Treponema sp. | reverse complement strand
CTAAAGAGATCCCTGGCCTTGAGAAAATCGTTTTCCACAAAGGCATTCAGGGCTCGCCGTTCATAAAAAGCATAGAGCAGGTTCATAACCTGCAGTATAGCATTAATAGCCGGGCATGTCCCAGAGGCCGCCCGCATTTGTCACATCGGTCCATCCCGCGGCTTTAAGAATCCGGGCTGCCAGGGCACTGCGGGCCCCAGAAGCGCAGTACAGTACTATGGGCCGATCCTTTGGTTCCAGTTCCTTCATACGGGTCTGCAGGGCTCCAACCGGGATATTGATAGCGCCGGGAAAGGCCTCGTCAATAAATTCATCCTCGGTACGTACATCCACTACCAGGGCTCCCGCCTTAATTTTTTCTTCAACAATGTTTCCTGCCATCTTACAATTCCTTCCTTATGCTTCAATATTCAGACCATTTCGCAGTCTGAGGGTGGCCCAGCCACCGGAAATATATGCCACATCCGAGAAACCTTGCTGTTTCAGGATGCGATTAGCCAGATGTCCTTCGAAACCACCCTTTGAAATGATGCGGATCGGTTTATCTTTAGAGAGTTCTTCTAAACGATCCCGAAGTTCATCCAGGGGGATATGGGTGGCTTCTGCCAGGTGTCCATGGGAATATTCGCCGTAGGTCCGGACATCGAGGAACTGTACCGAACCGTCCAGGGGGACTTCATCGGCGGACACCTGGGGGCTATAGCCAGAGAGGGCGTTTACCGCGCTGAAGGCCGCCATGTTAAGGGGATCATTGGCGGAAGAATAGGGCGGAGCATAGGCAAAATCAATCTCAGTGAGGTGCTCTACGGTGAGCTGGGCATAAATGGCCACCGCCGCCGCATCAATCCGCTTCTCGACCCCTTCTTTACCATAGGCTTGGGCTCCCAGGAGTTTGCCCGAACCGGCTTCATATACCAGAGTAAGGAGCAGATCCTGATCTCCGGGGTAGTATGTGGCATGGTGGGCCTTAAGAATCGTCGTTTCCCGGGCATTAAAGCCGGCTTTTTTAGCAGCCGCCAGGGAGAATCCGGTGCTTGCGGCGGTTTCATCAAAGATTTTTACCACCGATGTACCAATGGCTCCCCGGTATGTAAGGGGTGCGGGGCCCGTTTTCCCTTCAGCTTCAGCAAGGGCGGCCACCACATTGGTTGCAGCGATCCGTCCCTGTCGGTTTGCAGGTCCTGCAAGCGGAATCCGTACCTTAGCGCCGGAAACCCGGGATACTACCTCTACCATGTCTCCAGCGGCCCATATAAAGGGATCCTGGGTTTTTAGATATTCATCGACCACAAGGGCTCCGGTGCTGCCGATTTCGAGTCCCGCCTTCTTGGCAAGCTCCGTATTGGGCCGTACCCCTACAGAAAGAAGTACCAGGTCCGCAGGAATCTGGGAGCCGTCATTTAGAGTTACCGTATTTTGCTGGATGCTTTGCACTCCCTTTTGTACCAGAACTTTGGCTCCCGCAGCCTCGAAGCGTTCCTGGATACGTTTACCATATACCGCATCCATGGGTGGCATGAGATGGTCCGTGAGTTCTACTATGGTGACGGAAAGTCCCCGTTCCACAAAGGCTTCGGCGGTTTCCAGGCCTATAAAACCGCCCCCCACAACGACCGCATGTTTAGGATTATGCTCCTTAATGTA
Organism: Treponema sp.; assembly: GCA_012517385.1. GTDB lineage: Bacteria > Spirochaetota > Spirochaetia > Treponematales > Breznakiellaceae > Gracilinema. The sequence goes on along the minus strand of JAAYUZ010000090.1, from coordinate 2,445 downwards.
CTTGTTAATGGCGTCCATATCCGGAATAGTCCAGAGTTTAAACACATGGCTCTGATCGACTCCGGGCAGGGGCGGAATCACCGGTGTCCCCCCCTGGGCTAAAATAAGGCCATCATAATCTATGGTGCTGAGGGCTTGAGCTGGATCAGGGGCCTTATTGTCCCGTACGGTAAGGCGTTTATGTTCCCGGTCAATCTCAACGGCCTCTGTATTCAGGAGTACCTGAACCCGGTAACGGCTGAAAAAGCCCTCAGGGGTCTGAAGAAGCAGTTTGCTCCGTTTTTCAATGGTTCCGGCAATGTGGTAGGGAAGTCCGCAGTTTGCAAAGGACACATAGGGTCCCCGTTCAAGGAGTATGATTTCTGCGGTTTCATCGAGTCGGCGGACCCTGGCTGCTGCGGTGGCCCCCGCGGCAACACCGCCTACTATCACTATCTTTTTGGCCCGTTCTGGCATGATTTCCTCCAAATAAAGTATATGAATCTGAATATTTCAAAAACAATATATATAGTCAATACGATTATATTGTTATAGGTATAATAGATCTGAAGTATGATGTTGATGGGTGCCTCGAGCTTTTTTCTGTGCTGGCCTTTGATTGACCCTTTTCTTATATCCTCGTATATTGTAGGTACTAAAATAGACAGGAGAACCCTATGAAATCTTTACATACCGAATATATTCGCCGCAATGAAGGTGAGGATGAGCCTGAAGAAAAGGAAAATGTACCTCAAGCTGGTCCTGATCCTCTGCTTGGGAAAATGCTGAAAACACGGACCATACTGCTTTCTGGTGAGATCAATAAGGACCTGGCGGAGCGGACAATCCGGCAACTGCTTTTACTTGAGGACATGGGCGAAGATCCCATCCGAATATTTATAGATTCGCCCGGCGGGGACGCAGACGCGGGCTATGCAATTTTTGATATGATCCGCTTTGTAAAGCCGCCGGTATGGACCATCGGTATGGGCCTTGTGGCGAGCGCTGCAGCAATTATCCTGCTGGCTGCTCCCAAGGTACAGCGGATTGGGCTTCCAAACAGCCACTATCTCATCCATCAACCCCTCTCTGGAATTCGCGGTGTAGCCACTGACATCGAAATACATGCCCGGGAATTAGAAAAACTGCGGGAAAAAATTAACCGGCTCATCGCGGATGAAACCGGACAGGCCTTTACCCAGGTAGAAAAGGATACCGATCGGGATTTCTGGATGAACGCGGAAGAGGCAGTAAAATATGGTCTTATCAGCCGGGTGATAGAAAAACGTTCTGACCTCTAGGTTATGCCTGTAACCATGAACCTTTCAGGTGGTTATAGGGCAGAATTATCTTTAAGTTGATGAGGAAATGCATGATATTAAAATATAAAACATGGGCCGCTGCAGCATTTTTGTTTTTTACGCTTTTGGTTTTTATCCTCCCTGAACATTTGGCTGCCCAGACGGTAAACATGGTTTTTGTAAAAGGGGGAACGTACTGGCAGGGCAGCAATGAAGCCCCCTATTCTGCCAATGAACGGGTCCATCGGACCACGGTAAGTTCCTTTTATATTTCCAGTACCGAAATAACCCAAGCCCAATGGCTGGATGTGATGAGCTCAAACCCATCAAAATTTCCTGGCAAAGATCGGCCTGTTGAATATGTGTCCTGGTATGATGCGGTGAAATTCTGCAATGCCCTTAGTGTAAAAGAAGGCCTTATTCCGGCCTATAAAATTGTGGGCTCAAAAGTTGAGTGGGATAAGGAGGCTAATGGATACAGGCTTCCAACCGAGGCTGAATGGGAATACGCCGCCCGTGGTGGTCAGACAGGTGCGATCACCGATGAACCCCTTGCAAAAGCGCCCTATGCGGGTTCTGATTCCAGTGCGTTGACTGTAGGCTGGTTCGATGCAAACAGTGGAAAGACGACCAAACCGGTAGCTCAAAAGGCACCGAATGCCCTGGGTCTCTATGACATGAGTGGCAATGTATGGGAATGGTGCTGGGACTGGTATGGGACCTATCCAAAGGATGTCATAGTTAATCCCGATGGGTCGGATAACCAGACGGGACAAAAGGTACTGCGGGGTGGTTCCTGGTTTACGCCGGAAAAATTGCTCCGGGTTACTTACCGCTATTGGAATGTGCCAACCTTTAAGGTTAATTCTGTCGGGTTTCGAATAGCCCGTAATGCGGAAGAACAGAAAGAAGAGCCGAAAGAGGAAACCGAAGTAGCCCTCCCTGGGGGACTTAATATGTACGAGGTGCTCTCTCCTCCGGTAAAAAATCATTAATGTATGAGGTTATTGCTATAACCTCAACTATGGGGCCACTCAGACAGCGGTTGTTTAGAGTGGACCCAATGCTTAAACGTGTGGATCAGTTAATCCGTTTCTTAACCTCTTCTACAAGTCCTTCTGGCGAAAAACCACCAAAAAAGAGCAGCCTCCCGTTAAGAACAATG
>JAAYUZ010000089.1 GCA_012517385.1 Treponema sp. | reverse complement strand
TCGGGGGCCCTCTGGCGGAGGAACATTATTCGGGGTCCTGGCATGCACAACCATGGGGTCCCCTGAGTCCCCATGGTTGTTCCGCCGCCCCCTGGTACTGTTTCTGGACGCCAGAGGGCCCTTGGACCAAGGGGCGAGGTCCCGCAGCTACGAATTAGGCTCCTTCCCGCCAGCCTGTACTGGAGGGCGAGGTTTGGGTGTGGAGGGTGAAACCGGGCATGGCGGCGGAAAGCGAGTTCTACCGTAGTGGGGGTAGCGGAAGACACCGCAGGGGCGTGGTAAAAGGGAAGCGCCTAGTACCTGCTGTGGTGTGGGGTTACTTTGACGGGTAGTTATTTGCTTATACCGGCCACAGTACCCCGCCCTGAGGAGGCTGGAGCGAGGGGGAGCCGCGTCGGCTGGGGCTGCACGGTGCGGAGAGGTGGCGAGGCGGGGCCTTGTTGAGGCCCCGCCCGGATATTGAGCAGGATAGGTGCTCCCCCGCCTAAGCTATTCGACTAAGCTGTTCGATTTTCCCTGGGCTTACAATTCCAGGTCGCGGCTTGCGACCTTGCCGGCCACATAGTCGGCAAAGGCTTCCAGTTTCATGGGCTCGAGCTGACGGCCGTCCCGGAGCCGCACCGAGACGGTTCCCTCGTCGGCTTCTTTCTGGCCCACCACGAGCATGTAGGGGATTTTCCGGCCCTGGCAGGCCCGGATTTTTGCGTTCATCCGTTCATCGGAGAGTTCCGTGCTCACCCGGACTTCCCGGGCCTTAAGTTCGCCGGCCACCTTTTTAGCATAATCGTTAAAGGTTTCACCGACGGGAATGACCGCCACCTGTTCAGGGGCTATCCAGACCGGGAAGGCGCCGCCGAAGTGCTCAATCATGACGCCGAAGAAGCGCTCCAGGGAGCCCAGGAGGGCCCGATGAACCATGTAGGGCCGTTTCTGCTGGCCGTCGGTATCTACAAAGGTCATGTCAAAGCGTTCAGGCAGGTTGAAGTCGAACTGAATCGTGGTCATCTGCCATTCCCGGCCCAGGGCGTCCTTTATCTTAAGGTCAATCTTGGGGCCGTAGAAGGCGCCGCCCCCTTCATCAAGTTCCCAGGGGAGGCCCGATTCTTCGATGGCACTCTTCAGGGCGGTGGTTGCCTGGTCCCAGCGTTCCTGTTCGCCGACGGATTTTTCCGGCCTGGTGGCCAGATAGGCTTTGATGTCCTTAAAGCCGAAGGTTTTCCACATAAAGAGGCTGAACCGGAGGACTTCCTTTATTTCATCCATCACCTGGGCGGGTGTACAAATGATATGGGCGTCGTCCTGGGTAAAACCCCGGACCCGCAGGAGACCGTGGAGGACCCCGCTCCGCTCATAGCGGTAGACGGTGCCGAGCTCGGCCCAGCGGAGGGGCAGGTCCCGGTAGCTGTGGCCCCGGGTTTTATAAATCATGATATGGAAGGGTCAGTTCATGGGCTTTACATAGTAATCCTGCTGGTCGATCTCCATGGAGGAATACATGTTTTCCTTGTAAAAGCCCAGATGTCCCGAGGTTTCCCAGAGCCAGGATTTTCCGATATGGGGGGTATAGAGAATTTCGTAGCCGTTTTTATAGTGCTCAGCCCGCCAGAAGTTTTCCAGGGCCACCCGCATCCGGCCTCCGTTGGGATGCCAGTAGATGAGCCCCGCCCCGGCTTCTTCATGGATGGAATAGAGGTCCAGTTCCTTGCCGAGCCGGCGGTGGTCCCGCTTCTCAACCTCTTCAAGAAAGGTCAGGTAGGCCTTCAGGTCCTTGGGGGTTTCCCAGGCGGTGCCGTAAATCCGGCTCAGCATGGGCCGCTTCTCATCGCCCCGCCAGTAGGCCCCGGCGATATTCATCAATTTAAAGGCCGCTGAATTAATCTCCCGGGTATTTGCAACATGGGGCCCCCGGCACAGGTCTGCCCATGCAAGGGTCCCGTCGCTCCGGCGCTGTTCGTAGATAGAAATCTCCGCCCCCTCGGGCAGTTCATCGATCAGTTCCAGCTTAAAGGGTTCGCCGGCGAAGCGTTTACGGGCCTCTTCGCGGCTTACAACGACCCGGACAAAATCCTGCTTTTCTTCGATGATCTTCTTCATTTCCGCTTCGACCGCGCTCAGATCCTCCGCTGTTATCGGCCGGGGCAGGAGAAAGTCGTAATAAAACCCGTTATCGATCGAAGGTCCGATGGCAACCTGGGTGCCGGGAAAGAGCCTGGTAACGGCCTGGGCCATGACATGGCTTACGGAATGGCGGATGGTGGCAAGACGTTCGGCCTTACGGGCCTCCGCATCGTTTTTTTGTTCTGACATGATGTACCTCCTGATACAAGTATCATCGCAGGGACGAACCAGAATCGGTCCGCGGTACCACCCCACTTCGCTTCCCCACGACAGGGAGCGCCCTCTTCGCCGGTAACGTCGGCAAACCGGCCCGGAATACTTGTGTCAGCAGTTTGAGGCACCGCCGGCCGTTCACCCGGGCAGCTCTGGAGTGGTTTTCCCCCTTGCCCTGGTCAGGCATGCTCTCAGCCCAGGCGTAAGCTTCGCTTTAGCTACGCGTTAGTTTCGCATAAGCTTTGCTTCAGCTTTGCATCCGCCCCCCGGCACACCCTCTCTGTGACCCGTCCCAAAAGGTACTCGTCTCCGTCTTCGCTGTTAAACCCTATCATCGATGTTTTAGCCCCCCGCTGTCAAGGCCCCCGGAAAGCTACTTTGAACTGCGCTCTTTCGATAGAGTTTCTATACTATAAAATGCGGAATAAACGCGGAATATGTAACGCTGAATATAAGGGGGGAGCACCTATCCTGCTCGATATCCAGGCGGAGCCTCGTTGAGCCCCGCCTCACCCTCTCCCCGTACAGTGGAGCCCCGCCCGGTTCTATACCCGCACCGTGCAGCCCCAGCCGACGCGGCTCCCCCTCGCTTCAGCCTCCTCGGGGCGGGGTACTGTGGCCGGTATGGGCAAATAACCACCCGTCAAAGTAACACCAGACCACAACAGGTACTAGGCCCCTCCATTTTACCCCGCCCCTGCGGTGTCTTCCGCTACCCCCACTACGGTAGGACTCGCTTTCCGCCGCCATGCCCGGTTATGAAATATGCACAGCCCGATCCCTCCAGAGTGCAAACAACCTCCAGACTGCAAACTCTGCCCCACCAGTGAAGGCTGGCGGGAAGGAGCCCAAATCGTAGCTGCGGGGCCACGACCCATGTCCCAGGACCCTCTGGCGTCCGGAAATGGTACCAGGGGGTG
>JAAYUZ010000088.1 GCA_012517385.1 Treponema sp. | reverse complement strand
TGACCGTCGAATTCGGGGCCATCGACACATACAAATTTGGTCTCACCGCCCACGGATACCCGGCAGCCGCCGCACATACCGGTTCCATCAATCATGATGGTATTCAGGGAAACAACGGTAGGCACCTGGAAGGGCCGGGTTGTTTCGGCACAGAATTTCATCATAATGGGCGGACCTATGGCCACCGCCAGATCCGGCTTGGGGTCCTGGGAACAGTATTCCTTCAGGGGTTCCGTTACCAGGGCTTTTCGGCCATAGGAACCATCGTCGCTTACAATGACCAGTTCATCCGCAATCTTGCGCATCCGGTCTTCGAAAATTACCAGATCCTTGTTCCTGGCTCCGATGATGATGATAACCCTGTTACCCGCAGCTTTCATGGCCTGCGCAATGGGATGCAGCGGAGCAACACCGATGCCGCCGCCCACACAAACCACGGTACCGAATTTTTCGATATGGGTGGGGTTTCCGAGGGGACCCAGAATATTTTCTACATAATCCCCCACGTTTTTAGCAGCAAGCCGGTGGGTGCTGGCCCCGACGGTCTGGAACACCATGGTAATAGTACCCGCTTTAGGGTCCGCATCGGCAATGGTGAGGGGAATACGCTCACCCCAGTCAGAATCGATCTGCACTATTATAAACTGTCCCGCTTTCCGGTTTTGAGCAATAAGAGGGGCTTCCACCTCCATCTCAAAAACTTCTGCCGAAAGCTGTTTCTTCCTGATAATTTTGTTCATCTTTAGCAGAACTCCTTTCTAATAATAGTAGTACCGCACCCGCCGCCGTTTTGGTATATATCGGCGGACCCGGAAAAAGCCATATAAAAAGCCCCCGATATGGGCCGCATAGGCAACACCATCCCCCCTGGTACCTCCCAGATAACCCAGGCCGTTAATCAACTGAAAGATAAACCAGAGACCGATAACCACCACCGCACTCACCGTGGTAGGAATGAAATTGAACAGCAGGACCCGGACCCGATTCCCCGGAAATAAGAGCAGATAGGCACCCATAATGCCGGAAATTGCCCCGGAAGCCCCCAGGGTTGGGGTTAAAAGACCATCACCGGTCACAAAGCAGACCAGGATATGGGCCGCTGCAGCCAGAAGACCCGACACAAGGTAAAACAATAAAAAACGGAAGTGACCAAGCCGGTCCTCCACATTATCCCCAAAAATAGAAAGAAAGAGCATATTTCCCGCAATATGGGCGATACCGCCATGCATAAACATGGAAATAAGGATAGTTAAAAATACCGGCACCGGGGTAGGCGCCAGACCCGGCAGGGTATATCGTTCACCGGACCAGCGGTCCATAACTATTTTCGGAGGAGTCACAATATCTTTACCGGAAATAATTTCCTGGGGAACCATAGAATATGAGTACACCACCTGTTCATCGGTGCCAAAGCCTTGGAAAAAGATAAAGACACCTATGTTCAGCGCAATGAGGATCCAGGTAACTACGGGGGTCCTGAGCCGGTAGGTATTATCATCACCAATGGGTAACATGAAAGCTCCTTAAAAAGCCATCCTAAGCAGAATTATCGATTTACTCAAGCCTGGGCATGACAATTATAGCAATTTTGTACTGACAGAAACAGGGCGCTCTGCTACAATGCCCCCATGACCGAAACACAGTGGACCCAATTCAACATGCTTAAGGAATCCTATAAGCGTTATGTTGATGCACTGAGCCGTGCACTGCCGCAGCTTCCCAGGCTGCTTACAGACCTTATCGGCGGTCGCGCAGGCCCAAGCTACCCCCTGGAAACCCCGGTCGTTTATAACTCTGCCCTGGATGATGTACAAAAAGAAAGCACTATTAAATTGATACTGGTTGCTGACAACCCAGGCAGGCGTGAACAAAGTGCCGCTGAACGGCGCTACCTGGTTGGTCCATCGGGAAAACTGGCGGACAATTTTTTTAAACAACACCCCGAACTGAACATCGATTTCCGTCAGCAAGTTCTCATCCTGAATAAAACCCCTATCCACACCCCCCGTACGATAGATCTGCGGGACCTGGCCCGGCTCGGCGGGGATAACCTGGCAGAGGCAATCCGGAACTCCCAGATATACATGGCCCGTCTCATCTACCGATGCCACCAGATTTTTGCCCGGGAAGCTGAACTATGGATTATCGGCTATTCAGAGATGGGCCGGGGTAAACTATTCGAGGCCTTTACGGAGGAGATACGGGCCTTATATACAGGCCAGACCCCTGCGGATTTATCCGCTGGCGCAGATTTAACTCCCACACCGTTATCCGCTGGCGCGGGTTTAGCTGTTTCCGTGGCATCCACTGGCGCGGCATCCGCTGCTTTATCAGATGTAGCCGCTGGCGCGGCATTATCCGCGCCCCCCGCTTTGGCCGCGCCCGTGAATATTGCCTCTCCCACGGCTTTAGCTACCCCTGCGAATGTAGCCGCTCCCCCCGCTTTAGCTGAAAACAGCATAAGCAGTCAAAAAGTATACTTATACCGCCATTTTTCCATGAACCAGTTTTCAGTAGACTTTTCAAAACAAAAGAAACCGGAAGACAGTACCCAGGAGACCCTGCATCGCATTGGCAGCCAATACCGGAAGTGTATCCTTGGCTGGTAAAGTTCCTATTGCAATAAGAACAGCGATGAACAAGACTTATAACAATGTTATTACCCCGTTTTTTAAAACCAACGCTGTTTCAAGGTGTTGGAAAAACCAAAGGCTATTTTGAAGGCTGGTATTTTAAACAATCCTTATTTGACAAAAAAAACCATATACAACGAACTATAGCAATTATTCCTGGCATAAGCTGGGATGCAAACGGGGCTGGCCATGCCTTCATACAAACCATAGACAGCAAAGACGGCTCCAGCACCTATTTTCGCTTTCCTGTCGAAGCATTCTCTTTTCAGGACCGCCCATTTTCGATACAGATTGATACAAACCGCTTTTCTCTTGAGGGGCTCCACCTGGATGCACAGCATAATGGTTCATCTATTGTTGCAGACCTGACATTTCATAACCTTACACCAATCAGCAATATTATGGGCCCCTATAAGTATATCCCGTTTATGGAATGCAACCATGGCATCATAAGCATGTATCATGAGGTACAGGGATACATTACCCTGATTCACGAAAACCAGGAAGGAGACAGGCTTACCCTTGCACCGGGCATCGGCTATATCGAAAAAGACTGGGGCCGGTCCATGCCATCCAGCTGGATATGGATTAATGCAACAAACTTCGAAGGGACCGCAGGTCCAGTATCTTTCTTTTTCAGTCTTGCTAAGGTACCCTGGCGGTGCCATCATTTTAACGGGTTTATATCTGTTCTTTATGTTGATGGACGGGAATTCCGTTTTGCAACCTATAAACAGGGACGCATCGATTTACTGGAATACCAGGCAGGGGTCCTGAGAATACTTCTCAGTGATACCAGATATAAAGTAGAAATAATGGTAAGGACTTCGGAGGCAGGAGAACTGCTTGCACCGGTTCAGGGAGCCATGGACCACCGGATTGGCGAATGTAACAACGCCTGGGTTCGGGTTGTCATTAAGGCAAAGCACAAAATGACCGACGCCCCCCTCTTTGACGGCATCGCCACCAGGTCCGGGGTGGAGCTGGTGGGTGATTTAGGGAGCTTAGCAATAAGTTAGTACGACTAAAGGAAGCCATCTCCATTCACTGTTCATAACAAGCAACGCTTTCGCTTGCAGAATTAAAGAAAAAGCATAAAAATGTAGCGGTACTGTCCTGCTTACAGCTCAACCAGATATTATGTTGCATAAGGAGAAATCCTATGGGGAAAAATAAGAAAGCTCCTGATCCGCAGCTAAAAAAGGATCCCGCATTTTTACGGCGGGTTGAACATATACTTGAACATGAGTTAGCGGATCAAATCAATGACCATTACCTGGCAGCTCAGACATCAGAAGGGGTCCACAATGCTGGACAAACAGACCCGACAGCAGAAAAGGATCAGCACCCCATACCAGATGAAAATACCTCTGAAGATGCAAATCCCAGAAACGCAGGACAATTTAGAGAAGGCCAACAAAAAAGATCCGTAAATCGGAACAAAAAACCGAAGAATGCGCGAAAAGCCCTTATCACAGAATTGGAAGAGCTCATCCCTCAGCTTGATGAAGCGGGCCTGGAGTTTCTGGTCGAACAGGCTCGAATACATCTTTATAATATGAAGGTTGATGAGCTTAATTCACTTGCTCAGAATATTGGGAGCCCCGCGGGCAAAACAAGCCGAAAAAAGACACAAGACCCAGGAGCGGCCCGACCGGTACCTGTTTTCCAGATAAAGGCCGGGAGCGGCGGCGGAAGCTACCATGTATCCTATCAGGGAAACTGGAAACTGTTTTCAGATACAGAAATGCTTGCCATGGTTCGTATTGTTCAGGGGCCGGGCAGCCAGGAGGAACGGGCTGCCAGACTATTCCGCTGGCTCAGAACCGAACGGAGGGACCTATTGCAGGATATTCCCTTTCAGGGAGCGCAGGACCCCCTGTTTATCGAATTTGTTTCCCTCCTGCAGAAAACTTTCGCCATCAGAAGCCGCTGACTGGAGGTCTATACTATGACAGCAAGCAAAGAACTCTTGGAACAAATCGCCAGGGAAGAACAGGAGCTGGTTCTTCCCCATTTTGATGAACGGGATGCCTGGCATCTTGGTTCCATCCTCGTAGAACTAGCCCAGGCTCGTTCGGTTCCCGTAGCCATCGATATCAGGCGACCCGGCCAGATTCTCTTTCATGTGGCCCTTCCGGGAGCTACACCGGATAATGATGAGTGGATTCGACGGAAATCCAACGTGGTCTTCCGTTTCGGTAAAGCAAGCCTTTCCGTGGGCATTGCCCTTGCACTGGCAGGAACTACCATCCAGGACAAATATTATGTAAACCCCCTGGAGTTCAGTCCCCATGGCGGGGCCTTCCCCATCCGGGTAGCCGGAACCGGTCTTGTTGCCTGCGCGACCGTATCCGGCCTCCCCCAGGAAGAGGACCATGCCCTGGTCGTACAGGGTCTTCATCAATATAAAACTTCTCTGGACAAATCTATCTGAGACCAGACCTGCAGGTTCATTCTTCAGTGTTCACCCTTGAAACAGAGGGGCCTTGCGGGTTACTCTGGAAAAGCGACTGGCGTCATAAGATGGAAACATTGGTACAATGGTAAACCATCGGGGAGCTCCAATATTTGTTCGACCGCACGCCTGGGCCGGACACCAAGAGAGGAGAATACCATGCAAAAGAACCCTGTAGCCCTGTATCTAGCTAAAACAGCACCGGACAAGATTGATACCGCCCTGTTGGCCTATCTTTGCAACCTTCAGGAAACTGCCCAGGTTGCCCCTGAAATTGCAGCATCAATCGTCAAGGAACTTGAAAACCAGCGGAAACGGGTAAAACTCATCGCCAGTGAAAATTATTGTTCCATGGCGGTCCAGCTTGCCATGGGGAACCTGTTAACCGACAAATACGCCGAAGGCATGCCGAACCACCGCTTTTACGCGGGGAACGAAAACGTCGATGCCATCGAGTCCCTGGCTGCCGAAGAAGCCTGCAAGGTCTTTGGAGCCGAATACGCCAATGTCCAGCCCCACTGCGGAGCCGATGCCAACCTCCTGGCCTACTGGGCCATCCTTACCACCAGAGTAGAAGCCCCCGCTCTGGAAAAATATGGCGAAACAAACCTGTACAAACTTTCCGATGAACAGTGGAAAGAATTAAAGGCAGAACTGGGGAACCAGAAACTGCTGGGCCTGGACTACTATTCAGGCGGACACCTGACCCACGGATACCGCTATAATGTTTCGGCCCGGATGTTCGATGTATTCAGCTACACCGTTTCCAAAGAAACGGGTCTTTTAGACTATGATGATATAGAGAAAAAAGCCCTGGAAATCCGGCCCCTCATTCTTTTGGCCGGCTACTCTGCCTATCCCCGAAAAATCAATTTCCGCAGGATGCGGGAAATCGCCGACAAGGTCGGGGCGGTCTTTATGGTCGATATGGCCCACTTTGCAGGCCTTGTGGCAGGGGGTGTCTTTACCGGCGACTATAACCCCATCCCCTTCGCCCATGTGGTCACCACCACCACCCACAAGACCCTGCGGGGTCCCCGGGCGGGTCTCGTCCTTTCTACCAAAGAATTCGCCGAAGCTTTGGACAAGGGTTGTCCCCTTACCATGGGCGGCCCCCTGCCCCATGTCATCGCCGCAAAGGCGGTTGCATTCAGAGAGGCCGGGTCGGCGGAGTTTAAAACCTATGCCCGCCGGATTGTAGAAAACAGTCAGGCCCTTGCCGCAGCCTGTATGAAGGGGGGCCTCGAAGTCCTCACCGGCGGCACCGACAATCACCTGTTCCTCGTAAATGTCCGCAATCTGGGAATCACGGGCCGGCAGGCAGAAAGTGCCCTCCATGAATGCGGCATCACCCTTAACCGGAACAGCCTCCCCTTTGACCCGAACGGTCCCTGGTACACTTCGGGGCTCCGTATCGGAACCGCCGCGGTTACCACGCTGGGTATGGGAACCAAAGAGATGGAAGAACTGGGGGCTATTATCAGCCTGGTTCTTAAGGGTACAAAACCAGCTCCGGATGCAAAGGACCCCAGCAAACCCAGTAAGGCAAAATACGAAGTTCTCCCTGCGGTCAAAGAGGCAGCCCTGAAACGGGTCGCAAGCCTGCTTTCTCGGTTCCCGGTGTACCCCGAACTGGACCTGAATCTCCTGAAAGAAGCCTTCGTTAATAACTAAAACCAGAGAAATCTATGGGGACGCTTGTATTTTATATCTCTAAAATCCTGCGTCCCCTTTTTACTTCTCCCCTCTGTATATGTCTCATACTCTGTTTTTGGTCCCTTTTGCGCCTTAAATCCAGCAGCCCTTTTCAGCGCTGGCTGAAAGGGATAAGCCTCGGCGTCCTCATGCTTACCACCCTTGCATCCCTTCCCATCCTTACCCGGTGGTTATCCCGACTCTACGAAGTTCCCCTTTCTCAGATTGATGAGGTGCTGGCCCGCGGTCCCTATGGGGCCATCCTCGTCCTGGGCGGCACCGTGGACCCCGTTGCTTCAAGACCAGGTTTTGTCGAAGGGAACGACAGCTTTGAGCGGCTTACCGCTGCAGCTACCCTGTACCGCGCCGGTGCGGCACCCCTTGTCATTGCCAGCGGCGGTACCAACTCCCTAACCTTTCCAAAAGAGAAGGAAGGTCCCTATATGGCGGAGCTCCTGGAACTCATGGGGGTACCCCGCACGAATATAATTATAGAATTTACATCTCGCAATACCTATGAAAACATCCTTTACAGCAAGAAAATCCTGGAAACCCTCCACTCAACCGATACATCTGGAAGTCCCCATTCGGCGCCAGTCCTCCTCGTGAGCTCCGCCTGGCACCTCCCCCGGGCCATAGCCATTTGCAAAAAGCAGGGCCTCCCTGTCCACCCCTTCTCGGTCGACAGCCAGGCGGAGCCCCTGCTCCTCCCTGCGGACCTGTTCCCCGATGCCTGGGCCCTTACCCGCACCACACGGCTCATCCGCGAATGGATTGGTCTCGCCTTTTACAAAGTACTAGGAAGAATGTAAGTCCGGTATTGGAAAATGCAGCTATTTCTCCGCCCATTAAACCATGGAGGAAACAGGACGCGGTGTAAATATCAGCCTCGTCATGGCCTCCGGGAAATCTCTTGTCATGGATACGGGGAATAAATAGGGAAAAAAGCACATAGAGTCTTGTCCGTCCATTACGGCAGGGCAAGACCCTTTGTTTTTCTATTAAACTATGCAGCAGCGGACCTTACAACTAGCCTGGAAGCGGTTAAGGCCCATCACAAATTGATGAAGTCATACGACGGAAAAATGAGGTTTTTGCCAAAGTCTGTTACTTTTGCAAAAACCTCACTTATTTTTAATTTTTACACCTTTAATACCACAGCACCAAGGGCTGGCAGTGCTCCGTTTTTATCCAACCCGGTCCCGGCAATAAGACTTGTAACCGGAATACCGGCTCCAGATACCTGCAAAGAAGGAACAAAGGATTGCCAGTTCATCAACCTTTTCCACATTTCTTCCGGGATAGAAGCCCTATCTCTATTTATAAGCACCATAAGTATATCCTGGCCCTCTTTGATGGTTATACCAAGAAAGCCCGGATGGGCCGGGTCAACCACATAGTGGCGGCGGCCATCGGCGAAGACCTGCCAGTATTCACGCCGGAGCTTTACCAGAGATGTTACAAAACGGGCAAAGTCCTGTTCATCCTCTGTGGGTTCCCAGATCATACAGCGGCGGTTGTCCGGGTCTCCGCCCCCTTCCAGGGCATACTCGGTACCATAGTAGATACAGGGGGATCCGGGCAATGTAAAAAGCATAATTAGACCAAGTTTAGCCAGGTCTTTGCTTCCCATTCGGGTAACAAAGCGATCCGTATCATGGGAATCCAGAAGATTAAAGGCGGACCGGATCACCGAATCGGGATACATAAAGGCAATGCTGTTGATACGGTGAACAAAGTCTTTGGCGGTTTTGCTCCAGGGTTTGGCAAGCAAAAAGTCTGTTATGGCCGTACCGAAGGGATAGTTCATCACCGCATCATACTGGTCCCCCCGGAGCCAGGACATTGCATCGTGCCAGATTTCACCAACGATATAGGCGTCCGGTTTTAAGGATTTTACCCGTTTACGAAATTCACGCCAGAACACATGGTCAATTTCATTGGACACATCGAGCCGCCATCCATCAATATCAAAATCTCGTATGTACCGTTCGGCCACCCGCAGGAGATATTCCCGAACTTCAGGATGGGCAGTGTTCAATTTCGGCATCCGGGTGGTAAAGGCAAAGGTTTCAAAATTGGCATCCCGGCTGTCCCCCGTGTCTTTTCCTTTAGGGAAAAGCGGAAAGGCATTGATATGGAACCAGTCCTTAAAAGGAGAGGCTTCTCCCTTTTCGACCACATCGAGCCAGGGGCCAAAGGTCTTGCCGCAGTGATTAAACACCGCATCCAGCATGAGCCGTATGCCCCGCTGATGACAGGCCTGTACCAGTTCCTTAAGGTCCTCATCGGTACCAAAGGCAGGATCAATTTTAAGATAATCCTCCGTATCATATTTATGGACCGAAGGGGACGCAAAGATGGGAGTGAGATAGATGCCGGTACATCCCAGGCTTGCAATGTGATCAAGGCCTTCAATAATACCCCGCAGGTCGCCGCCATACCATTCATGGTTAGTCACCGGTCCCCGCTTCCAGGGTTTTGTACCCGCAGGATCATTTGCCTTATTTCCGTTCCGAAACCGTTCAGGGAAAATCTGGTACCAGACAGTTCCTGCAACCCATTCAGGAGCCGTAAATACATCAACCTCATTGATATAGGGGAATACAAAGGCATTCCAGTAATCCCCGGCAGGTCCTGATTCTGGTTCCGGGCTCATAGGGAGCAGGCCCTTTTCACCATAGTCATACCGGCTCCCATCGCTGAAGGTGATTCTGAAAAAATACCGGGCCCGCCGGTAGGGAGGTGTCCAGCGAATCTCCCAAAAATCCCGGAGGCCATCGCTTCCGATTTTCTGCACCGGCGAAGGGGCACAACGCCAATGCCAGGATCCACCATCAGTCCCAGGCCGATGCCCCCAGTCATGGGGGTCTCCGGCCCATAATTCAATCGAAGCTATATCATCACAGGCACTCTGCAATCGGATGACCAGGCTGGTCCCATCGGGGGAATAACAAAAGGAATCGGTTGCTCTGTGATAGACCGCAGCACCATTCATAAAAACTCCTTGATAATTAAAACTTATACTACAGCGGCTGTAATCAGCCTTAAAAAAAAACTCTTGACGGTTTCCATATTACACCTTATGCTATAAATAAGTAAACCGTTTTAGTGGTTTAAATTTCAGGAGGATTATATGAAACGATTCGTAGCACTGGTACTTGGTATCAGTCTTGTTGCGGGTGGTGCCTTTGCACAATCCAAGGCAGTATGGCGCGGCAATCAGTTCCAGATTGAAAAGGGCGCTAAGATTCGTCTTGGTGTTGATAACGACAATCTGGGAAAAGCCATTGTCGCTCTCTGGGATAAACTGCATCCCGAAGCAGCAGGTGCTGTAGAATATGTAAACTTTGGTGCAGCCGGCGGCACGGACCAGATCACCGCCCTGCAGGGCGAAGCCCCCGATGTAGCCCTGGTTATCGATGGTGAAGTAAGCCGGAACGAACAGTCCCTGCTACCCCTCGATGCGGTCATCACCAAGGCAGCAGCCAATTTTGCCATGGAACCCTTCTACTCAGGTGCCAATGGCAAGACCATTAAGTTTGTTCCCGTAGCCTACGATGGTATGGCCTTTGCATGGAACAAGACCATGATGGAAGCCCTGAAGCTGGATACCACCGATAAGAACAAGGATGGCCTTCCCGACGCTTTTGATACCTGGGAAGAAATCTTTGATCTGGCAAAAAAATGGCAGGCTAACCGTCCATCTTATAAAGGGAAGCCGGTAAATATCGTATATCCCATGTCACTCGATGAAGTCTGGTCTGGTTATTCCAACCTTACTGCCGGTAACTGGAAGATTTTCCCCACCAAAGATGCTGCAAAACCCGGGTTTGATCAGGATGGTTTCCGCGCCGGCCTTGAATTCATTAAAACCGCTTCCGATGCGATGATCAGTGTAGAAGCCAATGGCGTAAAGACCCCCGGCGCTTCCATGACCTGGCGCTGGGATGATGCTCTTAACAACGAAACCGCCCCCTTCTTCCTGGTTGGTACCTGGATGGATGTGAACGGCGCTGAAACCAAGGGCGGCTATGATATTAAATTCGGCCCCATGCCCACCTGGAAGGGCGTCCGGCTTACTCCTTTTGTAAAAACCAAGGGGTGGGTCATCAACGGCTTTACCAAATATCCTTCCGCATCCCATGAGCTGTACCGGATTCTCTTTACCAAAGATGGTATGCAGACTATGGTAAACAATTCTGCCTATATTCCGGCCCTGAAAGCAAAGGCTTCCAATACCCCCAGCTATAAGACCGATCCGAATAAGGCTGAAATGTCCGCAGCCTTCGCGTTCAACTATCCGGAACCCACGGTAACCCTTCCTGCCAATCCCAAGAAGAAGGGCATGGACGGATACTATGGTATCGGTCTTAACCTGGAACTCCGGGCTGTGTGGGATGGCGAAAAGACCCCCGCCCAAGCCCAGGCGACAGTCGTAGACCTCTATAAAAAATGGTACGAAGAAAATAATAAATAATTTTCATCAGACGTTCCGCATCGTTTGATGTTTTCACTAAGGAGCTTTCCCTGCGGAAGCTCCTTTTTTACATTTTAACAGCTCGACCGTACAGGACTGATTGCTAGACCTTGCGGGAGGAGGAGTTTACATGGAAAAGGATTCAGGGATAATCAAAAAGGGCTCTGCCTTTGCTGCAGCGGCCGCGTCCCTCCTCTTGCCTGGATTGGGACAGTTATTGAATAAACAGAAAACCAAGGCCATCGCCTGGTTCATGGTTCCCCTTATACTGGTTACTATAGAAATCTC
>JAAYUZ010000087.1 GCA_012517385.1 Treponema sp. | reverse complement strand
TATAAAGACAAGATATGCTTTGATTCCATTTTCAATGCATCTGAGTGTCTATCCCAATCTATATCGCCGATATCAGATGTCATTACTAAGTACTGCATTCTTCATTTCCTAACACGCTGCGATAGCAGCGTCGTTCTAACATCTTCTCTATTATACCCCTCTATAAGAGCTTTCGCAAGAAATTATACAAAATTCTTGCAGCAGAATATGGGTTAAAATAATGTTATGCTGCATTAAAGCAAGATAAGATTGCGAGCAGTATTGTTTATATGAAATCAAGATAAGTTAGGATTCGTACATCAAGTGTTACATGAGGCTCTTTTAAGACTAAAAAGAGTTCTGAAAGCAGCTCTATTAAATCAATCTAAAAGGAAAATAGTATGTCCTCTCCAGCCATTTTTATTGAATACCTTAAGAAACAGAACCGGTTTTCTGAGGAAGATAGAAAATGGATTTCTATTTGGGTAAATCGGTTTTCTGAGCAGTTTCCTGCCTGGGAAGAGGATCGGGATGATGCATTGCTTCAGTTTTGTCAAAGGCTAGCATCCTATAAAAAGGACTATGTAGTAATGCGGGCCCAGAGAGCCATATCGATCTATTTTGCATTCCTGGATTCTCAAAAAAGGGCTGAATTGTCACAAAAAGAGGCGCCATTGTCCGGAAAGCACTCTGAGGGTGCCGCAGCAAATCCCTGGGTGTCATTTCGGGGGCATATATATAAGACCCTGCAGGAACATATCAGGATTAAGCATCTTTCAATCAGGACTGAGAAGACTTACCTTGCATGGACTAACCGGTTCATGGATTACCTAGAAAGTTATATTAAGCCGGAGTGGCTGGATGGCAGACCGAGTATACAGGCGGACCATCTGCGATCCTACTTAAGCCATCTTGCGGTGAAGAGGAAGATTTCAGCCGCTACCCAGGAGCAGGCCTTTAATGCCTTACTGCTTTTATACAGGGTAGTGCTCCATGTGGATGTTGATGGGCTATCATCGGTTCTCAGGGCAAAACGGCGAAGGCGGCTCCCTGTTGTGCTGACGAGAAGCGAAGTAGGGCAGCTTATCTCCCGGCTGCAGAATCCCTATCGGCTCATGGCTTCTCTCATGTATGCCAGCGGAATCAGACTGGAAGAATGTCTATCCCTTCGACTTAAGGACCTGAATTTTCAGGATGAAACTATGGATGTCCGTTCCGGTAAGGGGGGCAAGGATCGGCTGACCCTGTTTCCTGGAGCACTCCATGCATCTATGAAAACCTATCTGGAGGATCTGCGTATTCGCTGGGAAGGGGATCGGAAAAAGAATCTCCCCGGGGTTTTTCTGCCCGAAGCGATCGCCCTTAAGTACCCACATGCAGAGTTTGAATGGTCCTGGTATTGGTTGTTCCCTTCCCGCAGGGTCTTTCTGGATCCGCGGACCGGGAAAAGCGCCTACTGGCATCTCCATCCTTCGGTGCTGCAGCGTCAGGTCCATGAGGCACTGAAAGCTGCGGGCATCACTAAACTTGCTTCGGTTCATACCCTGCGGCACAGCTTTGCTACTCATCTCTTAGAGGACGGCTACGACATCAGGACTATCCAGGAACTTCTGGGCCATTCCCATGTGGAAACCACCATGATCTATACCCATGTGGCGAGTCGGCATAAACGGGGTGTGATTAGCCCCTTTGATAGTTTGCCCTTCGACAGTCTGAGCCAATCAATATAATAGAAGACGAAGGGACCTATGATAGTTTGATGAATATCCGCTTAACCTGGGCTTGTATTACTATGACAGCGATTATGCATCTGGCCGCCGAAACTTGCTCATCCGCAGGGAACCGCACCTATAAACCCATGATGGAATATCATCCGGAAACGGTCAAGACAAAAAAATATATTTTGAACTGGCAAAGATTTAATTATATATATTTGCGGTATTGGTGATTTTTGATAATTTGCGAGGTTTTTACAAAAACCTCCTTCATAAAGGATTGGTAAAAGCCTCTTTTCAGGTTATACTGGTTCCATGTCTGGAATAACACCACTGCGGAAGCCCGAATGGATCCGGGTAAGGGTGCCTGCGGGAGAAACCTGGCAGCAGGTGCGGGCCATGCTAGAGCGCCGGTCCCTCCATACGGTCTGCGATGAGGCCCGCTGTCCTAATAAGGGCGAGTGCTGGGGGGCCGGAACTGCGACCTTTATGATACTCGGAGATACCTGCACCAGGGGCTGCCGTTTCTGTGCGGTTGCCACCGGTAAAACTGGCCAGCCCGTTTTGCCCGAAGAGGCTGAACAGCTTGCCCTGGCGGTGCAGGAACTCGAGCTTAAGTATGCGGTCCTTACTTCGGTCGATCGGGATGATCTTCCGGACCGGGGAGCCCATCACTTTGCCCGATGTATTCAGGCAATAAAACATCTGAACCCCGCCGTGCGGGTCGAGGTTCTCATCCCCGATTTCAGAGAAGGCGAACTTGAAGCTGTCATGGATGCGAAACCCGATGTGGTAGCCCATAATATAGAAACGGTTCCTTCCCTTCAGCATATCCGGGACCGGCGGGCTTCTTATGAAAAAAGCCTCCATACCCTCCGCCTGGCAAAACAATTGGGGGCTGGGGTGACCAAATCCAGCATCCTCCTGGGACTCGGAGAACAGGTTGATGAGGTGCTGGCCGCCATGGAGGACCTCCGTTCAGTCGGTGTAGACGTGCTGGTCCTGGGACAATATTTGCAGCCCGGCCCGCAGCAGCTGCCGGTGGTGGAGTATATCCATCCGGATCAGTTTAAGACCTATGCAAAAATCGGCAGGGAAAAGGGTTTCAGCACCGTGGTGGCCAGTCCCTTCGCGCGGACCAGTTATCATGCCCAGGAGGCTTGGGAGGGGAATCCATGACGCTACAGGGTTTTGGGAAGCCCCCGGGGTGCAAGTTAATCCGTTTTACCGCAGAGCTGAATGGGAATCGCATAGAACGGATACAAATTCGGGGGGATTTTTTTGCGGTCCCCGAAGAAGCCTTTGAAGGGCTCGAAACCGAGCTCAGGGGCACCGATCTGTCCCAGGTGGCTGAACGGTTTACGGAACTGGCGGAAAAGTTCCACATAGAACTGCAGGGCATTACCGGCACCGGTCTCGCAGAGCTCCTCATGGCAGCCTGGATGAACCGCAGCTCAAACCATCAATCTGAATAAAAAGAGGAACCCTATGGCGTATAAATGCAGGCTTTTACACACCGGTTATCACAATGCCTTCTATAATATGGGCCTGGATCAGGCAATTCTGGAGGCTGTCGCAGAAGGTTCCACTATCCCGACCCTGCGCTTTTACGGATGGCAGCCCCCGGCCATATCGATCGGGTACTTTCAGGGGATGACCGAAGAGGTGGATCTGGCTGCCTGCCGCAAACATGGCATCGATACGGTGCGGCGTATCACCGGCGGCGGGGCAGTCTTTCATCAATCTGAAGTAACCTATAGCATGGTGTTGCCCCTGGACCATCCTCTGGCGGACCAGAATATTCTGGCAAGCTACGGCAGGCTGTGCCAGGGAATTGTGGCGGGCCTCGCCCGTTTAGGTGTCAGCGCCGAATTTGCGCCGATTAATGATATTGTGGCGGGGGGCAAAAAAATCTCAGGCAATGCCCAGACCCGGAAACTGGGCTGTATCCTCCAGCATGGCACCATACTCCTCGATGTGGATGTGGACCTCATGTTCACCCTGCTGCGGGTTCCCTCAGAAAAAGCCCGGGGCAAGGCGATTGCGGATGTAAAGGAACGGGTCACAAGCCTTTCCCGTCTCCTCCTGCGTCCCGTCACCTTTGACGAAGTCTCGGCAGCTCTGGAAGCGGGCTTTGCGGAAGCCTTGAATATGGAATATCGTCCCCAGGAGCCCGCTGAAACAGAATGTGTCCGTGCAGAGGAACTCGCCCGTACCCGTTTTGCAGATGAGGGGTGG
>JAAYUZ010000086.1 GCA_012517385.1 Treponema sp. | reverse complement strand
GATCCCGCCGCGAACAACGCGATGGCGACAAGAATGAACATCCGTTTCATTCAAAGCTCCTTTGTATAACGCTATTTAGCATAGGACAAATAAAAGTATACGAGATGGATTTTATTTGTCAACGCTTTTCTTTATTTTTTGATCAGTATTTGTACGATAAACCTCATTTCCAGCTATAAATAGGGATACTTCTTTAATGGACTGAAAATTTTTCATAATCATCGCAGCAAACAATCCTTCTCGCTTCTCAAAGGGAACAGAACCCGGCACAGGAAGGGCGGCAGTTTCAGACAGGTTAATATAGGCATGATCTTTTCTGATTAAAACCGTATCTACCCTGGCATCCTGTGGAAATAACGGAAGATAATCTACCATAGTAGGACCAAGCAGATACTCTTCAATGTAATGCTGTAAACGATCCTCTTTGGTAGTCCCAGGGTTAAAAAACCTCGTTTCTACCATGGCAGTTGTGCTTTTAGCAGAGTAAAAACTAAACAAAAAACGCTTTTTAGGGGTGACTAAAATATCAATTGAAGCAACTAAGAGTAATACCGCAAGGATAGTCAATCTCCGATTGATAGATCTACCAAAATATCGTTTAAACCAAGAAATGATTGCAGAAACATGGTCATTTTTCATTGTAAGGTTGTAAAACCTCCAGTCTTTTCAAAATTATTCACAAAATCCGTAATACCCTTATATAACGCTTCGGAAAACTTCTGCAAGTAGGCCGAATCGTTCATCAATATGGCATCCTGCATATTGGTGACAAAACCTAATTCTACGAGCACCGAGGGCATTTTTGCATTCCGTACCACAAACCATTCTTCTGCCTTAAGTCCCCGGGATGGCAATTTATTCCCCAGAGATACATCGAGCTGACCTAATATTGATTTGGCCAACAGGATACTTTCGGTGGTAAATTCTTCTTCCAGCATGGCATTGATAATGGGCACAACTTCTACCGAATCCTGGAATTTTTTAGAATCCACCAGGGTACGGCGATATTCAGGGCTGAGGTACCAGACTTCATAGCCGCGGGCAGTTTTATTAAATGAGGCATTTGCATGGATTGAGATAAACAGGATTGCTTCGTGTTCTCCGAGTGGGATTGCATTTGCTATAGAAACCCGCTCCTCCAGGGTCGGATAGGTATCCCCGGTTCGGGTCATGAGTATCCGTTTTTCAGGGAAACGGGCTAATAAAAGGTCATATACCTGTTTGCCGACCGAAAGGGTAACATTTTTTTCCTGAAGGGTCACTTTTTTATTGTTTATCCTGTGTTCTGCCACCGCTCCGGTATCTTTCCCGCCGTGTCCTGGATCGATGACGATGGCAGCGATCCGATACAGACTTTGCTCATTTGTCGTAATTGTCCTCAGAGCCTGCTCCAGCCCTGCAATAGTTTCGGAAGGGAAATAGAGGGTTCCATTGTTATATCGTGGTGCGGGCAGATAGAGCACATACTGGTTATCTATGATGAAAGGGGCAGTTTGGTCTTCTACAAGGATGGTAAAAGAAATCCGGTGTTTTTCAGTAAGAAGCATTCCTGTTTTAAGCAGCGGATCCCAGGAAAGTTTGGCCGTAAGGCGGGAAAGTGTCTGTTGAAGTTCCATTTCTTCCCCAAAACCGCTTAGGGTGACAAAAGAGAAGAGTAAAAAGAGGATGGCTCTGTAAAGAGTTCTTTCCCGCTTCATTATCGATTCCGTTCTACCGCCTGGAACATCAATTCATCAATATGATAGAGGGCTCCCTGGTAGGAACCGCGGACAAAGGCCTTCCAGAATCGGCGGCCTAATATGGCAAAATTATCGGAAGGTTTTTCTACAATCGGAAGTTCAAGGCCAGTGATGGTCCGTACTACCTCAAGGCTTTCCTTTGGGGAACGGCCATGATAATCCGTCAGGGGAGCATCGAGGAAGTCATGGAAAGGGAGCACTGCAAGGGCTCCGGAGAGTATTTTTTCATAACGATTTTCTGGGTCGGGTATCTGGAGAAGTTTTTGCTGTAAGGGGCCAGGGAGCATATATGCTGATGGAGGAAAGGGGCGTTCCTCATCCCGCAGATCCCGATCCCGATCCCGATCCCGATCCCGATCCCGATCCCGATCCCGATCCAGGTTTAAAAAGGCAGCGGTTTCCTTGTTTGGAGCCGAAAGCCGAATCCAGACCTTGCGGGCCGCCCTTTCTGCCGCTTCTATGGCCGCCTCCCTATCTGGAAGGACACTTATCACGTTGCCGCACTTGGTGACATTATTTTCCGGGAATTTAACAGGGGAGCCCCTGGTGATTCTTGGGAATATGTCCCTCACTCCGGGTATGGATCGGGCCTCATCAAGACCATAGATCTCTGAAACCTGACCCGGTATGGAGATAAAGGCCCGTTCAGCGCTGGTCCAGTTTCTAGTAGGTTCCAGGTTCTTTGGGGCTTCACCAAGGGCAACCGAAATGGCAGCCCGGGTTGGTTCTACCCCAGATGCATAGGGATAGGTCCAGCCAGACATATAGCCACCGGAGAGGCGGGCTGCGATTTCACCGATCATAGGGCCCCGAGGCGTCAGTTTCACATCCCCCTTAGCGGCACCATTGGTTATACCAAGGGCTTTGACCCCGGCTTTAAAAACCGAGAGGAGCCATTCGGCCCTGTCATTCGGGAGGGATGTCGGCATGGTATGTCCCATTTCAATAAAGTAGGGGGGGAAAAAGATATGACGGTACGCCAGGCCGCAGATGGTGATTTCACCCTGATACACAATGGCATCCACAGAAAATTCGGGACCTTCCATGTATTCTTCTACAATGGCCCTGCCGGACCGGGAAAAGGAGAGGGCATCAGTAAGGGCTGAGCGTAGTTCCTCCTCCGAATCGACCCTGCGGCAGCCCCGGGCGCCCATATTATCCACGGGCTTTACCACCACGGGGAAAGAAAAGGGAAGCTGAGGTACCCTGTTTTGAGAAAAGTCTGAGCTGTGAACAATGATAAACTCAGGGGAAGGAACCCCCGCTTCTTTAAAACGGCGGCGCATCCGTTCCTTGTCTGAGGCATCGAGGGCGGTTTCATAGGGTATACCGGGGAGGCCTAATTTTTCTGCAACCCAGGCTACGGAGGCTGAAAAATCCGTTCCTGCGGTCATGACGGCAGAAAGGCCCCCATCATTCATAAGGGCCCTGCCAAGGGCTTCCAGCCCTTCCTTATCCTTTAGATCGATGTTTTCAAACCGGTCTGCCAGGCCTGCACAGACTGCCTGGGGGTCCCCGTCTGCCACCACGGTTTCGATACCCATTTCTTTGGCAAAAGTAATGGCTGGCCTCTGCATGAGACCTGCGCCTAATATCAATATACGTCGTTTCATCCTACTATTCCTTTACTGCATAGGCTTCGAAGGTATCTCCCAGCGAAAAAAGCTGGCTTACCTTGAAGAGCAGCTTATATATGACTGTTTTTTTTGACTTTGCAAAGGGTCCCAGGAGGGGGAACCGTTCCGGATGATGGCCCGTATTGACGGTTTTCACCAGCCGCAGGCCATAGCGGGCCAGGACAGAACTGCAGGTTTTCGGGCTGAGGATGGTCCAGTGGTCCGGCGGACTGTGTTCCAGAAAGGAGCGGAGCCGGGCCCTGCCGGAAATGCCTGATAATGAGGGGGTCGAAAAGGCAAAGACCCCTCCTTTTTTTAGCAGGCCTGCAGCGGCTTCCAAGGCTTTTCCCAGATCGGGAAAATGCTCAATGACGTACCAGAGGCTTACCACATCCAGATGTTCACCGCCTGAGAGGGCCATCAGGTCCGTTTCGGGAAAGAGTCCCTGCAGTACCGGAACTCCTACATGGGTTTGGACATGGCGGACCGCATCGGATGAGGGGTCCAGTCCTACGGGGTTCCATCCTCTATCGCGGGCTGCAGCGAGGAAGGGGCCATAGGCACAGCCAATGTCCAGAAGCCGGACCGGGTTCTCTGGATTCAGGTCCCTGGACTGTGAAAGAAGCCTTTGTATCTGCTCCAGCCTGGATTGGGCCATCCTTATCAGATTGGGGAAATCTTCTATATAGGTTTTGCCATACTGTTTTTTATAATCTTCGAGAAAATAGGCCCCATCGTAGGTGATGGGGGGATCCTGGGGTCGTATCATGTAGGTAATACCGCAGGAACCGCAACGAACATAGGTGCGGTCGGGAAAACGGGCAAGGATGCGGGCCTTTCTGCGGTTCCGGTCATGGCAGAGGGGACAGCGGCCGGCCGTTGGGAAGGTCCAGCCCTGGACTACATAAGCAAAGGTATCAGCCCTTCGGGAAAGGCCAAATCGTTGGTACACCGCACTGCTCTGCTGCAAGATTGCTCTTTGTACAGATTGATGAGCCAGAAGCCGCCCTGCACGCCTTGCAGCGGCTTTTCCATAGCCAAAGCTGTAAAATTGGGCAGAAAGGCTGAGAATTTCGTGATACCTGCTTGGCGAAACCAGGGCTACTGCAGCCCGAGCCGCCAGGGCTTCGAAGGCGGTGAGGCCAAAATGGGTGATGACCAGGTCATAGTCCCAGAAACTTTCGGCCAAAGCTTCTGGGGCATCCAGAATATGTACCCCCTGTTCAACAAGCCGGTTGCGTATTTCTGAGCTTATGGTCTGATTTTTGGGGCCGATTACCAGGCTGAGATCTACATAATAACCAGATGCAAGCAGGCCCTCCAGCACCGGCACACTAAGGCCCTGGGCATCCTCCGCTCCAAAGGAAACCAGGATTTTTTGTATCGCCCCGGGGAACTGTTCCCGGCGTCGCAGAGGAAGCTTCAGATATTCGGGGCTTATCTGATTCGCCCCTTCAGAATTCCCCGTTTTGACACAGAGCTTTTTAAAAAAGGATAGGCCGGATAGAAAGGGAGCCATCAGCATAAGGAACCGAACTCGCCAGTTCAGCTGTTTAGGTCCCGGGAGTATATCCACAAGATAATCGCAGCAGGAACGGCAGGGCCCCCCTTCATCGATACCGACGACGGGGTATTCATGGGCCCATCTATGAAAAAAAGGGGGATCGGTTCTAAAACTATCGATTACCACAAAACGCCAGGGACCTTTTTGCTGTGCCTGGAACTCATCAACTACCGGGACAACTGAAATAGTATCTTCGGTGTCGCGGTGCTTGAATAGTCCAGCCTGCAGGGGCCTATTGCTGTAAAGATAGGCCTCTATCCCCGCTGCTCTGAGTTCCTGCACAAGGGCACTGCAGCGGACCAGGTGGCCTCCGCCCTGCCCCGGACGCTGGTTCGGAATAACAAGGATCGGGAGTTCCATCAAAACCCCTCCAGCCGATGCCAGGTTTTTAAAATCCATTCACCCTGATAGCACAGCGGAAGCTGGAGACTGCCGTTCCCAAGCTGCCCACCCTGAGACTGGGGGGGTAAACAGGATTCGCCACTGCGAAGTTGATGTGTAATTGAGGATCCGCCATCCTGCAACTGGGGGGACTGAGGGGGCAGCCGGAATGCATCAGGGTGAGACTGCAAGGGCTGCAGGGAGTCGCTGTCCTCGAGCTCATCGTTATTTGCTGCCAAAGCTTCATACAGCCGCAGGGCCCGCTCATAGTCTTCCCGGGTGTCCACGGTGAGGCGGACCTGTGGTTCCCGCCAAATTTGAGGAGCCAGGGGCCGATGCAGATAAAAACGGTCCGGATTATTGTACAGATAGGGACACACATGTTCCCGATCAAAGGCTGAGCGGGTTTCATGGTCTGCCCGTATCAGGGCCTCTGCACGGACAATTTCCACACCGCTTCCGTAGGGCATACTCGTTATGGTCCCATAATCGGCTTCGAGGGCCACAGTCTCCTGGGCGCTCAGCCAGGCTGAATCGACAAAGACAAAGGGGTTATCCGCCGTGGCCCGAATGCAATAATCAAGAGGAAAGGCCCTGAGGGCACGTATAAAACGGCCAAGGACATCTTCCTTAGGTCCGGCTATGATGGCAAAACCGGAACGGTCCGCCAGAGGTTTAAAGGTGTCATAGGAATCTTCTGGACAGGCGAGTATATATGCATCGGCGGGGATGAAGCGGAGGGCTTCCAGAACCCGCAACAACAGCGGTTCATCCCCTAGGGGCAGCAGGGCTTTCTGGGGCAGCCGGGAAGAGTCGAGCCGGGCCTGAACAATCACACCCAGCTTCATTCTGCATCCTCCCAGAGCTCTGCAAGCTGCCGGGCATCCAGACAGAACCGGTATTTATGGAGTTCCACCCAGGCACGGACCTCCCGGAAATGTTTCCATGCAGATTTGAATCCTTCACCGGATTTAAACAGATAGGGGATAAAACGCCTCCAGGGAAGGTGGGCCGCATCCAGACGAAAAACGGGAGCAACATTCTTTAGATAAAAATGCCGGTAATCGGGATGCATGGAGGTATCCTGGGGCGGCATGCTGCCGTCGTACACTACCTTTAGGAGCTGACTTGAGATTATTCTATCCCCCCAAAGATAGGAACGGAAACCAAAATCCATAAGCTGCCAATAGGGGCTGGTGATCTGGGGGTCATATCCAGAAAGTTTGATGAACTTTTCGGTATTGTACACCCCTACCCCATCGAAGGGATACAGTGAGAGGGCTCCCTCTTTTACAGGAACGAAGGGTATGGTTTTTATGGTCCCCCGATAGATAGCAGGCACCATAAGGGTCGGTACTGGTTCAAACCGGGTATTCTGAACTACCGGAACTGTACAGACTGAATTGTTTTGCAGAATCCGGTCTGCAATCCGTTCTACACCGCCGCTTTGGGTAAATCGGACATCGTTCCACAGCACAAAAAAGAGGGGGGTCCTCACTTCCATGGCGGCAATGTTTATCTGTTCACCCAGGGAATGACTTTCTTTAAGAATGAGAAACTGGGCAAAACGGTAGCGCAGGGCCAGTTCTTCCAAATCGTAGGATTCGGTACCTGTCTCTACAGAGATGACATAATCAAAACCGGCCTTTTCCAGGTCCTGAAATATGCTTCTCCTGAGATATCGTCCGCCCCGGTTCAAAAGTACCGCGGTCATTCCCGTGTTTCCTGCCCGTTCACCCTGACCAATTACCGTATAGGATGGGACAGTTTGATTAAAAATTGAAGGTATAGTACTCATCACAATCCTTGCATATTCCAGAGTATTCCCGCTGACTATGCTCCATATACCGGCCCTGGGCCCGCTGCCAGATAGCAGCTATATCTTCAGAAAATACATTGCCAAGCACCTGGGTCCGGGAAATATCTTCTTTGCAGAGCGGAACCGTACCATCCAGCAGCACCACCATATCCCGCTGGAGATGCCAGCAGGGCTGCCGGATAAGGGGTGAAATATCCCCGGCCCGTTTCTGCGGCAGGAAGCCCGCAAAATAGTCATATTTCTGAATGATGACCTCTGCCCCCCTGCCCTTCCAATACCGGTAAAACTGTTCCATATCATCCTCCGCACCCTTAATCCGGAGGGCCTGAACATAGGTTGCACCGGGGAAATGCTCTAAAAGAATTTCGGCAAAATGGTTTGCCTCATCAAAACCGGCTCCCCGAATTTCCCGGTACCGGTCGCCGGTGCGGGCATCGAGGGATACTATCCAGCTGAGGGGGGGCAAGGTATGGGGCCCCCGCAATTGAACCGGAAGGGACTTAACCGTCTCAGAGAGCATTTGGATCTGGCTGGCGGTCCATCCGATTCCGCTTGTTTCAATAATGAGGGCTAATTCGGGCCGTTTCAGCACAGCCACGATCAGGTCCATAATGTCTGGATGCAGCGACGCCTCTCCCCAGAGGCTGATGTCAATCACCCCATCACCTGAGAATGCCACTATCCGATCAAGCAGGTCGGCGAATTGTTCCTTAGGCATAAAGTCTGCTGGGCCAGAAGCGGGCAGATCAGGATTACCAAAAAGGGGATAGGGGCAGAGGGCACAGTGCTGGGGACAGGGCCTGGACACCTGAATGTGGTAAAAGGCAGGCAGGGTCCGCAGCAATTCAGGATGCTTCTGTAATATGCCTGGCGCCTTTTCAGCCCGGTCCAGGCCCGCATCCATAAGCCGTTGCAGCAATAGATGGTTGCGCCGGGAATCGGCAGCCAGGGTAAGCCGGTATGGCCTGAGATCCACCGGGGCAATTTCGGTTTCGATATCAAAGGAATTGATATCCTTCTGGAGCACCTGAAAGAGGGCATCCCGGGAGACGGCGTTTTGGGAAGCCCCCGTAGCAGACCCGCCGGAGTTAAGGCTCTTTGTATAGATTGATGAAAGGATAGCTGCCGTAGCAGGGGCGAGGATCTCCGGTGCAAGGCCATAGGGCCAGCCGTCGGCAAAGGTATATTCGGAGGCCCAGCGCAGATGCCGTTCCACCATGGCGCTGGTAAGTTCCGGATCCAGGAGGGGACAATCCGCCCAGGCATAGTAAACCAGGTCCTGATCCCGGGATACTTCTGCCAGGTTTTCCAGCAGAACTTCCAGGCTCCACTTGTTTTTCCGGATAATCACACAGCCCGGGGGCAGAAGGCCCTCATCAATATCATCCTGGATAAAAAGATACACATCGGTAACATGGGGAAAAGAACGGGCCCGTTCTACCGCAAGAGCAAGGGCCGAACGATCCTGGAACAGGGGTTTAAAGGCATAGGGGGACAGGGGCTGTCCGCCAAACAAGACAACTGGGGCTTTCATATCCCTTACTGTATCGGCATTCTGCGGATTGTCCAATAGGGTTCCCTCGCGTATACTTGGCTTATGGAATTGCAAGGCCCCTTAAGTGTTTCCGAACTTACCGAACTTATTAAGACCTGTCTGGAAGGAACCTTCTCGGAAGTAACCGTAGAGGGAGAAATTTCCAATTACCGGCCCTCCAGTACGGGGCACCTTTATTTTACGCTGAAGGATGCCGGGGCAGCCTTACAGGTGGTGATGTTTAAAAACAGGCTTAGGGCCCTTACCTTTATCCCCAGGGACGGCCAGCGGGTCAAAGCCCGGGGAAGTATTTCGGTCTATCCCCAGCGCGGCACCTACCAGCTGGTGTGCGAATACCTTGAAGAGGCCGGCACGGGGGACATTCTGGCCATGCTGGAGGAACGGAAACGCCGTCTTGCCGCTGAGGGGCTCTTTGATGAGGCACGGAAAAAACCCATCCCCCGCTTTCCCGAGACGGTGGGGGTGATAAGCTCCCCCACAGGGGCCGCTGTCCAGGATATCCTCAACATACTGCGCAGGAGGGCTGCGGGCATAAGGGTCATCATTGTACCGACCCCTGTACAGGGCAGCGAGGCGGGCCCCATCATCGCCCGCAGGATAGAACAGGCAAACCAGTGGCACCTGGCGGACGTGTTGATCGTCGGCCGCGGCGGCGGTTCCCTGGAGGACCTGCTTCCCTTTTCGGAAGAAGTGGTGGTCCGGGCGGTGGCTAATTCAGAAATCCCAGTCATCAGCGCTGTAGGACACGAGATAGACTGGGCCCTTTCGGATTTTGCGGCGGACCTCCGGGCCCCTACCCCTTCAGCGGCGGCGGAACTGGTGAGTGCCAACCGGCAGGAAACCCTGGAAATGGTCCGGGGGTATCGGAGACTCCTGGAAGATTCCATACAGGGCCGGCTGGACCGGGCCCGGCTCCTCATTAAACCATTTGCCCCGGAGAATCTTGAACTCCGGTTCAGGGCCATACTGCAGCCACGGCTGGTCCGGTTTGACGATGCTAAAGAGGGGCTGCTCCTGGGCATGAAGGATCGGCTAACCAGGGCCCGGCGGAAACTGGAACTAGCAGTGAATACCCTGGAAAGCTCAAGCCCCTTAGCAATCCTTGAGCGTGGATATGCGGTAGTTCAGGATGCGGAAAGCGGCGCTATTATCCGCAGGGCTTCCGAAGCAGCGCCGGGGAAACTCTTACAAATTCGACCCATGGAGGGCCTCTTTACGGCCAGAACAGAAACCATACTTGCAGAAGGTGAGAGAGATGGCAACAAAAAACTTTGAAGAACGTTTGGAGCGACTTGAGGCACTGGGCGATAAAATTCGCCGTTCAGATATTCCGCTGGATGATGCATTGGCGGCCTTTGAAGAGGGCATTAAGCTGGCCAGAGCATTGGAAAAGGACCTTTCAAAGATAGAAAGCCGCATCGAGATTCTCATGAATGGGCCCGATGCCAAAGAAGACGAAAAACCCGAACTGGACCTCTTTACCACCGAGGAGTAACCGTGGACAGCTCCGAAGTTCAGCGAAAACCGGTACGACTCCTCAGCGCCGATGTGGCCCGTAAAATCGCCGCCGGAGAGGTCGTGGACAGGCCCGCCGCCCTCGTACGGGAGTTGATTGATAATGCCCTGGATGCGCTGTCCCGCAACATCGAAGTACAGGTCGATGGCGGCGGGGCACGGCGAACCGAAGTGATTGATGACGGCATCGGCATGACCAGGGAAGACCTGGCCCTCTGCTGGCTGCCCCATGCCACCAGCAAGGTAACAAGCCTGGAGGACCTGCTCTCCGCAGAGACCCTGGGCTTTCGGGGGGAGGCTTTGGCGGCGATTACCGCAGTAGCCCATGTGGAGATCCTGACCAGCACCGATGGCCGAGAAGCCTGGAAGCTTTCGGTGGGCCCCGGTGGCTTTGACCTGGCAGCCCGGGGCAATGATGGACGAACTGGGCCTGCAGGACCGGATGGACCAGAGCGCCTTATCAGCCAGGGAAGGCGGGTCCGGGGTACTACGGTGCGGGTGCTGGGGCTCTTTGATTCGGTACCGGCACGGAAAAAATTTTTAAAACGGGATGGGGCCGAGGCCCTGCTCTGCAGACAGGTGTTCATCGATAAGGCCATGGCCTTCCCGGACCGCAGTTTTAGATTTGTTCAGGAGGGGGATTTAAAACTCTTTTTTCCACCCGTCCCAAGCTACCGGGAACGGTTCATTCAGGCCCTTGGCAAAGAGTCTGAAAAGAGTTTTATTCATGAAGTATATGCCCAGGGGGAGGGGTTCCGCATCACCCTGGTGATCGGCGGTCCAGAACTGTACCGCTCAGATCGGCGGGAACAGTTTGTTTTTGCCAATGGCCGGCGTATCCAGGATTTTGCGTTGCTCCAGGCCCTGGAATACGGCCTTCAGGGGGCCTTTCCCAATGGAACCCATCCGGTGGGGGCTCTGTTCATCGATATAGACCCTAACCTGGCGGACTTTAACATCCATCCTGCAAAACGGGAGGTTCGTTTTAAGGACCCCGGTGCCATTCACCACGCTATCACCACGAGCCTGAGTAAATTTGTACATGACCTGCTTATAAGAGACAGAGACAATAGGACGTGGATTGTTACTACTTCACAAGGAGAGTCCCGAACCGATCTGGCTCAAACTCCTGTAAATCAGGGTTTTAACCAGAAAGAGCTGGACATCCCTCGTACCCCCACCTGGGAGGATAGGATTGGTAGTGGTTTCCCTGCCAGCGTTGGGAACTGGACCGAAGTCCAGCCCCCGCGGCAACGGCCAATCGAGAGCGGACGACTTGCCATGGAAGCCCTGCTGGAACACCCGCCCCAGTATAAGGAACGCCCCGGAACCGGAAGAGTCGAAGGGGTACAAAGGGAAGGGACCAATCATTCAGCGATCTATATCGGTCAGCTTTTTGGCCTCTTTTTGCTCGCAGAGGCGGAAAATGGCCTGTTATATATTATCGATCAGCATGCGGCCCATGAACGGATCCTCTATGACAGTTTACAGGCAAATCGGGTCAAAAAACAGGAACTGCTCATCCCCATCCCCTTTGACACCGACTCCGAAGAAAAGGACCGTTTTTTAGCCTCCCATCAGGACGGTTTTGCCGAACTGGGCATAGTCCTAGAAGCACAGGGACAGGGGCATTGGATCATCAGCGCCTTGCCGGTTACCTGGAAAAAGGGAGATGCCGACACGGTCAGGGACATTTTAGAACTGGAATCAGCAGGAGAGGGCTTTGCTGAGCAATGGCTAGCCACCATGGCCTGCCACATGGCAATAAAAGACGGGGATTATATTGATGATATAACAGCCCAGGCGCTTATCGATGCGGCCCTTGCCCTCCCTGTTCCCCGCTGTCCCCACGGGAGACCTATTTGGACTACCTTAAGCCGGGACGAGCTTTTTCTGGCGGTCCGCCGTACTGAATAGGCTTGTCAGGGAGGCAGCTCTGCGGCCAGATAAGGGTTGTACGGGCTGCAGCCCGTCGGGAGGCAGCTTGTCGGGGTGTAGCTATCCTACAGAAACCGTTTTGATTGCAGAAGTTTTTTCCCTTCGAAAGGTTCTATTGCAACAAAAAGGTCCCGTAATGGAGCCCCTATAGCCCCTTCCACAGCCTCAGAAAGCACCAGGCGTCCCCCCTGGGCACGCTGGTAGCCCAGGTGAAATATATAATTGATGCAGTCCGCCACAAGGGTTCCAGTCTTACCGGGCGGCTGAAAGGGAAGCTCCCCATAATGCATAGCACAGGCCAGGGGCAGAGAAAAGTCCAGCTGGAGTTTTTCATAGCTTATCAGCGGAGCATTTAATGCAAGCCGGAGGCAATCCTCTATAACCTGGCTAGCCCGCCCTATTTCTGGCGGAATTAAAAAAAGGAAGGATGTATCGGTCTGCATCCAGAGCAGGGCATCCACAGAAGAAAAAAGCTGGGTAAGGTATTGAACAAGGCGATTCTGAAGCTCCCCAAAGCGTTTTTCCCCCAGAGAAGTTTTCAGCCCCTCTCCATGTTCAGGTTCAATATATAACAGGTAAAAGGGAAAGATTGTCCCTGAATTTATGGATTTCCAACCAGGAAAACTCCGTTCATTGGGACACAATGGGCCATTCTTCCCTACCGGAGCTCCCTTTTGAGCAGTTTTAGATCCCACATATTCCTGAATTCGCTTCCAGCGCTGGCTGGTAAATCCTTCGGCTTTGCAATGGGGTCCCAGATAATCGGAAGCGCCTTCGTGAAAGAACAGGGCTGGATCAGGGCTTTCACCACCCAGATCCAGGATGCCCCAGGGACAGTCCGGATAGATGGTACGGATCTTTTTTAGGAGCCGTTTACAATAGCTTTCATCCAAGCCCGTAATGTCGAGGTAGCAGAAATCCTGCCCCTTTTCATCGCTCTGCTCTTCCTTTCGACCCTCTTTCTGGCCTATGGCATCCAGGCCCTTCAGAATAACTTCATAACGGCCGCTATTGGCAAATGGACAGGGCAGCGATGATGCTGAGGTAAATACCACTATTTTCATAGCTGCTCCACCTGAATCGTATAATTTCGCAGTTTATAGGAATCCCGCAGCACCTCCGCACAGAACCGTTCTTGAATTACCCGGTCAATGGATAAAAACACGTTTGAAGTCACCATGAGC
This sequence comes from Treponema sp., assembly GCA_012517385.1. Classification (GTDB taxonomy): domain Bacteria; phylum Spirochaetota; class Spirochaetia; order Treponematales; family Breznakiellaceae; genus Gracilinema. The sequence goes on along the minus strand of JAAYUZ010000086.1, from coordinate 4,325 downwards.
GTGCCCGGTCTGCCATAATTCGATTCTATGTCCGCAATTTCCCGTATGGTTTCATTCTTTTTAAGTTCCTGCGGATCTTCCGCATATTTTACCGGCCCGCCATGCACCGCAAGACGAACCTGCAGGTCCGTTCCAAGGGAATTGGAAAGCCGGTTATAAAAAAAGAGGTTATGGAGAATTTCCATCCCCGCAAGGACCGCCGACCGTTCCTTTTTGCCAAAAACAAAGGCTGCAAGGCATCCATCCCCTTCCCAGAACCAGAGACGCCCCATCCTGGGAAGTACCGCCCGGGACACCATGTTCCGCAGGTCTGCATAGGCCGCATCCACCACCCTTTTATCATGCTTTCGGACCAGTTCTGAGTTGTGGACAATATCAAGCCTGAGCAGGGCCAGCTGGAATTCATCCCCCGGGACAAGACGGCCCCAATTGGGACTTATCTGGTTGTGGGCATTTTCCATAAAAAGACCGGTGACCGAATCATAGGAATAGCCCTCAGAAAGAATTGTTTTAATCAAATCCCTCATATAGAGGAGCGGATAATCCCGTCCCATATACCCGGTAGTATCAATCTTTATCAGCAATTCAATAAGCTGAAGATACCGCCCCGCTGCGATAATGTCCTTCACAACCTGTTCTGCCGCAGTCTGGGCAGTGATGGGAATATTTTCCGGAATACCCGACTGACGATGAATATCATAACCAGGCATGATGATTCGGGCGATTCGAACAATCATATCCATGCTGAGGGATTCATAGAGGATTTTACAGGTTAATCGATGCAGCCCGGTCTTAACTTTCATAATTATATGGGATTAAAAAAAGGCGGGATTATGCCGGGAACGGGAGTTGAACCCGTACCCCCTTGCGGGGAGGGGATTTTAAGTCCCCGGTGTCTACCATTCCACCATCCCGGCGCCACTTGTATAGTACCAGGAAAGCCTGTTAAGGTCAATATGATATGCACTTACTGATTGATTCCCATGCACACCTTTCTATGCTTGCAGAGGATGAAGAGGCCCTCTCTAGCCAGATTGATGAATGGATCTCGGCAGGCCTCACTGCAATCCTGGATGTTGGAACCCGCTCGGATGACCTGGAGCCCCGGATAGACCTTGTTCAAAAATGCCTTTGCAGGAGAAGAGATGGGGAAAGTACAACGGGAGATTTAAGGCCAACTATACGTTTTAGTGCCGGGATATGGCCCTCTGAGGAAGCCATACAGAATCGGCAGCAGCATATTGATGAACTGGAAACCCAGATACTCAAGGCTCCCAAAAATCTGCTGGCCGCCATTGGGGAATGCGGCCTGGACCGGCATTGGAACAGCAGCGAACAGCCCGCCCTTGTACGCGGGGAACAGGAACTTTTCGAAGCCCAGCTGGACCTGGCTCAGCGGTATTCGCTGCCGGTAATAGTCCATTCCCGTGAAGCTGCCCGGGAAACCCTGGAAATAATCAGAGCCTTCCCCTCAGTCCGCGGGGTCATCCACTGCTTTTCATATGGACTGGAGGAACTCCTGGCCTTTCAAGACCTGGGCTGGTATATTTCCTTTGCAGGCAATATAACCTACAAGAATGCCCAGAGCCTGCGGGACGCCCTCGGGGTCGTCAGCATGGAACGACTCCTTTTGGAAACCGACAGCCCCTACCTCGCTCCGGTGCCGCACCGGGGAAAGGCAGCAAATCCGGCTATGGTGCGGTACCAGTACGAAGGGGCGTCTCAAATAAAACACCTGCCAGTCGAAACCATCGCCCGGCAGGTGTTCATCAATTTTAATACATTATTCAGGATTATGTAGGGCCCAATCTATTCGGCCTTAATGACGTTGGTAGGACAGGAGTCGATCGCTTCTTTTATGCTGTCCTCATATTTGGAAAAATCGACTCCGGATTTTACCACCATTTTATCGGGCACTTCGAATACCTCGGGGCAGATGGATTCGCAATTTCCACAGGAAATGCATTCATCCTCGCTTTCATCGAGCCATACCTTCTTAATCGCCATAGGGAAACCTCCTTACATCAATTTACCCATAGATAAGTCGGCGAATTTGACGGATGGTGAGGGGCTCTGAGGTAAATCGCCGATTTTCTATTTCTTGTGCAATTATACGATATATATCTTCATTTTTGTAGCCCTGCCGCTGCAGATGGTAATGCCGGGAACGGACCCATTCCTCAACAGTCTGATTAAAAAAAATAAGAAAGTCCTCCAGGAGCCGCTCAGCCATGGAAGGTTCGACGCCATAGACATGCTCAAGACGCTCTATAAAGGCCTGATTTGGAGTATTAGGGACAGGAATAGTACCAGTATCCTTCATATGGTATGAGTATGGACCGTCTGTTCATAGTTTGTAAAGCTCATAGGAAGGAAACGTACCCGATTTCGGGTAGGAATAGTTTTACCGGCAGGAGCCTATACCCCCTGCCGGTAGATCAAATATGGGTTTTATAATTTAAATAACAGCTCTTCGTAGCTGGGGAAGGGCCAGGCCTTCTTGTCTACCAGTTTTTCCAGGCTGTCCACCTTACTCCGGAGAACCGCCATCTGGGATACTACCTTTTCTCTATAAGCCTTGGCCTGTATAAAGGCATCCTCTGTCTCCTGAGCTTCGGTGAGTACCTTTTCGAGCTTGTCGGTCTCTTCGGTTACTTCGTTAAGCAGTTCGGCAATCTTCTTGGCCCGTTTTTCCTGGGGAGCGCTGACCGCACCAATTGCTGCTAAGGACGAAGCATCCCGGGCAAGAGAACCCGCATAGGCACTTACGGCGGGGAATATGGAACGGCGGGCCATGGATATCATAACCCCCGCTTCTATATTGATCTGCTTGGAATAGCGTTCCAGGTAAATATGGTAACGGCTTTCCAGTTCCTCTTTTGTAAATACCTTATGGGTTTCAAAAAGTGAAATAATTTCAGGCTGCACCAGAACGGGTAGTACATCTACCGTAGCCCTCACATTGGGAAGCCCCCGTCGTTCAGCTTCTTTTACCCACTCTTCTGAATAACCGTTTCCATTAAAGACCACCCGCCGGTGCTTCGCATAGGATTCCTTCACAATTGCTTCGATGGCGGCGTTTTTGTCCGCAGCTTTTTCAAGCTTGTCCGCAAATTCGGAAAGCACCTGGGCAACAGCGGTATTTAAATAGGTGTTAGGAGTTGCAATTGACTGGGAAGAACCGACCATGCGGAATTCAAATTTGTTTCCGGTAAAGGCAAAGGGACTGGTTCGGTTCCGGTCGGACACATCCTTGGGCAGGGTGGGCAATGAGGTTACCCCCAGCTTAATCCGTTCCATGCCGGAGCTCTTACTGACCGGTTTCCCATCGGCGATACTGTCGAAAATCTCGGTGAGGGGCCCCCCAAAGAAAACAGAAATAATCGCCGGGGGAGCTTCGTTAGCCCCGAGCCGGTGGTCGTTGCCTGCGGTTGCTGCAGAAGAACGGAGCAGCAGGGCATAACGGTCCACCGCTTCTACCACCGCAGCGGTAAAGAGGAGGAACCGGGCGTTGGATTCAGGATTTTCACCGGGGTCAAGCAGGTTGATACCGTCGTCAGTAGACATGGACCAGTTGTTATGTTTTCCCGAACCGTTTACCCCGGCAAAGGGCTTTTCATGCAGGAGGGCTTCCATACCATGCCGGCGGGCTACCTTTTTAATAGTTTCCATCACAAGCTGGTTTGCATCGACGGCCACATTGGTGGTGGTAAAGATGGGCGCAATTTCAAATTGGTTTGGAGCAACCTCATTATGCTGGGTCTTGGCTGCTACTCCAACTTTCCAGAGTTCGGTGTTAAGTTCCCTCATAAAAAGGGCTACCCGTTCTTTAATTGCCCCGAAATAGTGGTCTTCCAGTTCCTGGCCCTTGGCAGGCATGGACCCAAACACGGTACGGCCCGTAAGCATCAGGTCAGGCCGTTCATCAAAAAATTTTTTATCGACCAGAAAATATTCCTGTTCCGGACCTACGGTAGTGGTTACCCGCTTAGCGGTGTTGTTACCCAGGGCACGGAGAACCCGCAGGGCCTGCTTATTTAAGGCGTCCATGGAGCGAAGGAGGGGAACCTTTTTGTCCAGGGCATGCCCATAGTAGCTGAAAAAGGCCGTAGGGATGCAGAGGGTGGTCCCCGTCGGATCCTGTTTAAGGAAGGCAGGGCTAGTTACATCCCAGGCGGTGTAGCCCCGGGCTTCGAAGGTTGCCCGCAGGCCTCCAGAGGGAAAGCTCGATGCATCGGGTTCACCCTTAATGAGTTCCTTGCCGGAAAATTCCATGAGAACCTTGCCATCGCTGGTGGGGGCAATAAAGGAATCGTGCTTTTCAG
>JAAYUZ010000085.1 GCA_012517385.1 Treponema sp. | reverse complement strand
TTCTCCCACAAGAATGACCGGCCTGTTGGTGCCAAAACGGTTCCGGACCCAGTCGACCACCGCATCAATATCATACTTTTCATGGTACCCATAGGCAGGCACCGACCTGTTCCCCCGGGGGCTGTCTCCATGGCCAGGCAGATCCACAGCCACCACATTCCAGCCCCGGTCAATAAAGGGCCCCATGTATTTAAGCATGCCGTAGCGGGTCCAGGTTATGCCGTGCACAAAGACGGCTGTCCCAGCGTTTTCTTTTGATGTCCCCAGTACCATGGCCGCCACCGGCGCATCCCGATAACTGGAATGGATCCGTACCAGTTCCCAGGGAAGATCCAGCATGGCCTGGTCAAATTCATCATGTTCAAGGCCCCAGGTACGGCAATACTCTAGATCCTGAAATTGTGGACTAAACATGAGTACATAGGAACGAATCCCGATACCAATTACTACAAGAAGCCATGCACCAAACAAGGAAAGAATAATCCAGGGCAACATTGGACCACCTCTTTTTTCTTGCATTCATATAACACTTTTCTATACTATACCTATATGAACCTTTTTGATGCAATTGCCCATCGGCGCAGTGTCCGCTCCTTCCTTGATAAACCCATAGAGCGGGAAAAACTTGTTTCCATATTTTCAGCGGTTCGGCTGGCTCCATCCGCTCGGAATGCCCAGGAATGGCGTTTTATTCTGGTTACCGATCCAGACCTGCGGGAAAAGGTCGCTGTTGCAGGAGGCCAACCATTCCTCAGGCAATGCCCGGTCATTGTTGCGGCCTGTGCAGAAACGGATAAACGGGTTATGCGCTGTGGTGAACCGGCCTATCCTATCGATGTGGCCATCGCCATCGATCACCTGACCCTGGCTGCAACCGCCATGGGGCTTGGTACCTGCTGGATCGGTTCCTTCGACCCTGAGCCGGTAAAGGAAGCTCTGCAAATTCCCAAGGAAGTTCCTGTGGTGGAACTTGTTGCCATGGGCTTCCCCGCCGACGCGGAACGGCCTGTGGCAGACAAACAGCGGTTACCCCTTGCTGAGATTCTCTGGGAAAACGGCTGGCGGAAGCCCCTTGAAAGATAAAGCATAAGCTTCATCCTGAGTGCCCCATTGGGGCATCAAAGGGGGGTCAGGAGCGGCCTTAGCTGGCCTTTGGCTGGGGAGCCCCATCGTTATCATTGTCCCCGTCATTATCTCCGTCAGTTCCTCCCTTTGCTGCTTGTTCAGCAAAGGCTGCCAGGTCCAGCACATACTGGATTTTAGCTATGGCGACGGGCAGAATCTCCCGCAGGGGATACCGATCGCCTGAACGTTCCGGAAGCAGAATTGCCGCTTCGCCTGCCAGGTCGCTCATAACTGGCGGCAGTATGCCAAAGAGTTCCTTAAGTTCCCCTTCAGTGTAGGTCTTACTGCCGCCCTGCATATAGTCGCCCTTCATAAACTTACAGGGCCTGAAACGTACGGAGCCGTCTTTAGCCCGGTCCCCCGAGTAGGCAAAAAGCCGGCAGATGAGGGGCCGCCCCTCATAGACGGTGCAATGGTAGGGATTATCCGGGTCCGCAAGGATACAGCCCCGCTGCTCAGAGTGGTAGTTCATAGACGAAAGTCTGTCCCGTTGGTGTAAAAACATCCAGGCTGCAAGAAAGTAGGCCTCCACCTCAAGGATGTCCGGTTCAAAGTGTTCACAGCAGGATCCGCAGCCTTCGGGACAACGGAAGGGTGTGGCTTTAATCCATGCGTCCTGGCTTTGTTCTATTCTGTCGTAAATCTCGTGGAGCCTGCGTATAGGCTCATCTAGCGCCGTGCCCATCAGGGCCGGAGCACGATAATAAGAGAGTGCTTTCATACTAATGTTCCGGGATAAGGGACTGTATCCTGCAAAAGTATTAGCGTCAAGGGCTGGAGTGGGCTATACTGGTACTATGAAAACCATTAAAGCCCTCGTCGCATTTCTACTCATCAATATCATATTGATGAACCTCAGCTGCTCTACAGCAGCTCCGCCTAAGTCTAGGGCTCCCGCAGAAAAACAGGCAGAAGCGGGAACTTCCCTGTCCGCGGATACGGTAAATCCGGAACTCATGCCAGGCGAACCTGCTAAGGAAAGCAAAAGTTCCCCTAAGATTGGTCTGGCTGACACCGAATCAGAGCCCTTTGTGAGCGAAGCCGCACCGACGGTTGGCAAAACAGGAAGCCGCTCAGGATTAGCAGCCCCTTCAGGTGAGCGAAAAAACAGTGAATCGGGTCTTAAAGCTGGCCTTGTAGATGATAATACCCAATATAATTACTTCCTCGACTTTCTGGACCGTTATAAAGACACCTACGGCATCCGGCCCGTGCCCGTTCAAAACCGGATCATGCTCAGTATTATGGATGAACGGAAACAACCGATCCCCAATGCCAGGGTATTGGTTTATAACGACAAAAAGGTCCTGGTTGAAGAAATACAAAGCTACGCCGATGGCCATGTCCTGCTGACCCCTCCATCCGATGCAACCGGTTTATGGACCATCGAAGCAAGCACACCGGATATGGGGGCAAAGAAGAGTGGTGTTTCAAACCGGCTCAGCTTTTCGCCCCAGGGCCTCCGGAACCTTGAACTCGTTATACCCGCCAGCCCTGCCCAGGGAACCCGTTGGGTCCCCGCCCCGGTCCCCCTCGATATAGTCTTTATTCTGGATACCACCGGATCCATGGGTGAAGAAATAGAACGGCTAAAGGCTACCATAGAAATCATCCGCGACAATCTGGATCTGGCAACCCCCCGGCCAAAGCTGCGGTTCGGCCTTGTTCTGTACCGGGATCGGGGAGATGAATATATAACCCGGTCTTTCCCGCTCACGGAGGATCTGAAACAATTCCAGAGATACCTGGCGGAGGCAAGGGCAGATGGTGGAGGCGACACCCCCGAAGACCTGGAAGCCGCACTGGCAGCGGCCCTGGAACCTCAAATAGGCTGGAGTACCAATGGAGCGCGGCTGAGTTTTGTAATTACCGATGCGCCAGCCCAAACCTACGAAGATGGAATCCCCTATAACAGTTCTGCAGACCGAGCCCGTGCCCAGGCTATTAAGATCCATACCATTGGAACCGGAGGCCTTGATATCGGCGGTGAATATCAACTGCGTCAGATATCCCAGCGCACCAGAGGCAAATACATCTTTTTAACCTACGGCGAAAAAGGTGAGAGTGAAGGCGGTGCCCCCGGTGCGGTGAGCCACCACACGGGCTCAAACTGGACCGCAGACCGCCTGGAAGCCATCATTATCCGGCTTGCAAAGGAAGAAATCAGCCTCCTTTCAGGGGAAACGGTGAGTGTTCCCTCGGACGATTATTATGAAGCCAGGGCAATCCCCGATCGGGATAGTGAATCAATCCTGGATGAACTTTTTAACGAAACGATCTCCCGGCTTATAGATTATGCCACCGCACCGATTACCAGGGCTTCCCGGGTTTCCCTGGTGCCCCTTTCACTCTCCGAATCAGCCTCTGCGTCGGAAAAAAAGAATGCCGAACGTTTTGGTGCCAGACTCCTCCAGATGGCGGTCCAGACCAATCGCTTTACCCTGCTTGAGCGGAATGACCTCCAGGCCATACTGCAGGAACTGGAGTTGTCCCTGTCGGCTATTGCGGACCCGGAGAGTGCTGCAAAGGTGGGGAAACTCCTCGGAGCGGAGTACCTTATTCTGCCCACCATGATAACTCTACCGGACTCTAAAACAGATGATAACGCCTGGGAAATCTATCTCAGGCTGATCCGGGTATCTACCGGTGAAATCATCTCCGTTTCGCGGGCACGGATAGGCCGTACCCTGGGCTACCTTGACTAAAGTCGCTGTATATTTATACTCTGCAATGTATAAATATACATCAATGGAGGAAATATGAAATTATTAAAATCTGCCGTACCCCTCGCAGTTGCGGCTGCATTGGTTGCACTATTGGCAGGCATCAGCCTTTCCTGTTCATCAAACCAGAAACAGGATGCTCTTTATAAGATACAGAAGGCTAAAACCCTTATTATCGGCACTTCAGCGGATTATCCGCCCTATGAGTTCCATCTACTTAAGGATGGCAAGGACCTGATTGTCGGCTTTGATATCTCGATTGCCCAGGAAATTGCCAAAGACCTGGGCGTAACGCTGGAAATAAAGGACATGCAGTTTGATGGACTTCTGGCAGCTCTCCAGGCGGGGACCATCGATATGGTCATCTCCGGCATGACCCCCACTGAAGAACGGAAAAAGAGTGTGGATTTCAGTAAAACCTACTACTATGCGGTCCATGGGGTGATCGTGCGGGCCGAGGATAAGGATATATACCAGACCGTTGAGTCCCTTAAGAATGCCCGGCTTTCTGCCCAGAAGGGGACTATTCAGGTGGGGATTGCAAAGACCCAGATATTGGGCCTTTCAGAGGCTGAGGCAGAAAAACCCACCGACAAGGTCAAAGAACTGGGAACCATTAAAAACCTCATTCTGGACCTGAAAAACAAAAAGGTGGACGCCATTGTGGCGGAACTCCCCGTGGCAACCGCCTATGTGAACAATAATCCGGACCTGGCCCTGGCAGCCCCCACCTTTACCGATGACGAGGGTGGCTCTGCCGTGGCGGTGAAGAAGGGAAATCCCCTGTTCCTGGAAGCTATCAACAAGACCCTGGACCGGCTTATGGCCGAAAAGAAGATTGACCAGTTTGTAGCCGAAGCGAATGAACTGGTAGAAAACTAACGGATTATCTGCGTGAATTTTGCTTTTTTAAACAAATACTGGCAGTTTTATCTTGTCGGGGCCAAGAACACCATACTGCTCGCGGCCCTGGCAGTGGTTATTGGAACTGCAATTGGTCTCTTCCTCTCACTCTTAAAGCTCTCCAGCAGGAAACCCCTCAGGTTTATTGCTTCAGCCTACATAGAGTTTATCCGGGGAACCCCGCTCCTGGTCCAGCTTTTTATCATCTATTATGGGCTCCAGGCTGTGGGGATCCGTTTCCCCGATATCCCCTGGATCGGTGCCATACTGGGTATTAACTTCTCGGACTTTATGTCCGGGGTCATTACCCTGGGGCTCAATTCCGGGGCCTATGTGGCTGAAATATTCCGGGCCGGGATTCAAGCCGTGGATAAGGGGCAGATGGAGGCAGCCCGTTCACTGGGAATGCCCCACCGGATGGCCATGCAGCATATCATCATTCCCCAGGCCATACGAAATATACTACCTGCGCTGGGGAATGAATTTGTGGTTGTCATAAAGGAATCTTCCATAGTGTCTATCATTGGGATTGGTGAGCTCATGTACAAGGCGGACACCATCCGGGGAAATACATTTCAGCCCTTTGAACCTCTTCTTGTGGCAGCTCTCATCTATTTCTTTATGACCTATCCCCTTTCCAAACTGCTGGCCTATATTGAACGGAGGATGCATTCCGGTGAACGCTCATGAACAATTAATACAGACAATAGACCTTCGTAAACATTTCGGTTCCCTGGAAGTCCTCAGAGGTATCAGTACCAGTTTTGAAAAGGGCGATGTGGCGGTTATTATCGGGCCCTCAGGGTCCGGTAAAAGCACCTTTCTCCGCTGTCTTAATCTTCTGGAAACACCCACCAGCGGGCAGGTGATCTTTGAAGGGGTAGACATAACCCGGGCAGGCCATGATCTGGATCTGCACCGCCGGAAGATGGGCATGGTCTTTCAGCTTTTTAATCTGTTCCCCCATATGACTGTCCTGGATAACATTACCCTGGCTCCCATAAAACTGCGGGGACTGAGCAAAGAAGAGGCTGAAAACCGGGCCATGGAACTGTTGAAACGGGTTGGTCTTACGGACAAGGCCCTGGTGCACCCCGCAAAACTTTCCGGCGGTCAGAAACAACGGATTGCCATCGTCAGAGCCCTGGCCATGCAGCCCGATGTCATGCTCTTTGATGAACCCACCAGTGCCCTGGATCCGGAAATGGTAGGTGAAGTTCTCGAAGTTATGAGGGATCTGGCTGCTGAAGGTATGACCATGATCGTAGTAACCCACGAAATGCGTTTTGCCCGGGAAGTAGGGAAACGGATCCTCTTTATGGATGGGGGCCTTATCGCAGAAGAGGGCCCCCCGGAAAAGGTCTTCGGCGATCCAGAAAACCAGCGAACCAGGGAATTTCTCCGTAAAGTCCTGTAACGGCTCTGTTGGGGGTTCCATAATGAAAAAGCCCCCGGCTTTGTCCCGGGGGCAAAACTTGTAAAATCTAATTAGGCTTGTTGGCCAGACTGGATCTTCGTGATTTATGGCCGGCTCTGCAATGAAATCTGCGGTAAAGCCTTACAGCAAAGCCGACGCAAAAGCCAACGGTACAGGCTATGGTAAAGCTGCCGCCAGGTCGTCCCCGATGGTTTTCTGTCCCAGCTGCCTTCGGGCTGCCTCCATTGCTTCCTGTTCGCTGGTGCCCAGTCCGGGAACCTGTTTTACCGAAGAATAGAGAATTCGGCCGCTTGCGAGTTCCACCACCTTAACTTCGACAGAGACGGTGACGATCTTCTGACTCTTATCGTCCTTAACAGACACAATCCGGCTCACCCCATAGGCAAAGCGTTCTGCCTTACCCGCCAGGGCTGTCTTGGCGGCACTTAAAATAGCCGTATCATCCTTTCCGGCAATCTGTTCGGGGCTTAGGGCCGCTACTGATACTTTAAACCCATTGGAACTTAAGGTCTGAATCAGGGCTGAACTGGTTGTCCCCACTGAAAGTTTCCCCATCGAGTCGGTGTCCACAATAAGGACCGCCATAGGTATGTTTTTCGCCTGGGAAACAATGGTGTATTCAAAGGTAATCCGCTTATCCGCAATGGCATCTTCAAGGCCCGCCACAAGGGATTGGTATTTGTCCCCTGCCGAATAGAGGGCTTCCATCTCTGCAGAAAGGTCAAGCCTCATGGTAAGGTTAGCCTTGCCAACAAAATCTGGGGAAGGATGATTAAAAGTGATGACCCCATCGGGCCCGGAAAGTACCTTAGCGGTCTTAGTAGTCATCCTGCCGTTGGCAAGTTTGGACTGGTAGCCCACAATAATGGGCGCCTGAGCAATTGGGTTCCCTCCGCTTGAAATAAGAGCCTTAAAGGGCTCCTTAAAGGACCCGCCAGGATTCGCCTGAAGCCGGTCGTTCAATTTTTCCAATTTGATGAGCGCCAGGGCTTCCCGGGCATTATTGATATTCCGCTCAAACTTAATGGAGGCGTTTTCGATGGATGCTCCCGAAGCGGCGGATGCGGCGGCAATAAACTGACGGACTGCGCCGATCAGGTCCCCCGCTGCGAGCAGTTCCTTTCCCTTTGCTTCCGGGACTGCCACTGCATCAATCTTTTCCTGGAACACCGCTGCAATGCGTTTTTTCTCCGCCTCCAGGTCCTTGGTGTTGTATTTGCCAAGTATATATACAGTCACTCCATTAGGTTTCTTCTGTACATACCGTTCTGCAATCTGGAACCCCGTTACCCTGTTGGTAGAACTCTGTTTTACCGTCTGGACCAGATCGGCCTGGAAACTGTCCAGGGTAGACCTGGCGGTGGCTGAAGATTCGGCGGTAATGGTGACGCCGATATACCGCATGATTTCTGCAATTAGGCTCGAAGTGGCGGCCTCCGAAGCCTGTACCTCTCCGTTAGCCGGTCCGTCCGCATATCCTACAAAGTAGGTGAATCCGCCGCTTGGTGCCGGGGTCTCCATGGTCCAGGCCGGCGCTTTGCTGCCGCTGCTCTCTGACTGGGCTGCAGGGCCGCCTGCACAGCCCGCCAATAGCAGCACCGCCGCGATAAAAGTAAAACCAGTACCCTTTATTTTCATAGCACTTCCTAAAAAAACAGGCGGCCCCTCCCTCCGGATGGAACCGCCCTTGGGGCTATTTACCTGTAATACACCCGCCTGGAATTAGAATCCTTCATAGAAGGACTGTTTTACCCGGTCTACCGCAGTCTGCTGTTCTTTGGTTAATGGTTTATCGGGCTTTACCCCATTCAGAACATTTTCAATCTGTTTCTTCAGGGTTTCTTTGTCAATGGTTACCAGGACATAATAGTCATAGACTTCCCGATCCACGGTTTTACCATCTTCCTTAAAGTACCGCTTGAGTACCCAGAAATCTGCCTCTTTACGGGCTCCTGAATAGGTTGCATCGGAAGCGGTCTTTACCACATTCTCGAAATACCGGCCATATTCATCGTCGGGGCTGCCTGCGGCGGCTCCTGCAAATCGGGCCTGAACACGGGTAGATACGAGTCTTGCCATATCCTGAGCCACCGAGAATCCGGTAGCCCATTGACGGAGGGCGTTAAGGTTAGTACCGGAGTCTTCACCCACAAATACAAACACATCTTTGTATTTGGGAAGGGCTTCAATATCCCGTAATCCTCCACCGTTCATGTAGATTTCCAGCCAGTCAGGTACGGTGCCGCCGAGAGCCATGGTCTTATGATCCACAACGACATAGTTTGGACCTTTAGCAGGAACTTGAGCTTTTGTATCCTGTACAGCGGGTTTGCTTGCACAGCCGGCAACAGAAAGCGCAACCAGGCCAACTGCCATAGCCACATAGATCTTTTTCACTTTCTCCTCCTTATAACCGGTATTTTTACCGGTAACAGGTCGATTTTAAAGTACCTACCAGGTACTGTAATAACCAGTATCACAAGAACAATAATTTATCAGGTACCCGTGTTAAATGTTATGGTTTTACCACGGGTGTACACCCAGTACGCAGACTCCATACCAGGGGTTTTTTCAAATGCGCTGTAGCAGGCGTCTTCCAGGTCTGAAAGGGAACCGAAAAGATAAACGTCCATAGTGGTCTGGTCCGCGGCACTGGGACCCATGACAATTTCCCGAACCCGGGATCTCAAGTTCCGTCTAAAGGTTGCAACTGCCCGCGAGTCGGGAGTTCTTTGAATAATTACCTGATATCGGATCCCGTTTGCATACCGGTTTCGCAGAACATTAGTAGAATCCCTGATAATCCTGGGCATGAGCTGGGCAGTCCCAGCGGTGATGGCATTCAGCACCGCGTCGTCCTGAGATGAGGTGCTAATAGACCGGTCCGTTTTAAAAGTGACCGAACCGAGCAATTCAGCAGTAGAGGGATCATACATATTTGCGGTAAAATTCGCCTCCCCATAATGCCGGTTGTTTTCTGTGGATGAGCGGGGTATACAATCCAGTTCAACATAAACATCAGCCCCTAACTTCTGGGCAATATACTGGGTAATGCTCATGGAAGCCCCTGCTTCTGCTTCATAGGCGGAGCGCTGATCTTCTATATTTTTAAGAAGCTGATCGTACTGAATTACATCATACCCTTGTTTTAGAAGTACTTCATTACCCTTGGTAAGTATTGAACGTTTCTGGAATTCGTTTACCGTTGCACCGTCTTTAACTACCATCATATATTTTAACCGTTTCAGGTAGTTTTCAAAGAATTGTTTCTCTTTTGGACTAAGTTCCGGGGCAGTTTCTTCTGTTTGTGGCTGAGCAGTAGTTAGGGCAGGACTTTCTGCGGTACCGCTGCTGCCTGCAGCAGGTGCGCTGTTCGCCGCTGTTCCACTTTGTCCTGCGGGCTTTTCGCCGGTTATGAGTTCCTGAGCCTTGTTACGGGCCTCCGATTTTGGAGCTGCTGCAACGGGCTTTTCTTCCTGCTGAGGTGCAGGTGCAGGGTTTGATACACAGGACGCTAAGTAAAGGGTAATTATAATAGGCAAGCATGGCCACTTTTTAACCATCTATTCCTCCTTCAACAAATACATTCTTTCTCAAAATATAGTACATGAAGAAGGAAAAATCAAAGTTAGAATTTTATACCGAATTCATCAATTATTGCAATGATTGGGGGCACCGTAGTTTGGGGACTTGCAGGTGTTAATACATTTTGGGCGGTATCTTGTGAAACGGGATCTATAATGGCAACTGTTGAGGTATCTGCCGCTACCGTTTTTGGTTCACCAAATCCAAAAATGCCGGAACTGGAATATGAAAAGTTCTCAGGTAGCGGTATTTTCAGTAAGGGTTTTGCAGATTTATTTGTAAAAAATTGCAAGGCTTTTTCAGTTTCTTTTATTTCAAACTCTATATTATAGAACGTCTTAGCCTCTAGTTTCTGGCTAATAAGCGGGACCTGAAGCGATTCATTACCAATACCGGCTTTGAGTTTTAATATGCCATTTTCCATGGATAATTTGAGGGTTAAAGGCTCATCAATCTTGTTGGTATTAGTAAACAGGGCAAAAAACACCGTGCCATTAGCGTCCGGTACGGAAGGGGTAAACCGTAAAAGAATTGAACCGGCGGATATTTGATTGTCCTGTGGAGGTAGTAAGGGACTATCAATGATATATTGATGAGCCGCTCCCACCGCCAAACCGTAACTGTCATCCCCCGGAATCCAGCGAATATCAGAAATACTTTTTTTGCTGATAGATGGGGCGTTTACCCCCTCTGCAGTTTCGGCATCAAGGGTGCCTAAGAAATGATACCACAGGGAATAATTGTCTGCAGCAAAATCTATTCCTGGTATTGGGGCTGTTTTAGATACCGCCAGCCTGAGGCTTGTACTAACATTGGGTATTATTCCTGCACTTTTATTAGAATCAGGCTTTTCCGGGTATAGCTCAACCCTGATGGTCTGGAAACCTTCGGCTTCCGGAGTTTTCCAAAGCAATCTGTCTGCCCCTTCGGCAAGCCGGCCTTCCAGGAGAATCCGATTCCCTTCATACCAGATAAGGTATGGATCCAGCCGGATATCTGATTGTATTGACACTTCAAGTAAAAGATACATATTTGGAGGAAACAGGGGGGCTGAAACCGAGGGTTTATATCCAGGGGGGAAGCTGTGTATATCCTTTATGGTTAATTGAGCATCAGCCATATAGTAAAAGGGGATTTCTTTTTCTGATAAAACACCGCCGGTTCCCAAGATTTTTAATAGGATCTTATAAGGACCTATAGGTAAATCTTCAGGTATAGTAAATTCCGGAAGGGTACTATCCAGATTGGGTACTACTATTCTAGTTCCGGTAGTCTCAATCGTTGTTTTTGAATACACAATTTCTGTGGATCTGATTTTATTTTGCAGATCCCTTATAGAAATTGATAAACCCTGGACATCAGGATCTGACGCTACCGGTGTTAAAAAGGCTGGTTTAAATGTTTTTTGCAAGCCCACAAAACCATACATTTCAAGGGGTGTGTTATCTACATACACTGCAATCTTATAAAGGCCTGGCTGTGGCAGAACCGATGAATAATCGTTACAGGAAAGGCTGATAAGCCCAATGAGAATAATTAAAATAGTCCGAAATCTTCGTAGTTCTGCAGACATAACCAAAATAAATATACTATAGATTTTGGTAAAATGCTATAGATAGATGACGTAGATAAAAATAAGTGCTTTAATATGGGGTATCATGCGAGCTACACGGGCGATTATTCATCTGGAACGATTAAAGACAAATCTTTTAGAAATTAGAAAGAAAATAGGATCAAAACCTGCCATCTGTATCCCCGTTAAGGCCGATGCCTATGGGCATGGATCTGTACGGGTCGGCATAGCGGCTATAAAAGCGGGGGCTAAATTCCTGGCGGTTGCCTCAGTGCAGGAGGGTATTGAACTGCGGGAAGCGGGGATTGTAGCACCAATTCTCCTCTTTTCCCTACCCATTCCCGAAGAAGTGGAGGATGTGGTTCGTTACCAGATCACACCCCTGGTTCCCGATGTTGATTTTGCCCGGATGGTCGGAGAAACCGCTGCCCGTCTTGGGGAGACCCTGCCGGTGCACATTAAAATTGATACCGGCATGGGCCGGATTGGCTGCCGCCCCGAATCTGTATTGGATGTGGTTAAGGAGGTTGAGACCTGGACCTCTCTGCATTGGGAAGGAACTGCAACCCATCTGTCGGTGGCCGATTCCCTCGATGCCGATGACAGGGACTATACCCAAAAGCAGTTACTGCGATTTTCTGAGGCGATAGATAGACTCAGGCAGGCCGGGTATAACCCCGGTATCCTTCATGCGGCTAATTCTGGGGCGGTGGTGCTTCATGAAAATTCATATTTTGATATGGTACGGCCGGGACTCCTGGCCTATGGGTATCCCCCTGTTCCAAGCCTCTCAGACACTGTGCCGGTAAGGCCCGTAATGGAACTTCAGACCCATGTAGTATTTGTTAAGAAGGTTATGCCAGGAGAAGCCATATCTTACGGGCGAATATGGAAGGCTAAACATGAAACAGTTATCGGCACCCTGCCCATTGGGTATGCCGATGGACTTCCCCGTCGCCTTTCAGGCCAATTATCCCTCTCTATAAAGGGAAAACGGTATCCTTTAGTTGGACGAATCTGCATGGACCAGTGTATGATAGATCTCGGAATAGAGAGTCCAGTGAAACGCTGGGAGCCGGTGACGATTTTTGGTGGGACCGAAGCGGACCCTACCGCCGCAGATCTGGCAGACCTGCTTGGGACTATTCCCTATGAAATCACCTGTGGAATCAATAAACGGGTTCCACGGGTCTATGTAGAATAACCTGATGAGGAGTTTCTAATGGCCGTAACGAAGCGTATCCCCGTACCAAAGGACATTGAGATTGCACAGGAAGCTCAGGCTGAACCTATTATGCAAATTGCCGGAAAACTGGAACTTCCAGAGAATTCAATAGAGTTATACGGCAACTATAAGGCCAAGGTGGACTGGAAACTGGCCCAGGGCCAGACTCAGAAACGAGCCAGGTATATTGATGTTACCGCCATAAGCCCTACACCCTTAGGGGAAGGCAAGACTACCACCACCGTCGGCCTGGTTCAGGGCCTTGGTTATCGGGGTCACCGGGCGGTGGCTACCCTCAGACAGCCTTCGATGGGGCCTACCTTCGGTATCAAAGGCGGGGCCGCCGGAGGGGGCTACAGTCAGGTAATCCCCATGGAAGACATCAACCTGCATCTTACCGGTGATATTCACGCAGTTTCGGCGGCCCACAACCTCTGCGCTGCTGCCATCGATGCCCGTTTATACCACGAAAGCCGCTGGTCCGATGCCTATTTTGAAAAACTTGGTCTTGTAAAGCTTAATATCGATCCCTATCGGGTCGGTATCGGACGGGTAGTGGATATGAATGACCGGGTTTTGCGGCACATAATCACCGGTCTCGGCGATCGGGAAGATGGACCGGTTCGGCAAAGCCGTTTTGACATATCCGTCGCCAGCGAGGTCATGGCGATTCTTGCTCTGGCCAGGGATATAGGTGATCTCCGGTCCCGTATCGGCCGGATGGTGGTTGCCCAGGATACCAAAGGAAAGCCCCTGACGGCTGAAGACTTTGGAGTTGCCGGCGCCATGACCGCCCTCCTGCGGGATGCAGTAAAGCCTAATCTGCTCCAGACCCTGGAAGGCCAAGCTGCCTTTATTCATGCGGGGCCCTTTGCCAATATTGCCCATGGTAATTCATCGGTGATTGCTGACCAGATTGCAGTTCGATATGCGGACTATGTGGTTACCGAAAGCGGCTTTGGCGCAGATATGGGGATGGAAAAGTTTTTTGATATCAAGTGCAGAACCAGCGGCCTTGTCCCCGATGCGGTAGTGGTGGTTGCCACGGTTCGGGCCCTTAAGTCCCATGGAGGCGGCCCCGCTGTGGTTCCGGGAAAACCGCTCCCCAACGAGTATAAAGAGGAAAATCTGGAACTGCTACAAAGGGGCCTGGCGAACCTGACAGCCCATCTGGGTATTGTACAACGTTTTGGCATACCGGCGGTGGTGGCCATTAATGCGTTTCCCACGGATACCCAGGCTGAATGGGACCTGATCCGGAAGACCGCAATACAGGCCGGGGCCTCCGCCGCGGTAGTAAGTCACCATTGGGAAAAGGGTGGTGAAGGGGCAGCTGAACTTGCTGCAGCGGTAGAAAAGGCCTGTGAAGAGCCGAAACAATTCCGGTATCTCTATGAGCTCAATCAGAGCCTTAGCGCCAAAATTGAAACCATTGCCCAGCAGGTCTATGGAGCCGATGGGGTAGACTATAGTGATGAAAGCAGGGAGACCCTGGAAAAGCTCGAATCCGATGGCTTTGGTGCCTTGCCGATCTGTATGGCAAAAACTCAATATTCTCTCTCCCATGACCCGGCATTAAAGGGTGCTCCCAAGGGCTGGCGGCTCCCTATACGGGAAGTACGCCTTGCCGCTGGTGCGGGCTTTGTCTATCCCCTCTGTGGCGACATGACCACCATGCCGGGGCTCCCCAGCAAGCCAGCCTTTATGGGTATAGATATTGATGAAAGGGGTAAAATTACCGGCCTCTCTTGATCGCCTCTTTTTGCATTGTTTTTGTTAAAGCCAAATTATGACGGATTGCCGGGGCAGCGCTCAATGTTGCTGCCTCGGTAAAGCATCGTTCTGCTTCTGCATAATCCTTATAGATATTCATGGCTATGGAGCCCCGGTTGTTCCAGGCGGGAAAGTTAGTAGGATCTGCTTCTACTGCCGCTGCGAACTCTTTATAAGCCAGTTCCCAATTCTTGTTTTTTTGGGCCTCAAGGCCCCGCTGCAGGGCCCCATCTCCATCCATCGCCCGGATAAAGGCTGAGTCTTTTTTACAAATAGCCAGCCGCCGCTCCATAAAATTGAGATCCGCCTGAAATTCTAATTGTGAAGTAGGTCCCTCTGCGCGGGTCATGGCGAGGGCTTTTTCATAGTAATACGCCGCTTTACCTGCCTGTCCCCAGGAAAAATACAGGTCTGCCAGGGCTCGGTACCGGCTGAGCGATTCACCATAATCCTCCAGGTCCTTAAGAAAGCAGGTTTCCGCGGAGG
>JAAYUZ010000084.1 GCA_012517385.1 Treponema sp. | reverse complement strand
CTGGTGTTAAATCGGCCATTGAAAGCACCCGGTTTACATCCTCGTTTCGTGCAAGATTTTCACTTGTGGCTTCGTAAAAGGTGGTTTCCGCAGGAATCCCCGAGGCCTGTATAAGGCTTTTAAATTCTTCCACCAGTGCCTGAGTTGTCTTTTTAGCACCGGGCTGGCAAGCTCCATCTCCGCAATGTCCTTCACATCCTGCACAGATTTCCTGGGCTGCATACCCGAATATTTCTATTCGATTCATGGCTCTATTCATGGCCCCTATTGTATATATCGATAAAAATATAGTCAATCACAGAGGATGCTACGAATCAATTGAGCTGGGCCTTTTCGACCAGTTCCGCCAGGAGGGGCATCAGCTGCTTTTTCCGGGACACAATGTCTTTGAGCACATAGACCCCCTCTTCCAGTTTAGGGAAGCTGAGCTGGGCAATAAAGTTCTTTTCCCCTTCCACAAAGAGGATGGACGTAAGCTCAGTCACATCGGTTACCATAAGGGCGCTAAAGAGCCGTTTTTCAGAATTTTTTACCCGTGCCAGCTCAGCAAGAATCTCATCTTTTCGTGCAACCAATTCCTCAGGAGTATCGGTTTCTACCTGACTTACGGTAAAGTGGGCCCCCTGTTCCTGGTATTCCTTCATATCCATCCGGACCAGTTCTTCTGCGGGGCGATTATTAATCTGACTTGCAGCGCTCATCAGCTCTTTGCCTAAAATAGCAATTTCCAGTCCTGTAATGGAAGCAAGGTATTCAGCAGCCTCCCGATCCGTATCGGTAGTGGTGGCCGATTGTAAAACCAGGGTATCTGCAAGGATACCGCAGAGCAGGATAGATGCTGTAGGCCGATCCAGTGGCACCCGCTGTTCCCGGTACAGGTTGGTGATAATGGTGCTGGTAGCCCCCACAACCTTATTGATAAAGGTTATGGGGTACCGGGTAGAAAGATTCCCCAGGCGATGGTGGTCGATAACTTCGAGGATCTTATAGTTTTCAATTCCTTCTATTGCCTGGGTTGGTTCGTTGTGGTCCACCATGATGACTTCCAGATTCGGTTCCTTAATCAGATCCCCCTCTGAAATGACCCCCGCAACTTGTCCTTCATCGTCTACTACGGGGAGACAGCGTGAAGCCGATTGGGACAGGCTCTGGCGGATTTTGCGGACCGGGTCCCGCAGCTTAACCGGTTGAATGGTTTCATCCCCCATAAAGCCTACCGGGGTAGAATAGATAATCAACAAGGATGTGGAGCTTGTATCAAAGGGACTGATGATTATTGAAACCCGGTTCTGTTCAGCCAGTTCAATAATATCCTTATCCAGGGTAATACCATTGGTAATCACCAGGGCACGGACATGCTTTTCGATACAAAAACGCTGGATTTCCTTTCTGTCTCCTACGATAACCAGGGCATTTTCTGGCATTTCCGCCGAAAGGTGTGTCCTAAAAGTTTCTTCGGTAGAACCTGCAACCACAATCAATGACTTTCGCACCTCTGTCTCATCAAAAACAGTGATGGGTTGGGCCCGCAAGGTGTTGATCAGGAGGTTAATTGATGTAGGTATGGCTGACTTTTTATGGGGGTTTATCTTATGCAAGATATATTTTGCAAAGGCATTGTAGTGGAGAAGGCTTTTATATTTGCCTTCCTGGTTTACAATCGGCAGTACCTTAAGGGACTCCCGTTCCATCCGTTCCAGGGCTTCCCAGAGGGAAATGTCCGCCGGTACGCTGACCGGCTCCTCATTAAGGTAATAGGATACCTTGGGAACCAGGTCTGGGATGAATTCCGGAACAGGCATGGCAAATCGATTAAAAATATATTCCGTCTGGGGATTTATTTTTCCAGCCCTGCCTGCCCTGTAGTTCGACAGCCCCTGAAGATTTTTAAGCCGTGCGTAGGCTGCTGCTGAGACTACCGAATCTGTGTCAGGATTACGGTGTCCAATAACGTAAACCAGTTTTTCCATGCTAACTATTTCCTGTAAATGGTGATGCTGTGTCGCTCAAAGACAGCAGAGGTTTTCCCAAGTCCTTTTGTATGGTTGATGAGAGGATGTCCCCTTTCGATGCTTTCAAACAGGGCCGGTACCTGGGTCCGTTTAATTCGGACATGCCGGTCCGACAGATTGATAAGGGCCTGTACTGCGCCGCTGCGGCTGAACACATGGAACACATCCCGTGCGATCCGCACTACTCCGTATTCATCCTCTGCCAGTTCATCGTAAAGCTTGGAAATCCGTTTGGTAAGGGCTATATCGGCTTCAGAGAGCTGGCTTGGGTCATCGGAGAACATGATCTGGCTGGCGAGCATAAAGTTAGCGAGGGCTACAACCTCCTTTTCCTGTTCAGTCAGTTTACAGTTATGAGTCCTGAGGAATACCACATCCGGATCGTTTACAAAAAGGGTGTTGTCCAGGTAGGCGCGGCCAATAGTGTCGTGGAGGCTCACATAGGCTGCGGGACGACCCACATGTCCGACGAGCCGTACCTTAAACCAGTCCCACTGTTCCTTGGTGTCAGCCCCAATCCGAGAGAGGGGGAAATATTTGTAGGATGGACCAAAGGGAACACCGCAGCCAAGGTACGCCACGGGAAGACCGGATTTTGTTGTCTGTCGGGAGGTAAGGATCTTGCAGGCAGCATCGTAATGTTCATAGGCCGCGCCGCCCTGAGAAAATGCCCCATGCATGAGACCCGCATACAGGAAATCCAGTTTAAGGTAGCGGTATCCCCACTCATTGATTGCCCGGTCTATGATCCCATCAAGATAGTCTTTTACCGCAGGAAGGGAGAGATCCAGACAATAGAATTGTTTATCCCAGAGGTCATTGTAACCAGCAACTACCAGTTCCCCCTGTTCATCCTTTAATACCCAATCGGGGTGTTCTGTAAATACGGGGGATTTGCGGGTTACAAGGAATGGTGCCAGCCAGAGCCCTGGAATGTAGCCCTTGGCTTCTATGGCTTCAGCGATTGGCTTTAAGCCATTGGGGAAACGGTTGGTATCAATCTCCCAGTGACCCACCGCCTTTTCCCAGCCATCATCAATCTGAAAGACCGTGGGACGGTTCTTATCAATAAATTGCAGTTTGATCAGGTTGTTAGTATTACCCAAACTTTCCAGGTCTTCTAATATCAGTTGTTCATTAATATCCGTATAGTGGTTATACCAGGATTCAAACCCGCCAGGCATATCAGTTTTCGCTATCCAGGGGCTTGTATTGCCTGTGGCAGGGTCTTTAGCCAACCGTTCTTTCCCTGAGCCCCACCGTAAGAAACTGAGGTTAGCGAAGTTCTCTTTATTTTTATAGAGTGTTCTGAGTGTATCCTTTAGTTGAAAGTAATCTTTGGCTAAGAACACCCGTAGCTCCGCAATGGTATCACCCGCCTGCCAGTTCTTACCCCGGGCAAAGGCTTCTATGGCGATTCGACCACCCTTACGATCGATTCGGTAAGTGATGGGCGGCAGCTCTCCCCCTTCTTTAGAGGCAAAACAGAGGTACGTATTGCCGGAACGGATATAGATGATGAAGTGTCCCAGAATTTCACCCTTGCCAGGGTTATCCCCATCCCGATTGGTGAAT
>JAAYUZ010000083.1 GCA_012517385.1 Treponema sp. | reverse complement strand
CGGAGACTGGAATTCCTTGACCAGGTTCTTGAACTGAGCCCTTTTATGTCGAGCCCCGTACGGACCCTCTCACTTGGCCAGCGGATGCGGGCCGACATTGCAGCTTCCATGCTTCATAATCCCCGGGTTCTGTTTCTTGATGAACCGACAATCGGGCTCGATATTGTTGTAAAGGACAGTATCCGCAAAGCCATTAAGGAAATTAACAAAACCGAGAAGACCACCATCATCCTGACCACCCACGATCTGAGCGATATTGAACAGCTCTGCAAGCGGATCATCCTAATTGATAAGGGTAAACTCGTATATGACGGGGATCTGGATCATATTCGGACCACCTTCGGTAAAATTCGGGAAATCACCTTTATGCTGGAAGAAGCGGATCACATACATCAAATTCCTTTTCCGCCCCATACAGATCTGGACATTCAGCAGGAAGGAAGCAAGGTGCGGGTCCGGTTTAATACCGGGGTCTGTCCTTTGCCCCAAATGCTATCCATGGTCCTGCAGTCAGTAAGGGTTACGGATATAGCAGTACAGGATATCGATATCGAAGAAATCCTGCGACGGGTATATCAGCGGCAGGTAGAACTATGAGATTTAAGGCATATACTCCCTTTACAAGCGCCGGTATTCAATCCGCCATTGCCTATAAGTGGAATTTTCTTGGCTTTTTCTTTGGTCAGATATTCTTTACCTTTGTCATGTTCTTCCTGTGGCGGGCGGTTTTTCGTTATACCCCTGGGGGGCTCATTGGCGGTTTTACCTTTTTAGACATGACCCTGTATATCTTTGCGGCCAATATCACCGGTTTTCTTACCGATACGGATGCATCCTATGTGGTTGGAGAAGAAATTGTCCAGGGTACTATTGCCATGCGGCTCATAAAACCGGTGAGCTTTAACCTCAGTATCCTCTTTACTGAACTGGGCCAGAAGCTCATTATCATCAGCATGGTAGCCCTGCCGGTCTTTGCAGGGCTCGAATGGTACCGCTTCACCCAATCGGGGTTTGTTCAGTTTTCACTACCCACTTTTTTACTCTATATGATCAGTGCCGGTTTAAGTTATCTGGTCATGTTCTTTTTTGATGTCTGTTTTGGGTACCTGGCCTTTGTGTTTAAAAACCTCTGGGGTATAAATATACTGAAATTTGGGCTGCTTAATTTTTTATCCGGAGGCATGATACCCCTGGCCTTTTTTCCCCCGATGGTTCAGCGGGTTATGGGTTTTCTTCCCTTTGCTTCCATGCGGTATACCCCGGTGATGATTTATACAGAAAAGTATCAAGGATTGATGATCCTTTCTGCCATGGGCACCCAGATTCTATGGGTTTTGCTGCTCTATGGGCTATCGAGACTGATCTGGAAACTGACTGAACAGCACCTGACCGTTCAGGGGGGATGAGCGTAGATGAAGATGAAACAAAAAACAGGGCGGTTTTTCCGCCTCTACTGGATTTTTACCCAGCAATTTATCAAACGGCTTCTGGAATACCGGGCCGATTTTATCACTGGAGCCCTTGCCTTCTTCCTGGGACAGTTCTTTAATCTGGTATTTATCTTTGTGATATTTAGTAATGTTCCCCAGCTGGAAGGCTGGACCCTGGACCAGATTATCTTTATCTACGGTTTTTCGCTGATTCCCCGGGGCATCGACCACTTTTATGCGGACAACCTCTGGAAGGTAGCCTATTTCCTGATCCGCCGGGGAGAATTTGATAAATACCTCACCAGACCCATCGATCCTCTCTATCATGTGCTGCTGGAAGGCTTTGAGGTAGATGCCCTTGGAGAGCTTCTTACGGGAATTGTACTGGTAGTGGTTGCAGCAAACCGGCTTGTCCTGACTTTCAGCCCCCTTAAAATACTAGGCTTTATAGTTGCGGTTATTTTCGGGACCCTGATTTATACGGGTATAAAGATTATCTTTGCCTCGGTCGCACTCTGGACCAAACAGTCTGGCAGCCTTTTGCACCTGGTTTATATGACCAGTGATTTTGCCAAATATCCGGTAACTATCTACAACCTGCTGGTAAAGACCATCATCACCTATGTCATTCCCTTTGCATTCACCGCCTATTATCCTGCCGCATGGCTTTTAACCGGTGAAAAGCCCCTCTTCGCCCTTGGGGGCACCACAGCGGCTGGAATCATCCTAATGGTCCTGGGCCGCCTGCTGTGGAACCGCGGCATCAGTGCCTACGAAAGCGCCGGGAGCTGAACAATACTGGGCCAATTCGCGAGCAGGTACTGTTCGGCTTCTGCATTCCATAAGCCGCGATGTTTACTGCATAGTGCTGCAAGCTGGGTAAAGCGGGGATCCTTCGTACCTAGCGCTTCAAAGTCTGCGATTGCGGTCATGGGCATGGAGATCCCCGTATATACCAGCTTTTTCCCCGCGGGCTTATCAGGCAGATGCAGGGTTGCCTCGGCAGCACTGTCCAGGCCACCTACATGGGTAACCATAACCGCAGGGTTTATTTTTCCCTGTTCGGAAAGGTTTAAGGCTTCTCTCATATCATCGGTATTACCGCCGGTGGTGCCAACAATGTGGGTTGCCCCATAGTGGACATTGTAAAAATTTACCCTGGCGCTGAACTGGGTATCCACGGGGCCTGCAAAAAAGTTAAGACATCCATCTTTTCCCAGGATGGCATCCCCCTGCTCTACCACCGGGCTAACGGGTGCAAAAACAAAGACATCATCATACCCCGAACCCTGGTTCACCATAATGAGATGGGCCACAGGATCGGAAATCTTTGCAGTGTTGATGAATAGCAGTTCCACACCCCGTTTTTTTTGTTCCTCCGGCGGGAAAAGGGCCGCCGCACGGGCAAGCCTGCCATCGTCGATATCGGTAACCACGAGCCGACGGGGCCGATGGTCCAGCTGCAGGGCATAGCTTATAGCCCCCAAGCCCATCGGCCCCGCCCCCGCCAGAATAGCCATGGTTCCCCCCGGGAGGGTACCCATCTTATGCTCATAACTACCCATGGTGGTGTGGTAACTGGCATGGAAGGCACCGATTATACAGGACATGGGCTCTGCAAGGGATGCCATAAAGAAGGCTTCTCCCTTGTAATCCAATAAACAGTCCAGTTCCATAACCTCATGGGGCATAATGGCATAGGTAGCAGCCCCCCCGCAGTATCGGTAGGAATAACCGGGGGAATCCATGCTTCCCTTATAGTTTAGTGCGGGCTGCAGGGCAAATTTATCACCAACCTTATATGTACCCGCCCACTTTTTTCCAACCTTTTCTATAATCCCCGCTGTTTCATGGCCTACTATAATTGGTTCCTTATCGATATTTTTAGGGACCCGTTTATGGTCGCTGCCCAGCTTCGCCGCCTTATAGGTCGACATACAGATTGAATCGGAAATGATCCTTACCAGGATTTCATCATCCTGAATATCGGGGAGCTCGAATTCTTCGAGCCGTAGATCCATTTTGCCATAGAGGCGAACCGCCATTGTTTTCATTTTTCCTCCTACACTGTCTTGAATGTAACCAGTGATGTAAAATGTTCCAGTATTTCAGCTGTGGGGACTGCGGTCCCCTCGGTAGCCACTGCGGCAGTACCCGCT
>JAAYUZ010000082.1 GCA_012517385.1 Treponema sp. | reverse complement strand
TGCTGCATACAAAATATGTAGCCCGGCCCCTGTATCAGAAATAGGCTTTGCAAGCAGAAACCACCTTTGGTTTCGACCGGTGCGTCTCCTGACGCACTGGTTTATAAAGGTGTAAAAAAAAAAACGGGCTGTCCGCTTTTACTGTGGACAGCCCGTTTTGTTTTTAGGTTTCTTAAGGCCTATTCACCTTCTTTTATTATTTCAATTTTAATGCCCTCAGCGGTTTCTGTTTCTTCCTTTGGTGGTATGGTCACCTTAAGGATTCCATTCTTATATACCGCCTTTACTTGCTCCTGGGCGAATTTATCCAGAGGTACATAATACTTCTGTTTTTCGATGTCCTTTAGCTTCAGCCGCCGCTTAAAATAACGGATGTTTTCCTCCAGCTGGTATTCGGGGTTAATCTTGGCTGAGAACACCATGTAATCACCCTGGAATGAGAGGCTGATATTTTTCTCATCAAAACCTGCCAGTGCAAATTCAAAAACCAGAGTGCGGTCAGGAAGCATGTAGACATTCATTGGTGGGTAGGAATAATTGGGATAGTAGTCTACATTTTCATCCTGAGCAAAACCAAAGGGTCCCTGGTTCCCAAAGGGGGATGAGCCTTCTCCTCCAAAATGGCCGCCATACTGGTTAAAGCCTTTCTGGAACTCATCGCTAAAATTCTGAGCTGCTTCGAAAATTTCATCGAAGATTGAACCTAAATCGACATACACCTTGTTACCTTTCATACAAGGCTCCTTATGGTACCGTCCTTTCGGCCCGGTATATAGTGCGACCCTCAGTACTGAGCGGTCGTGATTACATCAATATTGATGTATTCTTATCAAATATACTCTCTTTTATTCTGTTCGGCAAATGAAAACAGAAAGAGTTATGCCTGTATTCCATTTCCAAAGTCGGTGATAGCCTTCGGTTCCACTGCAATCGCTTCTGAATGATTAAAAACAATCCTTGTGACGACCGGGGCACCCTGGGATGGTATCAATTTGCGTATCCAATAGGTGATAAAGAAACCCAGAAAGAGGGCTGCAACTCCTATACCTACCCGAACATCGTCTGAAGAGGTGGGGACGATTGTGCCAGTAAGAACATAGCCGAGAATAAAGAGTATGACCGGCGGGAGGAGAACCTCAATTCCCTGAATAAAAGACGTACTTGCCTTGTTTTCTACTTCTACAGTCTGGCCTTCCTGTAATGGAAGGTGGAGACTGTTTTTAGCAGTAAAGATATTTCCATTGCCCTTGCATTCGCTGTTTGAGCAACCGACGCAGGCAGAAAGTTCTCCGCCTTTTATGGTGACCAGGTCACCGTTAATCATCTGAATCCTTCCGATCTCCTTCATGGGGGACCTCCTGACAAACAATTTGTATTGGCGAAATTGCCCTTGCTTTTCCATTTGGTGCGATATCAATCATGAGACCTTGCAGCACTATTAAATCCCAGGCGTCACGGCTCCAGTCGGGTATCCCGGTAAGGTATTCCTGGATACGACTTTGAGGATCCGTCCCTCCCACTGAATTAATGCTTCCGGTGCGGCCCGCATCGGTAATCACTGCGGTACCCCCCGCTGTTATCTGGGCATCGGCGGTCATAACCCGTCCATGGGACCCGATGACTGCAGAGCAAAGTCCATCGGCCTGTGCAAAGAGGGCCTTTTTTTCTGCGGTGGTGGCCGCATGAAAATCAAGAACCACATAGGGTGTTTCTCTGCGTAATCGTTCCAGCAATTCTGGCAGTTTTATAAAAGGATTGTCGCCATGCAAACGGTCAAAGCCGCTTTGACCCAGAAGTACCGCTACCGCGACCTTTTCTGAACCAGCCTGGTAGGTCCTGCTTCCAAGCCCAGGTGCATAGGGACTAATGTTGATGGGACGAAGGACATAGGGCAGACGATCGAAATTTTGAACCAGGTCTTTTTTATAGAAACAGCAGTCCCCGGTGGTGAGCACATCCACTCCTAATTTGCGGAGATATCCCGCATGATTTCTTCCAAGGCCATAACCACCGGTGGTCCCATCCGCATTGGCAATAACGAGATCAATACTCTTTTCTTTTTTCAATGAAGGAAGCAGGGTTTTTACCGCAAAAATTCCTGCCTTACCCACAATTTCACTGATATATAGAATTTTCAATTAATGCTCCAAAAAAGTTTTGGGACCTGATCTGAAACTAGCATAACCTCTGTTTAACCGCAATATGAATAAGGGCCGGGGACCCCTTCTGTACGAATCCGGCCCTTAATAATTATGAATACCTTAAGATAAACGGACTGGTTTAGTGTTTTTTAATTCCCCTAAACGGCGTCCGAATTCTGCTGCGGCCCTTGTATCTCCTAATTCTGTACAGGTGTCCCGCAGGTTATAGAGCGCATCATAATAGTGGGGCGAAAGGCTTACCGCCTGCTCAAAACAATGCCGGGCTTCTTCATAGCTGCCTATAGTAAAGTACAGAACGCCCAGGTTGTTCCAGTTTTTGGGGGAGCGTTGTTCTTTTTGAAGGGCCTTTTTATAAAAGGCCTCAGCTTCTTCGAAACGCTCAAGTTCATAGTGTATCAACCCAAGGGCATTCCAGGCCTCGGCCATAGAGCTGTCAAAGGATAGACAATGAAAAAAGCTGTCGATGGCGCTGTTGTAATCTCCCGACTTTTGCTGGGCTATACCAAGGTTCAGCCATAACAATGGATTGGCCGGTTCCATCGTGAGGGCCTTTCGGAACAGAGAAATTGCTTCTTTCGGTCTGTTTGCTTCGGTCAGGGCAATGGCAGAATCGTTCAATGCAGCAGCAGTTTCCATAAGGTCCTCCTTGATATCGTGATTAACTAGAAACCAGGGGGTCCACATCCGTACATTATAAATATACTATATTTTAAGAACAATTACCATCAATTTATTGTCCGAAACGTTTCACCAGATAGTTATAACGACTTCGTAAAATGCCATTTCGCTGGAAGTTATAAGGGCCATATCTTATTGGGGATGAGAGGAGTGTTACAAGCCTTATGGCCTGATCGGTGGCAAGAGACCGGATGCTGCTATTAAAATAAAAACGGGAGGCAGTTTCTATTCCAAAAATTCCCTTACCCCACTCTGCATAGTTAAAATAAAGCTCTAAAATTCTTTTTTTACCAAGAATGAGTTCCATTTCCAGGGCAATAATAGCTTCCAGGTATTTTCTCAAGTAGGATTTTTCCGGTACTAAAAAAATGGTCCGGGCGGTTTGCATGGTGATAGTACTGCCGCCATAGACGGGTTCACCGAATTGCTGATTCAGCTTCCATGCATTTTTAATTGCTGCGGGAATGATACCATGGTGATTGTAGAAATCACCATCTTCTACCTTTATGGTCATGGTCTGTACCATCTTAGGTATCTTTTCCAGGGGAATATATCGCGGTGTTTGTATCTTGTAATGATATATATAGTTACGATAAAGCATCAGCGTAGTTGCCCCTGGGTTAACGTATTTAAACAAAAAAAGGCAGAGCGATGTGGAAAGTACAAAACAGACATGAAATACAAAAATAGCCTTTATAATAACGGTACCGACCCGCAGGATTGGTTTTCTCTGTTTTCTCGACTGTCTTTTTGATAACCTATGCTTTATATGCTCAGAAACCTGGGAGAGTACTAGGTCTGGATAAAAATCAGGAGGATTAAAGTCAGGGAGTTTTCTTTTTCTGGGCATAGAAGCCCATCATAAATAAAAAAAAGATTTTAGAAAATCCCGGCTGATATCACTTTAACCTCAGCCGGGATAATCTCAGACCTGTTTACCAGTAAAATCTTCGCAGGGTTCATCTTCAGCACCCGGCCGGGCAGCCTCAGGACCAGCGTCTCTGCAGGCTTCCAGAGGGATTTCTTTCATTTTTTCTCCACAGCATTCAGGAACGGGGTCCCGTTCATCCTGCACTATTTCATGACCGCAATCGTCACAACGATATGCCTTTTTCATTTCAACCTCCTGTTTGGTAATCCTTTGCCAAGGTGCAAATTCGCTCTGCCATTTTAGAGAGGGGGACCTGTTCCATGACATGGCCCATTTCCCATGCAACCTTTGGCATCCCGTATACAATAGAAGTTACTTCATCCTGGCCAAGAGTCAAGCCCCCGGCTTTAAGAATTGTTCCTAATTCTCTAGCACCGTCTTTACCCATGCCGGTCATGATGACCCCCATGGCCCGGTTCCCGAATTCTTTGGCAACCGAAGCAAAGAGTACGTCCGCAGAGGGTCTATGTCCATTCACAGGGGGGGCATCGGAAAGATGTACTACCGTAGCGAGGGGACGTTTTTCTACTTCTATATGTTTATCCCCTGGAGCAATGAGAACCCGTCCGGGTTTTATAATATCCCCTTCCGCCGCCTCTTTAACTTCCAAAGGACAGAGCTTGTCTAAACTTTTAGCGAATTCTTCGGTAAAGCCCGGGGGCATGTGCTGCACGACCACTATCGGAGCCGGGAGGTCCTTGTCGAGCTTTGCAAAAACCTCCCGGAGGGCATTGGGCCCTCCCGTAGATATTCCGATTGCAATAATTTCTATTGGCCCCGGTTTAGGTGCATTGGTTAAGGGGGCAATCTTTGGGGGTTCAGGTTCGACTGGCTTTTTAGGAATTGCAGGTTCCTTTAAGCCCTTGCTTTGCCGGTATTGTTTTCCATAAACGAGGAGCAGGTTGGTCAGATGTTCCTTAATACCCTGAATGTCCTCATGTTGAGTATCGGAAGGTTTCATGATGAAGTCGCTGGCTCCGAGTGCCAGGGCTTCCATGGTAATCTCTGCACCCCGCCGAGCAATAGAAGAAAGAATAATTACGGGTATATCGATACCTAGTAGTTTCCGTTCCTTTAAAAATTCAATTCCGTTCATCTGGGGCATTTCCAGGTCAAGAACAATAACATCCGGCTTACAACGTTCGAGTTTTTGCAGGGCAAAATGACCGTTCATTGCCCGGTCTGCAACAACGAGCCCCGGTGTTGCTTCAATCATGCGGGATATCAGGTTTCGCATAAGGGCAGAATCGTCGACGATTAATACTGAAATTTCGTCAGCCACAAGGATGCTCCTGTCAGGTGTATTTCCGATAAAGGGTTGACCAGTCGGTCTTTAAAAATTCAAAACGGGTATTCATACCAAAAAGGGATTCAGAATGTCCTATAAAAAGGAAAGATTTGGATGCCATTGCCTCCCAGAACCGTTCAATCACAGCCTTTTGGGCTGCTTCATCAAAATAAATCAGCACATTACGGCAGAAAACCACATCTAAACCACGAAGTCCAGAGTCATTTTTAAGGTTATGATAGTCGAACCGAATCATGGCTTTTATATCATCGTGAATGCGGTATCCCCCCTCCACATGATCAAAGTATTTTTTAAGATATGGATCCGGAACGCCGGCAATTTTTGCATCAGCATAAAAGCCTTCCTTCCCTACCATGAGGGATTTTAGACTAATATCACTGGCTACTATCTCGGCCTTCCAGGGCGGTACGAGGATTTCTTTCATCAACATGGCTATAGTATAGGGTTCCTCCCCGGTGGAACAGCCGGCACTCCAAATCTTGATTTTAGTATCATTAAGGGGCTTTTTTATTTTCATCAATTCAGGAATGACATATTTTTCTAAAGCGTCAAAGTGGGCCTGATTCCGGAAAAATCGGGTCAGATTTGTGGTGATAGAGTCAAGAAATTCCTTAAGTTCTTCCTTGTTTTTAGAGACCTTAGCAAAATAATCCTGTACATGTTCAAGGTTATTTGCCCGAAGCTGTTCTTTAATCCGGCTCTCCAGTATGGAACGGTTTGTAGCAGAGAAATGGATACCGCTTTCTTCATAAATAAGTTTACGGAACTGTTCAAACTCAGCATCGGATAAGAAATCACTCATAAAATAAAGTGTAAGAAGCTATTGATAAACTGTCAATTAAATAGAGCTGTGCTATAGTTAAAAGTATGATGAAACCTCAGAATAGAGCCCATGTTGTGGCGATCCTTTATGATGAAACGCAGGATACACCACTTGCATTATTACAAATTGATGGAAAAGACGCTTTTATCAGCATGCCTGTTGGTGCTTTCGAAGCCAGTTCCATTATTATGGCCTCCGAAGACCTGGTTACACCTCAGCCGCTCATACATGATGTGCTCATACAGCTTTTAAAAGAGCATTCATTCAATGCAGAATATGTAGAGTTGTGGGGATCCCCGATTTCTGGATACTATGGACGTTTCCGATACCAGAGCCGGTTCTTCCATCGTTATCTTACTATCGGGCCAGCCGATTGCCTGGTGCTGGCCTTACGGCTTCACCTGCCGATTTATATCGATCCAGCCATGGCTGCGAATGCAACGAGCGAGCTGCCAAAAGATCTGGTGTTTGATTCAGCAAACACCCAAATATTGTATTTAGATACACACCAGCCGGCACAAAGCTTATAAAACTCATCTTATGATAGTCTTCTATTCTGACCGTTGACGAAAGCCCCCGGCCTGTCCATAATGCCGTTACATGAACAAGTATATTTTTGTCACTGGCGGTGTATGCTCCAGCCTTGGGAAGGGTATAGCCGCGTCTTCTCTGGGAGCCCTCCTTGAGTGCCGGGGCTTTAATATCCGGATGATCAAATGTGATCCCTATATAAATGTTGATGCAGGAACCATGAGCCCCTACCAGCATGGTGAAGTGTATGTTACCGATGATGGGGCAGAAACGGACCTGGATTTGGGTAATTATGCCCGTTTTACCTCCAGCCCCCTGTCGCGGGCTAATTCAATAACCACAGGCCAGGTCTATGATTCAGTTATACGCAAGGAACGGGAAGGCCGATATCTTGGCCGGACCGTGCAGGTGATTCCCCATATAACCGATGAAATAAAGGGGCGTATTCTTGCGGTTGGTAAAGAACCGGATGTGGATGTAGTTATTGTAGAAATTGGCGGTACCGTTGGTGATATTGAATCTATTCCGTTCCTGGAAGCAGCACGGCAGTTGATTCATGAAATGGGGAAAACCAATGCACTTTCGGTTCATCTGACCCTGCTCCCCGAGGTTGCCGGAGGGGAACTTAAAACCAAGCCAACCCAACATTCGGTAAAGGCCATGCAGGAACAGGGAATACAGCCTGATGTGCTTATCTGCCGGGCTCCGGTTATGCTTGATGAGGCAACACGGCGTAAAATTGCCCTCTTTACGAATGTAGAAACCGAAGCGGTCTTTACGTCCTATGATGTAACCACCACTATTTATGAAATTCCTCTGGTGTTCTATGAGCAGAAACTGGACCAGGTGATACTAAAAAAGCTTAATGTAGAAAGCCGCCATGCGGATCTCTCTGCCTGGAAAACCATGATGGACCAATTTAATGCCCGTAAAGGTTCAGTCCGTATTGGTATTGTAGGCAAATATATGGACCTGCACGATGCCTATAAATCGGTATATGAAGCCCTCTTTCATGCGGGCCTTTCCTGTGGTGTTGCGGTAGAGCTGGTGAAAATAGATTCTTCCCGGCTGGAAGGGGATTCTGATCCGGACCAAATCCTGGGTAAGGATCTTTCCGGCGGCCCGCTGGATGGGATTCTGGTCCCCGGCGGTTTTGGTCAGCGGGGTATTAACGGTATGGTAAAGGCTGCCCAATGGGCCCGTACCCATGGAGTTCCCTATTTCGGCATCTGTCTTGGTATGCAAATTATGGTTATTGAGTGGGCCCGGAATGTTCTGGGATGGACCGATGCGGATTCTACCGAATTTAATCAGGAAACAAAGCATCCGGTGGTCAGCCTTCTGGAAGAACAGATTGATGTTAAGAACTATGGCGGTACCATGCGGCTGGGCCGCAGTGAAACCGTTGCGGTAGAAGGTTCAAAGTTGCTGGCTGCCTATGGGGAAGCCCATATTTTTGAACGCCATCGTCATCGTTATGAGTTTGCAAACGTGTTCCGGAAAGAGATGGTAGAATCGGGACTGAAACTGGGCGGTTTTACACCCGATGGAAGCCTTGTGGAATGTGTAGAATGGCCCGATCATGTATGGGGGCTAGGTGTGCAGTTTCATCCCGAATTTACTTCTAAACCAATAAAACCCCAGCCCTTATTCCGTGATTTTATAGCAGCGGCTAAACAGTATAAAGCAAAGGAGAAGCGATAAACTTCATGTACATCCCGGACAATTTACAAACCTGTATGAGAGTTTCAAAACTCAATATCCGGGGTGTGCTTATACTGTTTGGTGCTGTTTTTATCCTCCTTTCATGTTCCTTCGATTACAGCGCAATCAGTGAGTCGGAACAGGAAAAGCCCGATCTGGTCATGCAGGATGTGGATTATGTCCGGGTGACGGATGGTAAGATTTCACTGCACATGCAGGCTGATCAGCTGGATAGATTTGAACAAAAACGGCTTTTACAGGTACAGAATATTCGTTTCGAACAGTTTTCTAAAGGGAAATTGGAGGCTGAAACGGTTGGTTCTGCGGGTGTAGCTCAGTTCTGGACTGCGACTTCGGATGCCCTTTTTTCCGACGGCGTAAGACTTTTGATCAAGTCGGAGGATCTTGCTGTAGAAGCGAAATCGCTGCAATGGAATAACAGCCAAAAGAAGCTGTATGGTCCCCAGGATGATCAGGTTCTTTTAAAAAAAGCTGATGGCAGCCTGCTGGTGGGTAAAAGTTTCAGTGCCGATGGGCGGAGCCGATCCTGGCAGTTTGCAGGTTCTGTTTCCGGAACCTATCAGGAGGAAACTAAATGATGAGGCTCCGTTCATCAATATACAGCTTCCTGATTATTTTTTTATTAATGCAGTTTACAGGGGTATATGCTGAAACCTTCCGGTTCCAGGCCGATACCATGATTGGCACAAAGGCAACTGGCAAGGAATCGGTGATTCTGAGCGGGAAAGCAAAGGTCTGGTCTGAGGATCTGATTCTGCAGGCGGATAGAATTGAAATAGCCGGTAAGGATAATCGATATATTCAGTGCAGCGGCGGTGTCATTGGATTGGATGAAAAAAAAGGCATCCGTTTTACCACATCAACCTTATCCTACGACAGGGAACTGAAAAAGGCCCGCCTGGAAGGGGATTCGGTCCTGGAAGACAAGGAAAACAAGGTGGTCGCCCGGGGGCGCTTTATTGAATATGATGATGCTGCTGGTACGGTGCTTTTGCAGATAAATGTCCGAATTTTTAAGGATAATCTTGTGTGCCGTTCAGACTATGCCCTGTACCGGAGAAAGGAAAAGCTGCTGGAGATGGGTGGTTCTCCGGTTGTATATAAAAATGGTGATGAATTCAGTTCAGATCGTATACGGGTGGATCTGAATACCGATGATGTTGTCATGGAGGGTCAGGTAAGGGGCACATTAAAAAGTTCAACTAAGGAGAAAACTTCCGATGGAAGTACAGGCCAGCCATGATTTAGTTGTCCAGAACCTGCACAAACGTTTTGGCCGTAAAGAGGTGGTCCGGGGGGTCAATTTTTCCATGAAGAATGGAGAGGTTGTGGGTCTTCTTGGGCCGAATGGAGCGGGGAAAACTACGGTTTTTTATATGATTGTCGGGTTTTACCGGCCTAATGCGGGGCGCGTTTTGTTGAACGATCAGGATATAACCCATAAGCCCATGTATCAGCGATCCCGGGCGGGGATAGCCTACCTTCCCCAGGAATCTTCCATATTTAGAAAACTTACCGTGGAAGAAAATATATGGGCAATTCTGGAGAGCCGGAAGAATTTGGAGAGGACTGAAAAAAAACAGTTGGCAGAGGAGCTTTTAGAAGAGTTTGGAATAGCCAGGCTGCGAAAACAGCCGGGTTATACCCTTTCCGGGGGCGAACGCCGCCGGACTGAAATTGCCCGGGCCCTTGCAACGGATCCAAAGTTTTTATTGCTCGATGAACCCTTTGCAGGTATCGATCCTATTGCGGTATATGAAATTAAATTGATTATCCGCCAGCTTGCTCTTAAAGGTATTGGTGTATTAATAACGGACCATAATGTTCGGGATACCCTGGAAATTACTACCCATGCTTATATTATCAATGAAGGGGCTATTGTTGCCCAGGGCGATCGGGATACGATTCTGCAGGATGAGCTTGCCCGAAAAGTATATCTGGGCACCGAGTTCCGGATGTAATATTCATATATTTTGCATAAATATGCAGTCTTGTGTATAAGTATTTACTTGACAATTGTTTGCCCTTCGTTATAATTTCATAATAAGTGTATTTTACGGTAAGGGGTATAGTATGGGATTATATATAATCCTCCCTCTTGCCGGGTTAACCTTAGGCTGGACCATAAGATGGCTGTATGCCAGATTCCAACTAACGGCGTCGGAGCAACGCGCCGAGCGCATTAAACAGGATGCGATAAAAGAAGCTGAAGCAAAGAAGAAGGAGATCCTTCTTGAAGCAAAAGAACAACTTATTCGCGAACGGAACCAGCAGGAGAGGGA
>JAAYUZ010000012.1 GCA_012517385.1 Treponema sp. | reverse complement strand
GGTCATCCATCTGGCAGCCCAGGCGGGGGTCCGCTATAGCATTGACCATCCCTTTGCGTATACCCGGAGTAATATTACCGGTTTTCTTTCTATCCTCGAAGCCTGCCGACATCATAACATACCACACCTTTTGTATGCTTCGAGCTCTTCTGTTTACGGATTAAATACCCGGCAACCCTTTAGCGTACATCATGAGGTTGACCATCCTGTTAGCCTCTATGCGACGACCAAGCGTGCAAATGAACTCATGGCTCATACCTATTCACATCTTTATGGACTGCCCACCACAGGGCTACGTTTCTTCACAGTCTATGGCCCATGGGGACGTCCTGATATGGCATATTATAAATTTGCCCAATCAATTCTGACAGGGCAGGAAATAGAAGTATATAACCAGGGGGACATGTATCGGGATTTTACCTACATTGACGATGTAATTGAGGGTATTGTTCGCCTTATTCCGCATGCTCCGATTGTAGTACCAGAGCAGGATCCGTCAGTTGTGCTTGGCGATCCCGCCCGTTCGAGTGCTCCCTTTGCTATTTATAATATTGGAAACAGCAGACCCGAAAAACTTTTAGATTTTATTACCCATCTGGAGAATAAACTTGGTAAAACGGCAAAAAAACGATATCTTCCTATGCAACAGGGAGATGTATACGCTACTGCTGCGGATGTATCCGACCTTGAACGGGTAATTGGCTGGAAACCCTTTACTCCCCTTGAACAAGGACTTGACCTATTCTGCAGATGGTTTCTGTGGTATGATAAAAGGCGAGGCAACCAATGACGTTACAAGAATTTGATAGCTGGTATATCAGTCGGTATAGGCATACTACTTCGGCTTATGCGGCCATTGCTTTTATCATTTCAGACTTTTTAGCAATCATGCTTTCTTTCGGGGCGGGCTTTTTTTTGGTCAACGCCTATGATCTCTCAATTATCAACTTTAAATCCTTTGTCACCTACTGGCCCTTTGTGCCAGCCTTTATTTTGCTTTTTTATGTGAATAATCTGTATCCTGGGGTCAGCCTTGCACCGGCGGAAGAACTGCGACGCTTTGCGGTGGGATCCGTGGTCGGCCATGGGGCTATACTCCTTTTTATGGCTATCGATGCAGGTTACTCTATTACACCCGAAATGATAGCTTTTTTTATAAGCTGGATTTTTTCGGTATGGCTGCTCCTTATATGTCGTTCTATTACACGGGCAAGTATTAGCCGTACCCGAATTTGGGGAATCCCTGCGGTCATTTATGGATGCGGCCAATCCGGAAAATTAGTGGCCGACCGCCTGCTTGATAGCCCTTCGGTTGGATACCGGCCGGTTCTCTTTTTAGACGACGATCCCGCCACAGGAGAGTACTATCGGGATATACCGATTATCCATGACACTTCCCTTGGTCCCTACCTTGTGCAAACCTACAACATTAAAATGGCTATCGTAGCAATGCCCGGAACAGATCGGCATCGCCTGGCCGATATCCTTGATGAGTCCGTATCTGCTTTTAAGTACAACGTGCTCATTCCCGATTTTTTTGGCATGACGAATATGTGGATGTCGGTCCGTGATTTCGATGGTATCCTCGGTCTTGCAACCAGTCAGCAACTTCTGATGCCCTGGAATCGTCTTAAAAAGCGAGCCCTCGATCTGTTTTTGGTAAGCCTTGGCGGCATACTGCTCATGCCCCTATTTCTCATCATTGCCCTTCTTATAAAGCTATCTTCTCCGGGGCCTGTCCTGTATAAACACACCCGTATTGGCCGCAATGGGAAACCCTTCAAAGCCTATAAATTCCGGTCCATGGTCGTCGATGCGGACAAAAGACTTAAGGAACTCCTCGAAAAGGATCCTGAGGCTCGCAAAGAATGGGAAGCAACTTTTAAGCTTAAAAACGATCCACGGATAACCTCCATCGGGCGCTTCTTACGAAAAACAAGCTTTGATGAATTTCCACAGCTTATTAATATTTTAAGAAATGAAATGAGCCTTGTCGGACCTCGTCCTATTGTAGAAGCCGAAATTGCCCGGTATGGAAAAAGCTTTAAGCGAGTTTTTTCAGTAAAGCCCGGCCTTACGGGCCTGTGGCAAGTTTCTGGACGTTCAGATACGGATTATAATGAACGGGTTGCCTATGATACTTTTTATATTCAGAGCTGGTCTATATGGCTTGATGTGTGGATATTATATAAAACGATTGGGGTAGTATTACATGGTAAGGGAGCTTATTAATGAAACATAAGATTATTCTTCTGTTAACCATCATAACTACCACTTACTTCGTATTTGGAGATAATCGATCATTTTTTGAGGTTTACCCAAAACCGCAAAATCTTTTATTACAAAGGGCAATCTCTGATGAGGGAGTTCTTCTAATAAAAGAAAATCAGATAGGCTTGGATGCCTTAGAATACATACCACAAATAAATGATGATTTACATCTCGAAACCATATTTCAAACAAGAAATCTTACCTTTTTAATAGAATCTGTAAAAGTAATAATTACTCCAAAAGAATCAGTAAATAATTCTTTACAGGCAGTATATTTTGCCTTACAAAATGTTCAAACTTTGAAGGGTCGTTTGTATCATTCGTATACAAAAAACAAAGATATTCCATTATTCAATGATGCGTACCGCATAGAATCTTTGCAGA
Source organism: Treponema sp. (assembly GCA_012517385.1). Classification (GTDB taxonomy): domain Bacteria; phylum Spirochaetota; class Spirochaetia; order Treponematales; family Breznakiellaceae; genus Gracilinema. The sequence continues at coordinate 22,561 of JAAYUZ010000012.1, read as the reverse complement.
CGAAAAAGAAAATTCCAGATCCTCAAAACCTACAAATAACAACTATACAGAATGAACAAATGTTTCTTATGCTCGATGATGCTAATTTTGGCAAATCATACTACCAGGCTGAAATTACTCCCATGAAAAAGGGTATACTATACACCTTAACCAATGTCCGTTCCCTTAATTTTGGCATACTCCCTGTTGTTGGAGAAAAAAAACTTATTGTATTATTATATATAGAACCTCTTTCAGAAGGTCTTCTGATTTATTCTATTGCAGGAGCAGAAATCCCAAAAATTATCTCTTCTCAGGTTCACATGCCTTCTGCAATAAGAAAACGGCTCGATGTGTTTATTGATTGGATGGTGGATGGTCTAAACCGATGACCTTACCCCGTTGGCCGGTAAGCTCCAGATAGGCCATATCGGCAAGACCAAAATTGCTGTTTTTAGTCATGTTTGTGGCATATTGATCATAGAGCATATCCTCGTACATCTTTCCTGCGAACCCCTCGTCCATTAGATCTGACTTCATAACTGTTTTTCTCATTCCTTCGAGAAGGTTTTTTATAAGGAAACTTTCCAGGGCTTCACATTGTTCATAGAGCTTACTTTTGCGGTCTATGGTAACCTTCTGGGACCTTGTGCCCTGCAAATCCCCATTTGTTTCCGCTGTTCCCTGGTTTGTCTTCTTTGCCCGTTCAAGGATAGATGCAAAGGATTCTGTTTCCACTGGAACCGTATTATCAGCGCTGCTTATCAGGTTCTGCTGAACCAGAAGACTGCCAATCGCCCCTACATTCATACTACACCCTTAATCCTACCGCTTTAAACCGGTGGCTATACCCAGCATATTATCGCTGGTCTGTATGGTCTTTGAGTTAAACTCATAGGCCCGCTGTGCCACAATCAGGTTTACCATTTCCCTCACCACAGAAACGTTAGACATTTCCAGAAACTTATGGACAATTTTACCCATTCCATCAAAACCGGGACGTCCTGCTATGGGATTTCCCGATGCATTGGTTATTTTGAAGAGATTTTCACCTACCGCGGTAAGACCTACCGGGTTGGGGAAACGGTATAATTCCATCTGCCCCACCTGTATGGGATCGTCCTGGCCCGGGACTTTTACGGTAATACGGCCATCCTGGGATACACTTAAGGTTTCGGGGATAAAGCCCTGGGGCAGTACCACATCGGGGAGGACCTTGTACCCGTTGGAGGTTACAAGCCGGCCATCACTGTCGATCTTAAAGGCTCCGTCCCGGGTATAGGCATAACTGCCATCATACATCTGAATACGGAAGAACCCATCCCCCTGAATAGCGAAGTCGGATACATTTTCGGTATTCTGCAGAGCTCCCTGGGTGAACATACGCTGGGTCGCAGAAACCTTTACACCATGCCCCATCTGGACTCCTACAGGGGTCACTGTATCTTCCGTTGCGGGGGTTCCTGCGGTTTTTATAGTTTGATAAAGGAGGTCTTCAAAATCGGCCCTCATTTTCTTAAATCCTGAGGTATTAACGTTTGCCAGATTGTTGGATATCGTATCGATATTAGCCTGCTGACCAATCATGCCGGATGCGCCGGTCCATAAACTTCGTACCATCTATTCCCCCTAAGGTTCCTACACTCGCACTACTTCGTTTATCAATTTACCTAACATGGCATCTTCTGCCTGTACAACCTTCTGATTTGCCTCATAGGCCCGGTTTACCTCTATCATCTGGACCATTTCGGTTACCGGATTAACATTGCTGGCCTCTACAAAACCCTGTTCAACCTTGGGCCGTTTTCCGCTTTCGATAATCTGTGCGGGGCCAGAAACATCCGTATCTTTATAAAGACTGGAACCCTGTTTCTGCAGGTAGCGGTCATTTTCAAAATCGACAATTTTAAGAGTATCTAGCAGAACGGTATGTTCCCAGGTATTATTTTCTTTTGATGCAAATACTTCTGGATCGTCGGGATAATCCGCATTTACCCAGACACGGCCATCCTTATCAACCTTAAAATTGTTAGCCTTTACCCGGATTGGGCCCTTCTCCCCCAGAACCGGATAGCCCTCTTTGGTTTCCAGGTATCCCTCTTTCCCAAGCTGGAAAGAACCGTTTCTGGTATAGCGCTCCCCATAGGGGGTTGCCACGGAGAAAAACCCCTTGCCATCCAGGGCAAGGTCAAAGTCGTTTTCGGTTTCCTTCATGGCACCCTGTTCAAAGCTGGTAAAGAGCTCATTCAACTCTACACCGGTCCCAATTTTACCTATAATAGGGGCTGCATCGGCAGACCCAAAGGGATGTTGATAGACACCGTCATCGTTAAGGCGCCGCATAAGTAATTCCGGGAAGGCCTTGTGAACCGCAATATCCTTTTTATAACCATCCACATCCACATTGGCCAGGTTATTCGAAACCGCATCGAGCCGATACTGTTGTGCGGTCATGCCGCTGGCGCCGGTGTACCAACCTCTTATCACCTCTGTTGCCTCCTCTTTAACTATCGGAGTATCCGTCTCCTTTCTTGAGGTTGACAGAATAATTTTACAATTGAGGTGCAGCAATCAAAGTAACTTTACTGCTTGTAAGAATTCCGGGCTTTGTATACTATCTTTGATATTTATGAAGCTCATCCATCATGCCGGTCAGTCAGAAAAAGGAAAGGGCATAACCGCTATTGCATTGTGTGCCCTCCTATGGAGTACCAGCGGTCTCCTCATCAAACTTATTCCCTGGAATCCCCTTGCTATATCCGGAGCAAGAAGTTTTATCGCCTTCCTCTTTATCCTTATAGTTCGGTTCATCGAAAAACCGAAAAAATTTGGTAACAGCAGGATGCTCTACAGGATTCTCGGAGCCATCTCCTATGGCGCAACCATGATACTCTTTGTGCTTGCCAATAAACTTACCAGTTCAGCCAATGTTATACTGTTACAGTATATTGCCCCCGTGTGGGCCGCATTGCTGGGCTGGCTTTTAATCGGTGAAAAACCAAAGGGTGCCCACTGGGCGGCCCTTGGGGCTGTGGCAGTAGGATTGGTGATATTTTTTAAGGATAGCCTTTTCCCAGGTCCTGGAACTTCAGTTCAAAACAACGATTTCCGCACTCTTACAGGCAACATAATTGCCATAATCTCAGGCATCACCTTTGCTCTTTATTCGGTTTTTATGAGGCTGGAAAAGGACGGAAGACCCGAGGACACGATCCTTTTTGCGCACCTGGGAACGGCCCTTTTCTGCTTACCATTCTTTTTGATTCAGCCGCCCCGTCTTACCCCGGTTGCCCTTGGTTCTGTGTTGGGCCTCGGAATATTTCAGATTGGGCTCGCATCCCTGCTTTTTGCATACGGTATTCGCCGGGTAACGGCGGTCCAGTCCATGCTCATCGCCCTTATAGAACCGGTAATGAATCCGGTATGGGTGTTTCTCATAACCGGGGAACGGCCAGGACCGGCCACACTGGCAGGCGGAACGGTGATACTCACAGCGGTTGTCCTGTCATCAATCTGGAGCAATAAGGGCGCTTGAGGTTTCTGCAAAACTCCCTGAGTTTTGAAAGAGCCTCGGTTCATAAAACTATGGGGCACCCTTGCGCTTTACCGTTTTTTTTGTCATCATTTATATGACTATTTTAATCAGGAGTTAATCATGCCCATCAAAATTCCAGCGGCCCTTCCAGCCTATGAGGCGTTAAAGCAGGAAAATGTGTTTGTCATGACCGAGGCCCGGGCGGAACATCAGGATATCAGGCCCCTAGAGATTGCCATTGTCAATTTGATGCCCACCACGGTTGATACGGAAATTCAGCTGCTGCGGCTTTTGGGGAACACGCCGATTCAGGTAAATGTAACCCTCCTGCGTATGGGAAGCCACGAATCCCGTAATGCGCCGCCGGGACATCTGGAAAAATTTTATGTTACCTTTGATCAGGTCATGCACAACCGCTACGACGGGCTCATTATTACGGGAGCCCCGGTGGAAACCCTGCCCTTTGAATCGGTCGATTACTGGGACGAACTTGTATCGGTGATTGATTATAGTCATGACCATGTGTGGTCAACCCTTCATATTTGCTGGGGGGCCCAGGCGGGACTCTATCGGCGCTATGGGATTGGCAAACGGCAGCTTCCTGAAAAGCTTTTTGGTATATTTCCCCATGCGGTACAGGAAAAGCGAAACATCCTTTTCCGGGGCTTTGATGATGAATTCCTGGCTCCCCAGTCTCGGCATACCGAAAGCAACCAGGAAGCTATCCGCCAGCACCCTGCCTTAACGGTTGAATCGGAAAGCGACGAGGCGGGGATTTTCATTGCCACAGCCCGGGAAGGCCGGGAAATCTATGTAACAGGCCACCTGGAGTACGATGCACTAACCCTGGATAGGGAATACCGGCGGGATGTGGCCAAGGGACTTCCCATCAAGATTCCCAGAAATTATTATCCTCAGGATAATCCTGATCTTCCTCCGGTTGTCCGATGGCGGGCCCATGCCCATCTTTTTTTCTCCAACTGGATTAACTATGTCTATCAGGAGACGCCCTACGATTTAAACACCCTGGTATGAGGCTGGGCATGGCTTGGATCTTCGGGCCAGTCGTGTTTCGGGTAGCGTCCCCGCATTTCCTTTCGAACCTCTGCGTAGGAACCCTTCCAGAAGCGGCCTAAATCTTTGGTAACCTGGATAGGGCGTCCTGCAGGAGAGAGGAGTTCGAAAGTTAGTGGTTGCCACATGATGAGTGGAGTCTCGGCCATGCCGTATACTTCCTGAATCTTTAAGGAGACCAGGGGTTCTCCAGAATGATAGTCTATGGGATGGGCTGTTCCGGCGGGGTTGATGAAAAGGGGCGGAACCTCCCGGTTCATGACCTGCAGGGTCGCCCATCCGAGCCGTTCTTTAAGGGCCAGATACAGGTCCACAGCGGTAAGGATGGGTCCATCACTGACAGCTTCGCCATTCCAGATAAAGGGAGTAAGCCAGCTTTCAACCTCGGCGATGAGGGTTTCGTTGATCCATTGGGAGAACATTGTTTCTTCTGCCCCCAGGGAGACCTGCTTTGTATAATAGCGAATCCGGTCAAGAAGTTTCCGGGGGGTATCCTGTTCGCGGATCCGGAATGAACCGGGGTAGGCTTCGGCGGTTTCGTCCCAGGGAAGGATTTCCAGTCCCTGAGTTTTAATCAAAGCAGCCAATGCGGTGCTTGCTTCATGTTTGCTGCAGGGGCGCTGCTCTTCCTGAATTAGGAGACGGCCTGCCCTGGTACTTACCCTTGCTTTTGGAATAAGCCCTTTCCAGACAACGGAGACTTCCCGTTCAAAATGAGGTGAGAGTATCGAAAGGGCAGTCTCTTTTGATATGGGGGCGGCCAGATATATGGCTCCATTCCGGTCCCCCGCATCTACATCCACCGCTGCAAGCCATTCGGTTTTTGCAAGCCTTCCTCGTACCGAAGCTTCTCTCCCTGACATGAAACGGAAGGAACCGCTTTCCTGCCGCCGGCATATACGGTCAGGGAAGGCTTTTGCAAGCAGTTCCCCTGCACGTTCTGCTGACTTATTTGTAAGAGAAACTTTGGCAGGAGAGACCTTAGAAAAGTCCTTGAGGACCCCTGATCCTGTTTCATCAGGTGAGGTTTCCATTTTGAGCCGCCTGAGTATGTCAAAGTAAAGTTCTAAAACTGCAGCATAACGGCCCTGATTTACCGGCTCAGATAGAGCTTCCAATCTAAGCCCTATGTCAGCATCGTTTTCTATGCCGGAAGGATCCCGTTCTGAAAGGAGGGCCGCTAAGAGAGCTCCCAGGTCCGCGTTTCCCTGCTCCTTTCCTGCCAAGGCAAGCATGGCAAGCCGGGGGTGCAGAGCTATATGGGCAAGTTGTTTTCCTAGTTCTGTGACACGCCCTTCCCTATCGATGGCTCCCATATCCAAAAGGAGCCCACGGCTTGCCTCCCAGGCAGGGCGGGGCGGCACTTCGAGCCAGGGTAGTGCTTCGAGGTCAGGGGCTCCCCAAAGGGCGCATTCCAGCACCAGGGAGGCCAGGTCGAGCCTGCGGATTTCCGGTTCCGTAGCAGCGGGACGAAGTTCCTGGGGAGACCAGAGACGGATGCAGCGTCCCGGTCCCAGCCGCCCCGCCCTGCCCCGCCGCTGGTCCACGGCCTGGGTGCTGGCCAGTTCAAGGCTGAGCCGGTCCATCCCGGTACGCAAATGATACTTCTGGAGCCGCACCAGGCCCGTATCGACCACGGCAGATACACCGGGGACGGTGAGGCTCGTTTCAGCGATATTGGTGGCCAGTATAATACGCCCCTTTCCCTTTTCAGAGCCCTTGAGAACCCGCCGCTGATCTGCTAAAGAAAGGCTTCCATGAAGGGGAAGCACCTCAATTTCTGGTCCCAGATCAGAAAGGTGTTCCGCTACTCCCTGAATCTCCCGTCGGCCTGGAAGGAATGCAAGAATAGCTGATGGATCAGCAGCAGGCCTTTCCTGCAAAAGGCTGCGCAGGGTCCGGGCACAGGCCTGTACAGGGCTCTCTTGCTCCTTTGGTGGTCGGTACTCGGTCTCTATGGGAAACAGCTTGCCGGGATAATTCAGTATGGGGACCCTGTTGGGCCCAGTCCTTCCTTCGGTTTCATTTATCCTTTCGGCAATGGCTGTACAATCCATAGTGGCGGACATGATAAGGATCTTAAGATCCGGCTTTATCCTGCAGAGATCCAGAACGAGGGCAAAAGATAGATCGGTAAACAGGGATCGTTCATGGAATTCATCAAAGATGATGGTAGATACACCGGGCAGTTCAGGATTCGTCTGGAGTCTTCGTACCAAAAGCCCTTCGGTGAGCACTTCGATCCTGGTGGCGGCTGAGGTTCGGCGTTCCATCCTGACCGCATATCCCACCGTCTTGCCTACCGGTTCCTCGAGGAGCTCCGCCATACGGGCTGCGATTCCAATGGCTGCAATACGGCGGGGTTCCAGCATAATGATAGAACCGGGCTTTTCTAATAATGCCAGAGGTACCAGGGTAGATTTACCGCTTCCGGGTTCAGCATGAAGAATAAGCCGCCCCTGGCGGTTCAGGTTTTCTACAATCTCGGGTAGATAGGGAACCAGAGGGAGCTTTGTTTGGGAGAGGATTTCTAATAGGGTCATCAAATTATCATTCAAAAAGCACTAAAAGGGAAACCGTTCCCGCAGGGTAAGGCCGCCGGTCTGTTCTACCCTCAGCTCAAGCCGATCCCCCGCAGAGACCCGTTTATGGAGGGCACTGCCGTAATAGGATCGAACAATCCCCGCAGGGCGGGCGCTCGTGTCAGAACTGGTAAGCTGCACCAATTCTTTTAATCGTTCCCGATATATCTCAGGAGCGATACCATAGATATCATCATCAGCACGGTGGAACATATAGGGGATTCCCTTACTGTCCACACCGCCGAGACTGATACCATTAATTTGTGCCACCTGGTCGCTGAATACCCGGTAGGGTATGGCAATATTAACCTTCCGGCCCGCGGCGATTTCGGAATAGTCAAAATTCAGGACTATTGCATCAATATAGATATCCCGACCATCGATACTGATGGTCCGCGTTTCCGCTATGCTTTGCTGGTTGGCGGGATCAAAAAAGGTAATTTCAAAGGTAGTCCTGTCGTTCTGGGTGGAGAGGACCCTGATTTCTGCAACCTTCAGACTCCGTTCCAGATTTCGGAGCACGGCCTGCAATTCCTTTATACGGTTTGCAGCTTCCAGAGAGGCTTCTACCTTTTGTACCGTTTCACCGATGGCTACCACTGAAAGAGAGATGACCCCCATGATGAGGAGTACCGGCAGATTTGCCAAGAGGGATGCACCGAGCCTCCCTAAGGCGTCGATACAAACGAACAATTTCTGGGCTGCACCATAGGTGGTCCCCGCCGCCTGGGCAAGGAGCTTTTCCCGGTGCAGCGCACGGGAAAGGGTAAACACAAGGAATAACAGCAGGATGCCGCCATCAATGATATAACCCAAGGGAGTAGAAACGAGGAATACAATTACCTGCGAGACTTTTTTAACCAATTCCAAAGCCATATTTCACCTCATTCGCTTAGGATTTCTATGCCACCATCGGTATGAATTACGAGTGAATAAATAGTGCCAACCTCAAATTGCCGTAACTGTTTTATATCGTGAACCGCATTTCCAAAATAGGTAAGCAGTCTTTCGCCAGGATTAGCGGCGGTATTTGACCCATAGAGGCCTTCAGCGGTTTTTAATTTAGTAAAGAGTTCCTTAAGGAGCTGCCGTTGCTTAACATCTAAACGGGATGAGTCGTAGATACCGGGGATACCATCAAAATCATAATAATACATGAGATTGGTGCCGCCCCGGGGGGCGACCGCATCAGTAAAGACCCGTACCGGAAAGGCCATAACTCCGGTTTTAAGCGGAACCACAAGGGAATCGATATAGAGGTCGCTGCCATTCCATGAGCGTTCAAAGGATGCGATTTCTTTCCCATCCGCATCATAAAAACGAAACCGGGCAGAAAGCTCCTTGTCGCTCCTGGAGAGCACCATAAACCGGAGCGGTACCGTAGTAAGCTTAAGGTTTTCAATGGATGTTTCCAATTCCTTTATAATTTTCTGCTGTTCCCTGAGGAATAACCCCATACAAACCGCTATAATGATGAGGCCCAGCAAAAAAATAATAAAAATGGTCTTTACAATATTAACTTTCAAATAATTCCCCCTGCTGGGTAGGTCTCTTGTTTCGGCCATCGAGGGTTTTGTTACGGTTCCCCTGGGGCTGGGGCTGCATATTGTGAAGCCCCTCGGAAATTTCCGACTTTTTTGCAAATAAGGGAGCCCGTTCCGGATGTTCCAGCAGTTCCAGGAACTGTTCTTCGTTGATGACAGGGATGCCCAGTTCCCGGGCCTTCTGGTTTTTACTGGACCCTGAACCGGGATCGTTAGTCACGAGGAACGAAAGATCCCTTACCACCGAACTCTTTGCCTGAGCACCAAGGGCCTTAATTTTTTCTTCCGCCTCGGAGCGTTTCATGCTCTGCAGTTCACCGGTAAAACAGAATGAATAACCCTTTAGAACCTGGGACTCTTCCGAAGGGGGTGCAGCAATACTGATGATACCCGTAGCAAGGACCGCATCCATGTCTTCCCTGGTTTCCTTAAGTCCCTCTACAATGGTCCGGGCGGTGATTTCACCAAGGCCGAAAACCTGAGAAAGCTGCTCCACGGTAGCAGCCCGCAGTTTATCCAGGGTATTGTAGCCTGCCGAGGTGACCCGCTCCATAATAAGTTCACCAACACCATCAAAATCAAAACCTGCAATAAAGGCTGCAAGGGACAAGGTCCGGGGGGTCCTGAGGTGACGAATGACTTTTTTTGCAGAAAGTTCCCCCATCCGTTCCATAGCAGATAATTCCTCTTCCGTGAGAGTATAGAGGTCCGCTATTCTGGTAAGGCGCCCCGATTCAAAGAGGCGCTGCAATAGCTTATCTCCAAACTCCCGGATATCAAGGACAGAAATCCATTTTTCTATGCGGTGATGAAGCCGTTTAGGGCATTGAAGATTGGGACAATAGAGCCTGGTACCGGCATCGACAAGGATACTGCCGCAGGTACCGCAGCGGTCAGGAAAGGATATATCCTTGAGTGAATGGGGATCCACAGAGTCCAGGGCGCTTACGGCCAGACCTTCTATTTTGGGGATGATTTCCCCCCGCTTTACCACCCGGACTGGACTTCCAATCTTTAGTCCCAGGGCCCGGATCATATCGGGGTTGTTCAGATTGGCCCGCTGTACCGTGGTACCCGCCAGCCGTACCGGGTCCACCATACCAATAGGAGTATAGGTTGAACCGGACTCACTCCATTCAACGGCCCTCAGTATACTTATTGCTTCTTCCAGATCAAACTTAAAGGCGATCTGCCGCTCCGGCCGGGCCCGTCTCAGGTCCGCCATATCGGTCTTCAGGTCCTTTACGACAAGTCCATCGATATCATAGGGCAGGGAATCCCGCTGGGCTGACACTTCTTCCCGGTAGCTGATAATAGCCTCTATATCGGTAAACACCTTTGCAGGGGTAACCATAAAGCCCCTTGCTTCGAGCCAGTGTATTTTTTCCAGTTCATCGGTAAAGAGTGCATCGTTAGAGGGATCAGAAACATCATAGCAGACCAGTTCCAGGTCCTCGCAGCCCGCTCCATCCTTCCGCCTCATAATACCGTTAGCGGCGTTTCGACAATTAGCCTTATCCTTATATTTGCTCTGCCAGATTGCCCGTGGCATCAGCACTTCTCCCCGGACTCCTCCTGTAAAAGGAACATCCAGGGTACTGAGAACCCCCTTCATACGCCGGGCATTGGCCGTAATGTCATCACCAATAACCCCATCACCTCTGGTTACGGCCCGGGTGAGCCTGCCCGCTTCGTATTGAAGCTCCAGGCTTGCCCCATCCAATTTATATTGAACCACATAGGCGGCCGCGGCGGTCTTCTCTGCCCATGAGCGGAATTCACCAGGATTTGCGGCCTTTTCCTGGCTTCCCATGGGAATTAGATGGGCGGCCTTGGGGAAACCATCTACGGAATCCTGGCCTACCTGCTTAAACAGGGGATTCGATGGGTCCAGGCTCCGCAATTCATCCCAGAGGGCATCGAATTCGGCGTCAGAAACCTCCGCTTCTCCGTTATAATAGGAAGCCTGATACCGGCGGATGAGACGCTCCAGGGTGGATTTCCGGTCCTGTTCCATCAGTGCTTGCTCCGTACCATATAAATTTCATGGACCTCATGGGCCTTGTCCAGTCCTTTTTTTTCGAATTTAGTCAGGGGCCGCCATTCCTGCCGGGGGGCAAAACCGCCATAGGGATTTTCCAGGCCCGGTGTCGCAGAAAACTCCGCCAGAGCCCAGCTGCCATAGTCGGCCCAATCGGTGGACATATACACATAGGCACCCTGTTTCATCCGAGACACAAGCAGGTCCGTAAAGGGCCGCTTGATAAGCCGGCGCTTGTGGTGCCGTTTTTTAGGCCAGGGATCGGGGAAAAAAATATGAAAGCCATCCACCGATTCTGGAAGGAGCATATCCTTAAGAACCTCAACCGCATCATGCTCGATGATGCGGATATTTTCCAGGCCCCGCTGTTCTATTTCCCAGAGCAGCTTCCCTACCCCAGGGCGATGGACTTCAATCCCAATATAATTGTTATTCCGGTTTTGTTCCGCAAGCTGCGCAGTGGCGGCTCCCATGCCGAACCCTATTTCCACAATGACAGGATTGTGATTTCCGAAAAGAGCAGGGAAATCCAGGGTACGTTTTTCATAGGGAATGCAAAACCTGGGAGCAAGGGCTTCATAGCTTCTCCTCTGGGCGTCACTCATCCTGCCTGCGCGAAGGACAAAACTGCGGATTGTGCCAAGGGGTGTTTCTTCGCTTGCTTTTTCCATACAAGGGGTCTCCAGAAAGGGTTTTATTGGTAAAAACCTCAAGGTTTTAGGGGCACCGTTTTTGTCAAAGCTCCAAGATTAGCCTCGGGGTCTTCTGCCCACAGTGCCAGGGCAAATACCGCGGGGGCCAGGTTAAAGCCCTTAAGGTTCCCCGACAGATTCGTTAATGGGATCCTACGAATCAGGGAGCCTGCTCCATCATAACAGAGCAGGGAATTTTTAGGATAGGCCGAATGGACCGTAAAATTGTCCCCCTGAATTTGAAGCTGCGGGAAGGGGTACCTGCTTTGTATCGGAGCATCGAGGCCGATTGTCCTTTCTGCCCTGTCTCCCCCCTGGTCGGTAAGGATGAGCCGATACAGGCCACGGGGCAGGCTGTGTCCATCAACCATACTAATACTGTTGCTTCCGACCCAAAGCTGATTATCCTTTGTAACCGTGAGCCAGTCGGAAGAACTCAAGGTCCAGTACAGCTGCTGTTCATCATTGATGATATAGAGCCGGTCCAGATCCTCCTTGCCATCCTCATCCTGAGCAAGCACAAAGAGGCTCAGCTGTTCCTGAATGCCCCCGGCGGTTTCATTGTAAATCAGCTTATAAGTATAATTTTGAATTTGCGGGGCTGACCGGGAACAGGAAATCAGGGTCAGATTGATGAACATAAGGGGCGTTAGAAGCAGCACTAATCCTGACGGGCTTTGACGCATGTTCCTATAATATCGCCCTTGTCTTTTCCCTGCAAGGGCATATACTTAGTAGCCATGCATAATTTGCGGATCCACGAGTGTAATAACAAAACAGTACAACGGGGAACTTATATTCTATTTTGGATGCAGGCTTCAGTTCGGGGCCGAGGGAATCTGGCTCTGGACTGGGCTGTGTCAGAGGCAAATCGGCAGAGGATACCGCTGGTGGTGGTCTTCTGCCTGCAGGAGCGGTATCTTTCAGCATCCATACTTCATTATAGACACCTCCTTGCAGGCCTGGCGGAAGCTAAAAAAGATTTGGAAGAAAAAGGAATAGGCCTATACCTGTTTCAAGGAAGCCCCGAACACATTATCCCAATTGTAGCCCAGCAGGCATCCCTTGTCGTACTTGATACGGGATATCTGCGGCACCAGCGGACATGGCGAAACCAATTAGGGGCTTTGCTTCCCTGCAGAACCGTCTGGGTCGAATCCAACGTGCTTGTTCCCATAAAAGCCGCGAGCCCTAAGGAAGAATGGTCAGCCTATACGCTGAGGCGAAAAATTGCCCCCCTTTTCGATGATTTTTTAGATATATCTACCGAAGAGGTCCCGAACCATCAATCTTTAGGATTAGATGTAGTACCTCATATGGCTGAGCTAGAGCCCCTTTCATTAGATGCGGTACTGATGAATCCTCCAGGTCTTACACCACAGCGTATGCTTGAACAGAAAATAACAGAGCAGCCGGGGCATGAAAAAGCTATAGATTCATTCATGCAATTTATAGCCAGGGGAATCGATTTATATGAAACGGACCGGAACAATCCGCTTTTACAGGGGACTTCCCGGATGAGCGCAGCCCTGCATTTTGGGTTTGTGTCTCCCCTGGAACTGGCTGCAATCATTAAGAAAGAGCTGGGCATCCACTGGCTCTCATCCTGCTCCCATCCAGGGGCAGCTGCATATCTGGAAGAATTAATTGTCCGGCGGGAGCTGGCTATCAACTTTTGCTATTATAATGATTCCTATGATACACCGGCCGGCCTGCCAGACTGGGCGATAAAAACGCTGAATGAAGGGAACCTGCATCAGCGGAAAGTCATCTATGACTTTGAAACCCTGGAAGCGGCTCAAACAGAGGACCCATACTGGAATGCTGCTCAAAATCAGATGGTAAGAACCGGATACATGCATGGATACATGCGGATGTACTGGGGAAAACGGCTCCTTGCGTGGACTAAAGACTATGAAGAAGCCATGCGATTTGCCATTTTATTAAATGATCAGTATTCTTTAGATGGAAGGGATCCTAACGGATATGCCGGTATAGCCTGGTGTTTCGGCAAACATGACCGGCCATGGGCTGGGCGGCCCATTTATGGCACAGTCCGTTATATGAATGCTGCGGGCCTGCGGAGAAAATTTGATGCCGATACCTATGCGGCTCTCTTCACCTAGTTTATTATATGAGGTGTTTGCAAAAGTCTATTACTTTTGCAAACACCTCTTGCAGTATTTTTGCAATTTAAAAATAAATATTTATATTAAAAAGAATAGCAAAAATACTGCATATACATCTAAGGTAGCTCTTTCAAAACTCCCTGAGTTTTGAAAGAGCCTCATATAATATACACAATCAGGAGGCTTTAATGTTCGATTATGTAGAGTATACTTCGGTGGATGGGCCTAATAAAAAGCATGATGTAGAAGTCTATGCCCTTTCCACCTGCGGTTTTTGTAAACGGGCTTTGGCATTTTTAAAAGATCAGGGTATTGCCCATAGATATATCCATGTGGATCTTATTCCTCTGGAAGTAAAAAATAAGATTAAAGAAGCTCTCCATGAGCAGTTTAAGGAACATGTGTCCTTTCCTTTCGCCGTTATTGATGGGAAAACCACCCTTATCGGTTTCCTTGAACCGGACTGGCGCAAAACCCTGCTGGATTAAGAATAGAATATTTGAGGAGAAAACCATGTCCCCTAAAAGCATTGAGGAAACAAAAACCTTTACCGAGATGGTAGCCCGCAAGCAAGGCTGGGTATTAACGAAAGATGAAACTCTCTATCAGGATCTGGTTACGGGTCTTAACACCAATTGGAACCGTTATGGCTATTATCTCTGCCCCTGCAGGGACACGGACGGTTCCCGTGAAGCAGATAAGGACATTCTCTGTCCCTGCGAATATTCAAAGGCCGACATCGCAGAATACGGTCACTGTTATTGCTCTCTTTATTGGTCAGAGGATTTTGCAAAGTCGGGTAAAAAGGCAGCGCCTATTCCCGAACGGCGGTCTTATAAATAGAAGCTTAAGGTAATAATAGTGGTGTCGGAGCTTTTTATCTGGCTCACCAGGGACTCGAATTTTACACCGACCTTTTCGCAGGCCTCATTAAGATAGGATAAATAGTAGAGTCCCAACTCAGTATCCGCACTGCCTTCGGGGATTTCCTTGTAAAAATCGAAGAGGCTTTTCTTTTTAAGATCCGCAGATTTTTTTGAATCAATGCTATCCTTTATAACCTGATATTCTCCCTCTTTATTGTAAAGGGTTATCTGCAGCTTTCCCTGGGTACCAATGCTGGAACTGGTTCCTCCGATCTTCCAGGATACATATACAAGATCATTTTTCTTGGTGAGTTCCTCAATAACCCGCATCCGGATATTTTGATCAAAGAGAACCGCATTCGCATCTACCGCACCGCGATACAGGTTCGCAGCCTCTCTGCGTAGGTTGGCATTTTCCGCATTCACCGCAAGCTCTATCACCATGAGGGCCACATATTCTGCAATCCGGGATTTTTCGATGAACTCAGCCATCATAATCCTGATATCTTTAATAAGATTATCAAAATGCTCAACTCCGCGGAATTTAATCAATATAAACCAGATAACGGACCGTAAATTATTTAAAAATTTTTCACTTAAGAAAAGCTGAATGTTCTTTTCTTCAGGTAAAAGGTTAGAATTTCTTGTAATCGCCGTCCTTATTGGGGCCAGAATCTCTTCCCGTAATTCATAAACCTGTTTTTCCTGTTCCTTCAGGTAATTTTGAAGAAATGTGTCGTTAAATTTAGTTTTTTCATCAATAATAGAGGCAGGATTGGTTCTATTCCATTTTTTTATTACATCTGAAGCAAGTATTTTTGAGAAAAGCATATTGTTAAATTGTCTATATAGGAGACTGTACACGATCAGTTTGCAGAGATCCATCACTTCCTGGCGCCTTGAAACAAATTCCGGCCTGGAAATTTCTATTTTTGATATATAATCGATAAGCAATAACCGCTGAATTGCGGCGGGAACAAACTTATCCAGCAGCAATCCATACTCATCCACATTGTCGGCTAATTTAAATTTCGTAAGTTTTTTATTCTGTTTAATGAATACAGTGGTGCCTTCTTCTGAAAGCACAATTTTAAGGGGCAAATCCAATACGGTTTTTCTTTCCTGATTTGACATATAATTTATTATAACTGAAAGGACTGCTTCTGTCATCCTAATCTTGACGGTTTTTACTAGGCCTACTATCTTGTACCGGTGCATCAGATATATAAGAGTTTTGCGAAACCCGCCAGCTTAAGCATCATTCTCTTTCTTTTTTTTATTCATGGACTCTTTGCTGAGTCCCCCGAAGTTTCCCGTCTGCGTTCCCGAGTAAAACAGGGGGACCAGGAAGCAAAAAATGCTATAGAAATCATCCACCAGGCAGAAACACTTAAGATGCGTTATGAGCTGCGACCTCTGCTGGAGAACTATGGCGGCTTCGGTACTTCAATTCAAATTGACATAAGCGGTACAGATACAGATCCGGAAAAGACTGATATAAATCTGCTTGTAACCTTTCCGTTGTACTCAGAAGCGGCGGTCCATTTAGGTCTTTCAGTTCTGAACCAGCTTGCAAACCATCTGCCATCCAGGCCCCTGCGGGTTGCATTTTTGGCGGACGAAACCGAAGGATACCGGGGTCTCCAGGATCAGTTAGATCAGTCTGATGATCCAGAATCGGTGGTGATCCTCTATCTGGATGTTATTTCGGAACAGGGACCTTTATACCTATATCAGGGCTCCCAGAAGCACATAAGTCCCCGCCAATTGGTTGAGCAGGTCCTACTGATGGGAGCTAAGTATAAAATTCCTGTTGAAATTCCCCAGCCTTACAGCGAATTATACAGACTTGGCTGGGTTTCTGCCCCTGAGGCTTTGGAAATGATCCAGAACAGGGGTTTTCCTGCCCTTTATTTTTCTGATTTTATACAAGGAACTATTTCCGAACCATTTTCAGAGCACTCCAATTCAGAATATGCTCAGCAACTTTCTGTTTTCTTTAAAGCGCTCATAGATAATTGTCCCCGGTCCCCTGCTCTATTTGACTATCATTATTCATTGATTGCATTCAATAAAAACTATGTACTGGTTGATGAAAGAACAACATTACTATTGATTGTAAGCAGCATTTTTATCATTATTTTATTTTTAACCATATATTCAATAGTATTTAGACGAACAATTATACACCACTGGATTGTTTTTATACGCCGGTCCTGGGTAATTCTCGTCTATTATGGATTGCTGATAATCTCCTTTTACGGAAGCAGATTTGTATTCAAACTTTGGCAACTAAGAAATGGACCAGGGGCTCAAATTCCCCTGGAAATGGCTTTTGTGTTTCTTTTAGTATGGTTTTCTTTGTTCAGCCTGCTCTCACCCCTGACCCAGAAAATAGTAATTCCAAAACGCTCCAGTTTTTATGGCCACAGTGCGATAGTAGTCCTCTTGCTTGGATTATTAACCTCTACTGCTATCGATATATCATTTATGCCCGTATTCATCTGGGCCCTGCTTTGGGTGTTTGTCGGGTCCTTTGTTCATTCATTTTCTCTCAGTCTTTTCAGTACTATCCTGGCACCTGTCCAGCTGTTGATTCTGTTTATCATTGGAACGATGAAAGGGAAAAGGCTTACTTTCTTATTATTGCTGGATTCTACACACCTGGGAAACTGCCTATTATTTTCTTTTATAATCCTCCCCTTTGTCTTGCTCTGGAAACGTACGAGCCTATTACGTATTCAAAAATCGGGGATTAAAAATCAGCAGAAGCATTTTTTTATAGGTCGATTCGTTTTTGCTGGAGCTGCTGTAATAGCTCTGCTGACCTTGACACCCCCTAGTCAGATAACTCAAAACCTTGAAACAGACAAAGCAGCCACATTGACAGAGAAGCCCCAATTTCATGGTGCACTTTCAACAAATGTTTTCTTAAACCAGCGTTCAGTAAAAGTAACTATTACTGCCACATCCCCTCTGGACCTGTATATAATATCCTTAGAAAACCCTCATGTTGATAAAACTATTCAACTTATAGAAAGTACCATACCCTTCAGTGTCCAGGGAACTGACAAACTGGTTTCAAATCTATCTAAAAATCCGGATAACCCCTTTTCTTTTGAGCTTCTCTTGCCAAAGGATGAGCAGCTGAAGATTGGAATTACCGGGATTCGGGGTGCTGAAAGCACCGAACAGATGTTCTCTGTACCATAAGAACATCGATTCGATTAATCCAGGGCTGATTTTATTTCCCCCACATTAGCGCTCAGATCCTGCTCCACCGCTTTTCTAGCTTCCATTAATGCTGATTGAATGGCTGCAGCTTCAGTCCCGCCCTGGCCCTTTACTGAGATGGTAGGCCTGGTAATTGCTACAGTACCGTTACTGCGAACAATACGAATTTGGGCCCGGGCTGTGCTGGTAAAAATATTATAGGTCTTCCCATTCAGGACCATTTGACGGGGTTCATCATACTGGACATCGGCTAAAACAAGGTAAGATATGGTGGTTCCCCCTACATTGCAAGCCCTCTGTATGGCCCCTAAATCTCCCTGCAGTGCTGCTGCAAAGGTTTTTGGATCCAATGCAGAATCGGTGGGTAAAAGATCCAGCCCGGTGCCGTTCAAGGCCCGGCTGATGCTGTCTACCAGCGAGGCGGCTCCCGTTTTGGGAGCCGGTGATGCCGCCGTGGCTCCTGATTGGGATGAAGCGGGACCTTCAGAAGCAAAAATCCTTGCAGTCAGTGCAGGCAGAACATAGGCAAAATCTCTATGAACTTCAGGGAATGCCCGGGTCTTTCCCCGGTTAGAGATGACCAGCATGGCCCGGATAAGAACGGGCTTATCGGTCCGGTTCAGGCTCCTAACAACCGTAGAAGCAAGCCCGTTTGCATCGGTAGTACTGGAGAGGGTAATATCGCCTATACCATCGACAAAGGCAAAACGAATAGGCGCATCGGCTACAACAGCCTTACCAAAGTCATAGTTCACCACAAGCCGTACCACCGGCATAAGACCACTCCCCTTTGCAAGGTCCCGGACATTACCAGCCCGCTGGGTTCCGTCTTCCTTAATCCATTCATCACCAGCCTCAAGGGTAAGCCGGGCGCCAATCTCTGTAAGTTTTTGGTCCGCTTTCCGTACCAGTTCAGAGCGCTGGCTTTTTCTGTTTGCATTGGTTTCTGGAGCAGCTTCATCATTCAAAGCAAGGATACCAACCAGATGTTTAAGGGCTTCGACCGGATGGTTTGTATCAAAAGCATCCTGAGAAGCCTGCATAAGGCTCTCCATGGACTTTATCACATCCTGCTCCTGGGCTCCAAATACAAAAGTACCCCAGAAAAGAGAGAAGACCACCGTGAGAAAGTATGCTTTTGAATGGCCCCGTGTCATAGAAATGCCTCCAGCCTTAAAAGAATATTACACGAGGCTCTTTCAAAACTCTCTTAGTTTTGAAAGGGCAACCGTTAATGCACATGCATTATTTTTACTATTCTATAATATTTAAATAATTTTTTAACGTAAAAATACTGCAAGAGGTTTTTACAAAAACCTCACTCTTTCCAGGACAGCCTCAGTTCAACCGGTTCGGAACTTAAAACCAGATCAGTAACCGGTGAGGTGTACCGGGCGCTAGTTCCAGTAACCGCAGCCTGTCCGATGTTCCCAACCGTAGAAACTGTTGGGGTTGAGGGAAAATTGAACCGCATATCTATAGTATAGCCAGCAAAAACGGTCCGCACCAGACTTTCAAGATCCGCATCCACATTTTTTATTCCCCGGACCAGGACAAGCCCCATGGTCCTGTTTCCGCCATCGGACACCAGCCTTACGGACTGTCCCGCTGCATCAAGAAACCCCGCGAGGGCATCCAGACTGGTAAAAGACAGTTCCGCCTTAACCAGGAGATCCTTTTCATCCTGACTGATTGAATAGGCTGTTAGGGCAAGGCCTGGCACTCGATTCACCGTCCGTTCAAAGTCGGTCCTGCCCACTGGTAAAGGTAATTGTTTTTCATTGCCATCAAGTTTTCCCAAGGCTTCGAACATACGGGAAAGGCGGTATTCCAACTGGATGGTTCCTGAACCATTCTGACGGATACTCACATTTGAGTTCACTCCAATACAGGAACTGAGTGAAACTATTATTAAGGCCGAGAAAGCGATAAACACACTTTTTTTCTGCACCATCATTGTAATTCGCATCAACAACTCCTTGCTATTGTTAAAATTCTTCCGAATAGATTTGTACATCCTGGATACGAACCGGTATTTCCTGTTCAATCATAGAGAAGGCTTTATTAAGCACCGACTCACCGAAGGACCGTGAATTGGACACCAAAGCTCCGCCGATATGGGCAAAGGAAAGGGAATCCTGCAGATCCACCTCCGCGGCGCTCATGTGAAACTGCCGCTGTAATTTATCCTTTACAGACCTTACAATCTTTCGTTTATCCTTTATACTTTCCACATCGGGAATTTCAAAGATCATCTGTATCATTGAAACAACCATAGCTTCACCCCCCTGGCTGTAGACCAGGCTAACTTGTAGTATACTATACACCATCCATGGGATCTTTGCGAAGCCGTGCTGACACAAGAAATCATAAACTCCGCCTGTTTTACCTGTCAGCCCTGATGGTATTCCACACTGCATTAGCAATGGCCCAACAACCCATTCCCGCAGAAGAAGCTTCACCAACCCTTATAAATCTATCCAGAACCGACAGCTCCGTTAATTTATTTCTCCAGGGCTCCTGGGAAAGCGGCTTAAGCGCCCAGGGGGGAATCGCCCTTACAGAGTTTGGACTGCAGGCTGCAGCGACCAATAATCCGCTCCTATTAACACAAAAGGCCGATCTCACCTTAAGCCTCTGGATTCGGGACCACTGGTTTGTGGAAGCCAGCTTTCTTGATAACTACGATATAAACACCTATCGGGCCGGGTATCAGGGCGGGGAAGATGACCCACTGCAATATGTGGGGATCGGCAACACCGGTCTTGATTTCCCTACCTTTCCCTATTTAGATCTTGGCGGCTCAAGCCCCTCATCCTTCGGGGTGTACAATAAATGGCAATTTACCGATAGGGGTACCCCAAAAAAAACATCACGGCTCCTTCTCCATGGGTTACTTCGCTATGACGGGGCAAAGCTGGAAGAAAAAACCTTTATCGGAACCAGAGCTGTTAGCAAAAGCAGGCTGGAACTGTCGGATATGCTCCGGGGCTATGCGTTTATCCTCCCCGATGACAACCTTGATACGGTACCGGTTCTTTATATAGAAGATCCATCGGGGGATCAGGTTGATGAACTGAATGGCCGCTGGCGGCTTGCAAAAACCTCAGAATACGCCGCCAGTGCCCGGTATGGGCTCCTTGAAATAACAAGCGCTGCAGCCCTTTCAGCAGGGAAACGGCTTGCGGTGGCCTATAAAAAAAATGGGGACAATGCCCCCTGGTTGAACAGTTTAGGAGCCTATGGCGACACATCTGGAAATAATGTCAGCGGTTTTCTCAGGGAAGTTCAGGCTGTATTTAATGCCTCCAGGGGTGTAAAAATTAGCCTTATAAACTATCCCCAGCCGGGCCAGAAGGACAGTGCCAACCTCTATATCGATTCAAACATACCCGGCTCTGTAAAGATCGCAGGAACCGATTGTCTAGTAATCTGGGAAAAGGGCACCTTTTCTCCCTTTGAACGGCTCAGCAGATACCGGCTGCAATCTGGAACCAACAGCACGGTAAAACTGGTAAAGACCTCCGATGGGACAGAAAGCTCTGACTTTGCATTGGAACCGCTGTCCAATGTCAGCACCCTCAACGATACAGTACAAAGCGGCACCTCCAGCGATACTGTACAAACCAGTGCTTCCAGCGATACCTATGAGCTCCTCCAAACGAATCGCTCCTATGATCCAAGGGACCTCGAAACATGCTGGCCCCTGGTAAACAAATACCCAGAACTGTATCTGCCCGGCTCTAGCTCGACGAGTCTCGACCTGCAGATTGTGGCCACAAGTTACGGAAGTCCAGGGGCCCTCAGCATCGGCACCGATGTGCTTCCCGGCTCAGTTCAGGTGTACCGCAACGGACTTCCCGATCCATTAGCTACTTTTAACCCGGAAACCGGTGAGGTGATCCTGGGCAGTCCTCCTTCGGATAATGAACAGATTAGGCTCGTCTATTTAAAACGAAGTGAAGAACGTCGCTTTGGCAGCCTTGCGGCAGGCATCGGAGCCAACTATTCAAGCGGCGGCCCCCTTACTGGGGACCTCGCCCTGGCCCTTCGCTGGAATGTGAGCCCCGATGCTTTTTCTGAAGGGACCGCTACAAGCCCCGGTACGGTAGGACTTTCCGGAAAGCTTGCCTGGGACTGGGAAAAACTAAAGCTGCAAAGCACCCTAGGGTTCCTGTACCGCCAGGAAGACACCACCGGTACATACCGGGCCCTGGGGATGGAAGGGTCTCAGTATGCCGAACCCTTTCCAGGTTCTGGTTTTTACCAGAGCCCCGAGCCTATAAGCCTGAACGATTTTCTTTCTCTATCAACTCCGCTTACCCTGGATAATCAGGCCCAACTGGTCTACCGATCCTATACTTCTACGGATTTCCTCGGCATCAGCACCCTCCACGAAATCGACTGGGAAGGGGCTCCGCCAGTATCCAGCAAAACCGGCCCCTACCTGGTACATGACAGTACCCTTGATACGCAGGTCCTGGTTGGAGAAGCAACCTATACGGCGAGCAAAGACTGGGCCGGTTTTCAGGTTCCCATGGACCAGGCCGCAAGTGCCCTGGCGGGGGCCCGCCAGATTAGGATACCCTTCCGGTTTTACGATACCCCCGGACCACTGGGGTCAACATCGGTCCAGGTTTACCTGCAGATCGGCGCCCTGGATGGGGGCACCGAACATGACCAAACGGGTTGGGAAAACAGCACCCTGGTCCTTACCGAAAAACTCTTTAGTAGCACCGCAGATCCTGCCGGTATACTGCCGACCCAATGGCAGAGCGTCACCCTCACCCTGAACGACGCCAAGCGGCGGGCCCTGGCGGGGGCCCGGGCCATGCGGCTCGTGGTGGTCACCAGCGGCGTTATTGGCCAACTGCGGACCCGCCTT
>JAAYUZ010000081.1 GCA_012517385.1 Treponema sp. | reverse complement strand
CCGATAGTCATCGGGAGTCCCGGCCTCGAACTCGACGCAAGCGAGCCCCGTTTCGTAGTCGAAGGATCGGGATCGCGCAAGAAAAGCCCCTTCCAGATGACCCAAGAATACCTCAATGCGAAAGCCAACGTATCTGGAAAAACCGACTCTCCTCCCTGGGCCATCGTCACGAACGGCGAGCGCATCCGCCTCCTGCGCGCTTCGCCCGCCATGGCGCGGCCTTCCTACCTCGAGTTCGACCTCGGGACCATCATGCGCGAGAAACGCTTCCCCGAATTCGCCATGCTCTGGCGCATCCTGCACGCGAGCAGGGCCGGCGTAGATAAGGGGGACTCGATCTGGGAGCTGTGGCGGCGGGAAGGCGAAAGCCAGGGCACCCGGGTGCGCGAGGGGCTTAAGGCCGGTGTCACCCAGGCACTCCTGTCCCTAGGTTCGGGCTTTCTGCGTTTCGAAGGGCCGGGCAACGCGACCCTCCGCGCGGCCCTCGATGCAGGGACCTTGAGCCGGGAGGGATACTTTCAGGAACTCTTGCGCCTCATTTACCGCTTTCTCTTCGTCTTTACCATCGAGGAGCGCGGCCTTATCCACGCCCATCCGGACGACGATGCGCACGCGTCCTCCCACACACTCTACGAGCGCGGCTACTCGCTCAGGCGCCTCCGGGACAAGGCGCTCAGGCGTTCCAGCTATGACCGTTACGGCGACCTTTGGGAAGGCGTTCTCGTACTCTTCCGCGCCCTTGGAAGGGGAGAAGAGGCCCTCGATCTGCCCGCCCTGGGAGGACTCTTCGCGCCCGATCAATGCCCCATGATCGACGCCTGCGGGCTTTCCAACTACGACCTCCTCTGTGCTATGGAGAGCCTGCGCTGGGCGGTCGCGGGCAACGCGCGTACCCTGGTCGACTACAAGAACATGGATTCCGAGGAACTCGGCTCGGTGTACGAGAGCCTCCTCGAGCTCGTGCCGACCGTCGACCTGGCCGCGCGCAGCTTCGGCTTTATAGGCATCGATGGCGAAGAAGGATCGACGGCGGGCAACGCGCGCAAGACCTCGGGCAGCTACTACACACCGGACTGCCTTGTCCAGGAACTTATCAAGAGCGCCTTGGAGCCGGTGATAGAGGAAAGACTCAAGGCTGCGCCCGATCCAGCGCACAAGGAAGCGGCCATACGTTCAATCACCGTGATCGACCCCTCCTGCGGATCGGGGCACTTTCTCCTGGCTGCCGCGCGCAAGCTCGCCGAGACACTTGCCCTGGTTCGCAGCGAAGATGGGTCGGTGCTCGAGGCCGACTACCGCCATGCCCTGCGAGAAGTGGTCGCCCACTGCCTGTACGGCGTCGACCTCAATCCCCTGGCGGTGGAGCTGGCGCGGACGAGCCTCTGGCTCGAGGGCTACGAGCCGGGCCGGCCCCTCTCGTTCATCGACCACCACATCCGCTGCGGCAATTCGCTGGTGGGCGTCCTCGATCTCGATATGCTCAGAGCGGGCATCCCCGACGGGGCCTATGTAGCGCTTTCGGGGGACGAAAAGGATATCGCCAAGTTGTATAGCAGACGAAATAAAGAAGAAAAACTACCTAGAAGCCAGAATCAACATGATTTCAATACCAAAAGCATCGTGAAGGCCGAGGCCGGCATCGTGGCCCTGAAGTGGAGGCTCGATATCATTCCCGACAACGACCTCGAGGCGGTGGGCCGCAAGCGTGCCGCCTTCGAAGCCCTCCTTGCGAGCCCCGAGTACCAGCGCGTCAAGCTAGCATGCGACATATACACAGCCGCATTTTTCTGCGACAAGCGCGACGGCGTCCCCATACCCACGACAGCGGATGTGTCTCTGGCCGCCTCTGGTCACGACGAGTCGCCCTCATCGCGGGGCGTCAACGCCCTGGCGCGGACTATCGCGGAGCGCAACCGCTTTTTCCACTGGAGGCTCGAGTTCCCCGAAGTCTTCGCCAAGGGCGGCTTCGACTGCGTGCTGGGGAACCCGCCCTGGGAAGTATCACAACTCGGAGAAGAGGAGTTCTTCGCATCGCGATCCCCGAGGATTTCAGAATTAAGTGGAGAGCGTAGAAAGCAGGCTATCGCGAGACTCGAGAGCGATGATCCCATCCTCTGGCATGATTACTGCAAAACTAAGCGTTCGTATGAGGCTACTAATACATTCCTGCGAGAGTCATCACGATTCACATTAACAGCACAAGGCAAGCTCAACACCTACGCCCTCTTCGCCGAGACCATCCTGGGCCTCACGCGTATCGAGGGCCGCGCGGGCTTTATCGTGCCTTCGGGCATCGCCACCGACGATTCCACCAAGGCCTACTTCGCCCATATCACGGCAAAGGGGCGTTTATTCTCATTGATCGGGTTTGATAATCAAAAACGTATATTCCCATCTGTACATCCTGATACACCGTTTTCTCTAGTTACTCTTGGCTTTGGAATACCTATGGCCAAGCTCTGTAGCTATATACTTGATATTGGTCAATTGTCAGATGAAAGGCGCTTCTACTATCTCCGCTCCGACGAGTTCGCCCTCCTCAACCCCAACACCCTCACTTGCCCGGTGTTCCGATCGGCAAAGGACGCTGAGATTACGGCGAAGATTTATAGCCATGTGCCCGTCCTCATCAAAGAAGCAAAAGGCAAGGACGAGAAAGAAGAAAACCCTTGGGGTGTTAGTTTTAAGCAGGGGCTCTTCAACATGACAAGTGATTCTGGCCTCTTCCACTCAACCCCCGCTCCCGACCGCCTGCCCCTCTACGAAGCCAAGATGATCCACCAGGCGGATCACCGCTGGGCTTCGTATGAGGGAGAGGATGACCCGTCTGCTGGCTGCCGCGATGTGACAGAGGCCGAAAAGGCCGACCCTGCCTTTACCGTGCGGCCCCGGTATTGGGTGGAGAAGCGGGAGGTGCTGGCCCGTATCGCCCGCGCCCGGCGGGGCCTCATCAAGGCCTGGCTCGCCAAGGACGCAGCCGGCCTGCGGGACGAGCTTGCCCTCTGCGTGGAGGACGAGGAGCTGTGCGCCGTGGGCGGGAAGAAGTACGCCGATCCCGAGGAGCTCTTTACCGCGGTGGAGGCCGCCTTGGAGGCGCGCAGTCCGCGCTGGCTCATGGGCTGGCGGAATATTACGAACGCAACAAACGAACGCACCGTCATCGCAAGCGTGCTACCAAGAGTTGCGGTTGGACACTCTATGCCACTTTTTTTCTCAGACTCTGATACACTAAGAAAAACATGTCTCCTTGCAAATCTCAATGCTCTATGTCTTGACTATGTAGCAAGACAGAAGGTTGGCGGAACAAATCTAACGTTTTCATACTTAAAACAATTCCCCATCCTACCCCCTCCTCACTATTCCCAAACTGATTTCATCTTTATCGTCCCCCGCGTCCTCGAACTCACCTACACGGCCTGGGATATGGCGCCCTGGGCCCAGGATGTGTGGGAGGCTGCGGACGAGGCTACCCGAGCGGCCATACGGCAGCGTGCTGAAGAGGCCACAGCCGCGGCGAGAGGAAACCGGAGCGAGGGGACTGACACGAGACTCGCGGCTTCAGGCCTTCCCCCCTTCCGCTTCGATCCCGAACGGCGGGCGCGTATCCGCGCCGAGCTCGACGCCCGCTACGCCAGGCTCTACGGTCTTACGCGCGACGAACTGCGCTATATCCTGGACCCCGCCGAGGCCATGGGCGGGGACTATCCCTCCGAGACATTCCGGGTGCTCAAGGAGAAGGAGTTAGCCGCGTACGGGGAGTACCGGACGCGAAGGCTCGTGCTGGAGGCCTGGGATAGGGAGGAAACAAAATGAACTTCTGGCACATGCAGATCCATCCCGGAAATAAAGACACTTCTGATGTCTATATTGCACTTAATAATGGCTATATCGGACTCGGAGAATGGGACGAGGGAGAAAACGCCATCCGCGATTTTATCAATCGTATGCAGATTGGCGATATTGTCGCAGTCCGTAAAGGTCCGACACCGATCGCCCTTGTAGAGGTAATTGGGGATCATGACGAGTTCAACGAAGAAAACCATGAATGGATACGCCATATCCGAAAAGTCCGAATACTAGATCGAGCTGACGATTATAGTTTCATAATTCCCAAAGCGACGGGGACCTTAACTATTTGTGCTAATCCTACAGCGTCAACGACTCGCGTCATTACTGATTGGTATTCACGCATACTAAAAGAAAAAGAAATGACTACCATAGTTGGGATATTACAACAAAAGAAACAGATAATCCTCCAAGGCGCTCCTGGCGTCGGCAAGACCTATGCAACCAAAGAAGCCGCCCTGCGCTTACTTGGCGAAAGTATTCCTGCCGATCGCTCTGTCCTAAACACACAATACCAAGACGCGGTGAAGCGCGGGCAGATCGTCTTCGTCACCTTTCACCAGTCCATGGATTACGAGGATTTCGTGGAAGGCTATAAACCGGCGGAAGGGGCGGACGGCTCTCCGGTATTCGTCTTGAGGGATGGGCCTTTTAAGAGAATCGTCGATGCCTGTTACGGCCGACATGCAGATGAAGCATTCGAGAAGGCTTGGACTTCCTTCCTAGAGAGTTTCGAGGGTAAAACCAATATCGAGGCGAAAACAATAGCCAAGAAAACATCCTTCTATGTACGATTGACCGACAATGGAGCGCTCCGCGTCGGCACCGATCCCAACGAACCCGGCCAATATACAATGACCAAGCAGCAGATCAAGGATTGGGTATTGCACGGTATTGAGCCCGGCTACAATCCATCCTACGCCAAAGGGGTTGGCAAGCTGCTTCAAGACACCTATCACGTCCCACCCTATTCGCCCGATCAGCAACGCAAGCCACACGTCCTCATCATCGACGAGATCAACCGGGGTAATGTCTCCAAAATTTTCGGCGAACTTATCACGCTCCTGGAAACCGACAAGCGCGAAGCAGATCCCGATCGATGCGGTGCTCAGGCGGAGACTCTAAGCGTCAAGCTCACCTATTCCGGGGAATCCCTCACGGTCCCGTACAATCTCTACATCATAGGTACCATGAATACCGCCGACCGGAGTCTGGGGCAGATCGACTACGCGCTCAGGCGGCGCTTCGCCTTTTACACCATCAAATCCAGCAGGGACGCGATCGAGCGCTTCTACGAGGGTAAGGATGAAGAGCTTAAAAACCGAGCCTTGGGCGTCTATGACAGAGTCTATTCACTCTTCCATCCACAGGACGAGGGCGAGGGATATGTGAACCGCGACTTCGATCCGGACGATGTCATGATCGGGCACAGCTACTTCATGGCATCTGACAAGGACGAACTCGAGTTCAAGTTGCGCTTTGAGCTTGCTCCTCTTCTCGAAGAGTACCGGAAAGATGGTATCCTCGTCCTCGATCGGGATGATCCGGTGTTCACCGGCTTGCTCGGAGCACTAGGTGCGGCACGATAAAGTAGTACGAGTGGAATCGGCTCGGGAACAGGGTACTATCTCGGAAATCTTGCGTGACAGCGGTATTACCTATCGCCCGCAGCCAGAAGACGGCGACATCACCAAGATATGGGCCTTCGGGCTCAAGCCCGGCGGCTTTTTAAGTTATTACATCGGCCTCGACTGGCTCGAGGAAGGAAAGCTCGCGCTTCGGGTCTCTCCCAAAGTGGAATCCCTCGATTACCAACGCATGTTCGCTGAATGCCTTCGCTCCCCGGCAGCAGCGCCCTATCTCGGTTCCGCCTACGATATCAGGATCGATACGCCCTTCATCGCCTGTCCGGACGAGGCATTCGACATAACCCCCCTTATCGTTCTCCATTATCTGACTATTCTGCGCGAGCTCCTTTCCAAGCCCTTGCGCAAGGATTACCTTTCGCGGGAAGAAAACCTCAAGGCGAAACTCAAGGGCAAAGTAATGCTCTCCGCACACCTTGCGAAAAATGTGTTCGCGCAGCGCCCCGACCGCATCATGTGCCGTTACCAGGAGTTCTCGACCGATTGTCCCGAGAACCGCCTCCTCCATAGCGCCTACCGGATGGGTCTCGGCTGTCTGCGTTCCTGGTACGGCAAGAATGCCTTGGAGCCGGCACGAGCGATGATCTTCGATGATCTCGAACGATCCTTTGACGGCATCGGCTACATAAGCGGCGCGGCTGGTCGAATACGGTTCAAACACAATCCCCTCTATCGTGAATACGGAGAGGCGCTTCGCTTGGCCAAGCTCATTATGCGCATACAGGGCTACCGCGACCTTGCCGCTTCTTCCCGAGAAAGGCTCGTGCCGCCCTATATCATCGACATGTCCAAACTCTTCGAGCTCTATGTCTTAGCACTCATGAGAGCCGAGCTCGGCAGATCGATCCAGTTCCAAAGCTCAGGCAGGTACGGGGCTGTAGATTTCATCGACACTAGGCGGCGGATCGTCATCGACGCAAAATACAAAACGAAATACGGTGAAGGTTATGTCATAGAAGATGTCCGCCAAGTCTCGGGTTATGCCCGCGATGTGGGCATCCTGGGCAAGCTCGGCTTGAAAAGCGAAGAAGAGCGGGATCGCGTAGTCGATTGCCTTATCGTCTACCCCAATCCCGAGGCCCCCAAATTCGACAAGGAGTATTATGAGCAAGGAGATAAGGATATCGAGCAGTTCCACCGAATACGTAAGCTTGGAATCAGGCTTCCAATAAAGGAAAGCGTATGAACAGCCTCGAGCGAAGCCTCGTGGAGAAGGCTGGATACGATAACGGCTGGGAGCGCTCATCTATCGCAACCGATGGGAGGAGCATTACATTAGCATCTTCGATGCACGGTTTTACTGCCACAGTCCGAAAGGGCAGCCACGAGAAAGAATGGTCGGTTCGTTTTTCGAACGGCTTTCCTCTGGGTGAACTCCGACGGGAATTCCCATCGATTATTTTCCACGAAGAAGAGATAGTACCCTGGGATTATCAGGTGCTCTGTGCCATACTCAGGCGAGCCGCCGAAATCGCCATCGCCGTTCCCGATGCGCCTCTTATAGCGTTCAATAAAGAACTCGAATCAACTTTGGCAAAACAAGGAATCCCACATGGCACAGAGGCGGAACGGATTGTCAAGCAGAGAATCGGGCAGAATTATTACCGTAAGGCGCTTTTGAGTTACTGGAAAGGCGCCTGCGCGCTCACCGGGTTTGACCTCCCCGAGGTACTCAGGGCAAGTCATGCCAAGCCTTGGGCCGAGTGCGAGTCGGATTCGGAACGACTCAATGTGTATAACGGCTTTCTTTTTACAGCCAATGTCGACGCTCTCTTCGATAAGGCGCTCATAAGTTTCGCCGATGATGGCGAACTACTTCTCTCAACGCGCGTGAAGGAAGGCAGGTTCGCCGATCTTGGCCTTCGACCTGGTATGCACCTTAGGTGGATCGAAGACCGCCATCTACCCTTTTTAACGTGGCATCGCGAGCATTTATTTATTAAAAATATTTGATAGATAGCGTAAAATCTAGTTTGCAAATTTGTAGTTGAAAAAGATCATTGGGAGATCCAAGATGTTGTTAACGAGACAACCATGGAAAAAGCAACCAATGACCAATAACCAATATAGTACGTTTTTGAAAACAAGCTATTAGACTCCATCGCAGAACCAGTCCTGCTATATTCCATGATGCACTGGTTCACTGAGTAGCTTATAGAAATAGCGGTCTCCAAGAAATCAAATGCATAAAAAGGGTTTCATTATTCGTTGAGGAACACGCTTCTGGCGATTCGACAATCAGTTTGGTACCATGTATTTATTTATTCCAAAGTTACGGGAAGGCGGTTATATACCCTTTTTCGTAACTGAGGAAAAAAGCGTAGCGAACAAGCACTCATCGTAGTAGTAGAGGAAGCCTGAGTAAACAATATTTAAATCAGGAAAATCGGCCGGCTCGCTAGCAGTATGACGATGTTCATCCGAAAGCAATTAAAACTCTTGAAGATTGGCTTGAGTGCTCATTACAGTTTTATAGATTTCCGAAAATCGATTCCCGGAAAATCTCATCAACCAATACCTTTGAACGGTTGAACAAAGAAATTAGGAGACGATCCAGAGTATTTAGGATTTTTCCGAGTGTTACCTCATACCTCCGCCTGATATGTTCATATCTCATGGAGTATGAGTAAGACTGGCAGAGTAGCAGGAGCTATATAAAGGTAGATTCACTTTTTGAGCACCAGGCATTATTAAATATGGCAGCATTATAAAATAGAACCCAATTATTTTTAAATTGCGAATAAAACTATACAATATATATATTTATGAGGTTATAAATTAAAATATCAGTGTAGCATCCTTAGTTATTAGAAGTATTATTTTTTCCCGGCCTTCTGCGATAAACTGACCGTCCAGCTATATTCCAGTTCATGTGCAAGGGCTTTTTTATCCTATGCGTTTTTATCTTCTGGCCTTGTTGTTTGGAGGTTATCAGATAAACCTGCGAAAACCTCTCCAAGATCAACCGGGTAACAATTTAAGATTTTTTTCTTCTCCAGATTGTTATTTTTCCAAATAATAACTTCATTTGCAGGTAGATCTCCTAATTTCGGTTTATGGAATAAACGGTACGGCGCATGCTTTTCCCATTCAGCCATTATGTTTCCTATATTACCAGCCCGTTCGTCTTGCAGTATCACACCATATTCTAGACTTTTTGAGAAACTTTCATCTTCAAAATTTGCTGACATAACAATAGCTTCATTTTTATCATTCCATACAGCTTTTGCATGTAACAAAGGGAACCCCAACACAGTAGCCCCAGCTTCGGATAAATCTATCATAGCGGGCATATTTTTAGGTCGAATACGACAAAGTACAGTGACTTGCAATCCTTCTAGAATTCGCTTTAACAACAATTCTACTAAGATATGATTAGCATCCCATCCAAAGCTACAAATGATAAGGCGCCTTTCAGCATTACAAATAATTTTTTTTAGTGCAGTCAATAATTGATTATCCGGCATAGTTGCCAAAAATCCTTGCCCGACTCTTGGTTCCGGCGATTTCCCTAAAGAATTTATTGGACTTAGACGGCCTGGATGCTGCAATTCATGTCGGGCGGCTTCCCAGAAAGCCCAGCGGAGATGTTCAAAAGCCGAGATAATCTCATTTTTATTCAATTCGACTGCTAATTCTTCGTTACGTTCCAGGGCTTCCTTGGTCAGATTAGCTGTAAGTATAAATCCCCGAGCATCATCTTGCAAGGCATCGATTAAAATCAGCTTAGCATGAAAATATTCCGCTGATCGCAGCAACATCTTACCGGCTAGTTTGTTAAGCATACATTTATGCTGCTCCAGAACATGCCTCTCAAATTCACTATCTTTTTCTGGTTCTTTTTCCAGTTTATTGGCTGCAGCAGTAAGTATATACACTCGCACACCACGATCTGCAGCATCTAAAAGAGTTTTTTCAAATTCAGCATCCGCAATTAAGAAACTAATTAGCATTACCGTCTGTTGAGCTTGTCCAATAGCAGTTATAATATCATTTATACAGCGGCGTTGTGGTCCACTTTGATACACTTTTACCAAGCATTCTTGACGTGATCCCCCTGAATTAATATTAGGACTCCATACTGGACATCCCACTTCACGTCCGCGTAAATCCAATTTCTCAGTGCATTTTCTTTTATTGTTAGTTATGTTCATAGTTACGTTTCCTTATATGTTCCAATCTAGGGGTGCTTGCAAATACCAGAAAGCTTGCCGGTTGTTTTTCATTAACATATTTGCAAAATCATCTTGTTCTGGGAAATTTATATTAAAATAAGGGAACATTTGTTGTACTTTGTCTTGCCACTCCTCAAATTTACCTTTTACTGCAAAACAGTTTATCGATCGCTCAAGTAACCATTTAGCCCAAGCATCTGCATCATCTTGCGTAGCTGGAACGATAGGAATATCTGTAACAATGGCCGTATTAAATTTACCTAAATCAGCAATTTCAGGATGCTCGAATTCTTTTGATTGCTTAAAAGTAGTCATTGTTTTTATATCATTAGCTAGAACTTCTGAATATTTTACACGCAACACATGTCTTTTATCATCCCATTTATCTAACATTTCATTCTGCTCTAATAATTGCCACCAAACATCCATAAATTGTATTTCAGGTGCATCATGGGTGTATTCTTCTTTTTCGATTTTAAATGTAAGGATCGGCTTATCATTTTCTGAAATGGTCAGCATTACAAGAACCTCAAAATCGACTGTACCCGTCTCTTCAGCATTGTCTTCAATTTTAACAAATCGATATACATTTTGTTTATCTAACAACGGTGTTACAGGGTTTGAGTTATTCACTAACCTTTCAACCACCCACTTTTCCAAAGACTTTAATGATTTCATTCTGTTATCAAGTTTTTTCTTAGACTCGTCATCATTTTTTGTTTCTTTCCGGGCATTCGAATCATTGTATTCCTGAATTTTTATCAAACCCTGAGGCCACAAGAGATCATCGGTTACCTCAATTTCCCAAAGACCCTTTTCCGGTACAAAAACTTGTTCTTGTTTTAACGCTTCTATTCCTTTTTTTGTTAATACATAAGTATGCGAATTACATTTTTGCCCCTCTGAGTCACTATCTTCATTTACCAAATTATTTATTAACCAAATAGGTTGTATAGAAAAAATAATTTCCTCTGAAGATATTTCTTCCTGCACTAAACCATAAGACTCGCATAACTGCAATAAACGCCGGCAGACACTTTCCGGTTTGCCAGCCAACAGATTCTCGGAAATATCACTAGGTGTAATTGTACCTTTTTCTTGTGCTAGAAGTAATAACGAATGTATTTCAGGTCGTTTTTCAGCTTTTTCTATTTTAGCAAGCACCCGATAACGTTTAATATTCATTTTCCGGTCTAGTTTTATTTTCATATTATACCTTCCAAGTTTTATTATGCGGAATTGATTTCACCAATTTACTTAGTTCAGGATAACGACTGTTAGCCAAAGACTTAACATTACCTACGAGTACAAGTTGATAGCGAGCCCTTGTTACCGCTACATTAAGACGATTAGGACTACCTAAAAATACAGTGGGGTGGTTTTTAACAAATGAGAGAAATACCAAATCGGCCTCATGGCCTTGGAACCGATCTACTGTACATACATCAACCTGAACTTCATGCTTATACTTATCACCGCCAAGATAAAAATGTGTGTATGCCTGCCTTTGGTTACTTAAATCCCGTAGTTTTTCACGCAGCAACTTTTCTTGCGCCCTGTAAAAACTAAGCACGGCTACACTCCAAGCTTTGCCATCTATTCGCGGATTTGTTTTAGCCCAAGCGTGAAACTCCTTAATTTCACTGATTATCTCATCTGCTTCTCTTTGGTTACTGTTACCCTTATCCCTTCTTTCATCTTTTACATCTAGCCAAACAGCCCGTTGGTTATAACGGGTATAGATCCAATCACGCCGCTTTGCCATATCTAATGGATCTTTAAGCGCTTTGCCATTGTAAATATTTACGCGTGAATATGCTGATATATCCGGGTGCATCCGGTGTTGATATTCGAGCAGTACATGGCGTTGTTCTTTTACATATATTGGAAGACCACCGGTCAACGCTGTACCATTTTTTTGTTTTTCTCGTCGCCCAAAGCCATTTAGTAATGCCTCTAAAACCGAGGGTAAAGCAACCCGTCTGATTCGTTCAATATCTTCTTGCACTTGCTGTTTCAATGTAACATCTACCGGCAATAGCTCTTTCACTTCGTTATCTAAACGCATACTATTTAGTTCATTTTTACTTAGCCGGTTTTCAAATTGTCGCGCTAATCGCCATGCAATCTCCCCCCCCCAACTTTTTTTTTCCTGATTGGTTAGATCACGGTTTTCTCGCCACGCTGTTAAACGTCGTTGAACGGTGTGTAACATCTCGGTATCACCGCGGAGATAATAGATATCCAAAGGTAATGAATGTTCGTGTTTTACAAGATTATCTGGCGAGTCTACCACTATTGAGGCGCAAGCGAGTGTCATTTTATCTGTCTGAGCGTTGGCAAATAAAATTTTATTTTGATAAGCTTCTGCCTGGAGTCGGTAAGTTTCTGCCACTTTTTTTTCTTTACTTGCAACCAAAATCGAACCATTTTTTGGATTCTTCATGATCTGAAACACATCCAAACAAGCATCACGATAAATAGGATTTTGTAGACTAGCTTCCACATTCTTAGCTATTGCCTCGTCATCTACATAAGGCGATAACTGGCGAGGATCTCCAACTAATACCCAGCGTTTTGCCCATAGAGCAGGTACAAGAAACTCTGGGAACAAGGTTTTACTGGCTTCATCCACAATGAGCATATCGAATACTGGTTCAGGTTGCCTTTTCTCTTTAATATCAGGATGTTGCAGGATACCAATAGTCGTACCACATACTAGATTAACACTGTCCAAAATCAACCTAACAATAGCACTATTTTCATCATCCTTACTTTGTAATGCATCAAGCAAACATTGTTGGGCACGACTACGCGGATTTTGATCATTAAGAAATTTGATGAGCCGTCTTTTTTCTGTACGTTTTAATTCTTCAAATTGGTATTGTTTTACTGCATCTGATACATTACTTTTGTCTCCAATACGAACCGGAATAATCTGTTCACGGTATTGGTTATCCTCCGCCATCAAACGCTCAAGTACGTTGTCCACAGCGACATGGGTGGACGCACAAAGCAATACCCGCTTATCCTCAGCGATGAGTTGGAGAATAAGTTCGCAAATCGCTGTAGTTTTCCCGGATCCTGGAGGACCCTCAAGGAAAGCAAAATCGGGGGTTGCCAATGCAATCTTTACAAAATTACGTTGGCTTTCTGTACCGGGACGTTTACAATCAGTAAGCAATTTCCACTGCTGTATGTCTTGAACATCAACAAATCCCCACTGAGCATGCTTGTTAGTTTCAAATAATCGCAGTAAAGGTCTATGCTCTGGTAGTGGTTTATTTTGGAGATTTTGAATCGCTTCTAGTTGCTTTTTTATCTGATAGGTATTAGGTCGTAGTAGTAGCCATTGCTTGTTTTTATCTGGTTTCCGTTCCAACAACAAACAATAATTTTCTGGGTCACGATCCAAAACACTGATTTCATTAGATTTATCAAAATCCCATCGGTGTTCCGCATTCATAGCTACCAGATCGAAAGCCTCAGCTTGAAAGACTGTCTTTACTTCATCGTCCATAAAAGCCTGAAACACAGCATCGGATAAGTCAGGACGATCTTCCGGTTCTGTTAACGAAACCCAGAATCCTTTATTGCCATTCTTGCGTTGAAAATCGCTTTTTTCCCAGGCAACACGAAAAACAGCATCAACACTTTCTAAATATATCTTAAAATGTTTAAGGTATTTATAAAAATCGGTCAGACCATTCACTGTCATTTTCATCAACACATCTGGCCGATGAAGACCTTCTTCTAAATTTTTATAATAAAGTAGTACCATGTTTATTCCTAACAGTAGCTCAAATAATATAAGCTAGAACTTTAGGATATAACTGATTCTTAAAATATTCAATTTTAAAAACCGATTTTTTCTGGTCTGTAAATAAACATAGTACCGCCATTGGGCCTATGCCAATCGTGAGGATATGGTTGAATTCACAAGAATTAAAGAAGAAAATAGTACTTGTGGAATAACGCTGTTGGCCACATACCAATCCTCGAGCCACAAGGCCCTGGATATGCTTTAAACTTAAAAAGACGATAGCAAAATTACAGCGAATGTACAAATGAAAGAGTACAATCCAACCACGACAGAAGGTGACAGAATAGGAACATACTACTCATGAAACAACAACTCAAAGTATTTAACGCCACAACCTATCAACAAACACAATCTTTTCTATAGCGTAGACCTTCAGCCCAATACAGAATATTTTGGCCTTGTTTTTGCTGAAAAGGGCTATAGCAAATATTATAAAATAACCTGTACTACACCGGGAATTAGAATAGTCAGCATTGAATACGAAAAAGTAGAAGACTAAATATACGGTATTGTATCATAAATTGCTTTATATTGACTTTTTTCGCATAAATAACTACATTCCTTTATACGGAGGAAAACAATGAAGAAATTTGGACTTCTTAGTATTGTTGTACTGGTTCTTTTCATGGTCTCCTGCGCACCCAAAAGCGCTGAAACTGAAAAGCCTGCTGCTGTTGCAGCTGCAGAAACTACTGCAATCAATGTCGATGCAATTAACGATGTTGCAGCTTGGAAAGCAGCCTATGATTCTGTTATTAACAGCTATGGGACGTTAACCAGCCGCATTAATAATGGCGATCAGACTGCAAGCGCCCAGGCAGAGGAACTTAAAAAGACTGCAGAAGCACTGAATGCCGCAGCAGAACGAATTAAGGCAAATCTTTCTGGCCAGGAATTGACTGACTTTACTGCAGCAGTAACTTCCTACCAGGAAAAGATGACCGCAGCAGCTGCAAATTAAGGTTTTCTTTTTTCTACGGAACGGACAATCCATACAGGATTGTCCGTTTTTTTTACCTTACCGCTAGTTTTGGCTTCCTACCAGCGGTGTAAAGCCCCCAGTGCTTTTCGGGCTCCTGGGGGTCGGCGGAACCCTTCCACTCTTCGTCGAAGGCTTCGAATATAAAGGTCACAATGCCCGTCTGGGCAGACCAGGTCATCAACTCATCAATATATCGCTTTTGGTTTTCTTCGTTGGCCAGGGTTGGTGGAATACCCCTGCCGTTAGATGCGGTAGTCCAGCCTGCTTCGGTAATGATAACGGGCTTATCGGGATAGCGGTTTGCCACGGAATAATAGTTTTCCTTTGTGTAGTCCAGGGCTTGTGCAATAGACTTCTGCTCCCATTCGGGGTAGCTGTGGATCGAAACAAAGTCGACCACCTCCGCCAGGGATGCAAGCTTATCCATCCAGGGAACATAGTTTTCGCAAAAGGTAACGGGCTGCTTTACCGCGGCCTTTACCTCCCGGGTGAACTGAACAACCCGATCCACTGGCACCATGTGGTCGTTCCAATCCACCGTGGCTTCGTTACCCACAGAAACAGCCATAACAATGTCTTTATAATCATAGGCCAGTTTGATGAGCCTCTTAATCTCTGTTTCGTTTCTCTTGCGGTTTTTTCGCAGCACCGTTTCGTCATGCATACCGCCCCAGGGGCACTGGGGATTGTTTACCTCTGCTTCGATATAGGCGCCGAGCATAACCTTAAAGGGGAGCCCTTCCTGCCTGATCACCTGGAGCACCACATCGGCATGGGGCGTACAGTCGTAGAGCCTCAGGTACTGCCAGCGGCCTCGCAGTATCATGAGATCTTCCAGCACTTCCTGGTACGAGGGGTATGCCACCCCGGGCCGCTGGCCCGTGCGGTATCCGGAATAACAAATAGCATTGCCATAGGGAAATAGAGTATTTTTCATAACCGTCCTTAATATTTATAGATTCCGTTCTTGTCCCAAAGCCCCCAATAGGTGCCTACGTCCCCTTCTTTTTCTATTTTCCAGGTCTCATCAAAAGAAGAAAAGTAATACAGCTCAATACCCTCTTCCTTTACCCAGGTAAGTACATCGTTAAAATATTTAATCGCATTTTCCCTGGATGGAATCGCTCCGTGAAAGGCGGTGCCGATATTAGGCCAACCAGTCTCGGTGATAATTACGAGCTTACCCTTACCGGCTTTTTTTGCCCGCTGGTACATGTCCTTGATATATGGTAAGGAAAACTCTAACGGGCAGGCTTCCCAGAAGGGGTAGCAGTTGCTAAGTATTACATCACAGGCTTCGGCAATGCGGGGGTGTTCTTCGAACTGGTAGTAGGCATCCACATAGCCCACAGGGATATGGGCAGGGATCTCCTGCCGTACCCTTTTAATATAGTAGATAAGTTCATCTTCGCTGAGCTCCTTGCGGAGCATCACTTCGTTGCCCACCGCTGCCACATCTACAAAACCCTCTTTCGCAAGTTTGATGAGGCCCGCAAATTCTTTTTCATTGGTTTCCCGGTTTTCGCCGATCCAGGCACCGACCAGGGTCCGCAGGCCATAATCACGGGCAATCTGCGGTATCAGTTCGTTGCCTTCGGTGCAGCTAAAACTGCGTACCGCCTTGGTATAAGGGGCGATAATTTCCATGCGCAGCCGGATCTGCTCTGCAGAAAGCTGGTCCCCCGGTTTTTGCCCCTCCAAATAAGGACTAAAACATAGCCCCGGAATGGTTGCATCCAAGAGGGCCCGCTGCGTTTGCTCAAGCTCCGCCACATCATCTGTATGAACCGAAGATCCCAACAGAGACAGCAGTTTATAGCCTTTACTGGACATGGCACACACCCCTACTTATTGTATACGCCGTACATTGCTGAGGCCGCACGCGGCCCCCATGCGTCTTGATACCTAAAAGGCTAAGAAAGTCTCTCAATAAAATCAAGCCGACAGCTTTCTGTAAGGTGTCTTTTTTTCGGGTTTATTGGCTCAATTTCTATATTTTACTTTCCAGCTGGAGCTCAAAAAGACCACAAGCAGCATCCGGACTATAACGCCAGGTTGCATGCAATTGCCGGGAAAGCGCATCAATCAAAGATATACCGACCGTATCTTTGTGCAAATCTTCGGTTTTGAGCCCCGGTCCGTCATCTCTGATTTTTAATGAAAGGATATTGCCGATTTGTTTAAGATCTACCCATATATTCACATGATTGTCTTTTGCCGCATGCTCAAGACAATTGCTCAGGACCTCATTAATTATCAGAGTAAAATATAGAGCATCATCAATATTGAGCACCGGTTCCTTTGCGGGTCTACTGATTTTTTCTTGTAAGTCGCTTTGATATTGAATAATGAATTTCGTGGATTCTTTATTGTATGCATAATATTCTGCAACATGCTCAATGATCTCGCGGACTGCAATCCCAGAAAACTGTACCCTTTCCAGCTGCAATACATACATTCTCGCCATTACTTCGATACGGCCCCTGGTTTTCATATAAATCTGCATTTCTTCGGGGTTACGGATATTTTGCAATCCTAAGCTCATAATGCTTTGAATTATCTGGTAGTTATTTTTTATCCGATGATGCAGTTCCTGAATAACCAGTTCCTTTTCGGTTATGGCTTCCTCGAGCTGTGTTTCCTTTTCCTCCAGGCTTCTTACCATGTCCATGAGCAGCTGTTGTTTTTCTTCCAGTTCTGCAATACGCTTTTGAAGTTCAGGATAATAGCTTTTTCGGGCCGAATGTTCACCGAGACCAATAATGCGTTCCCGTATTGTATCAAAATCGTCATTAGAGTATTTTGGCATAGAGGGCCTGTATTTCTTCTTCCTTCGGTGTTCTTGGGTTTGTTACCACACAGGGGTCCCGCAATGCCACACGGGCTAACTGTACCAGGGTCTGTTCATCAACAGCAGCTATTTCTATCTTATCCCCCAAGTTTAGTTTGTGGCGAAGGGTTTCCAAATAAGACTGGAGTAAATTCCTGACCGTTTCGTCTGATTCGCTGGCTAAGGACTTTTTAAGAATCTTTTCGGCTATAGTCCTGTATCGCTCAGGGCAACTAGAAAAATTGTATGCCACCGAATGTTCAAGTATCAGGGCATTACACAAGCCGTGGGGCAGATCTAAAAGACCGCCGAGGGCGTGGGCCATGGCATGAACAATACCGAGGCTTGCATTGGAGAAAGCCAGTCCCGCAAAGAGGCTGCCGAGCATAACGCCAGACCGATAAGAAATATCGAGAGGATGCTGATAAGCTCCGGGCAGATATTCAGAAAGGTATTCGATAGCCTGTAAGGCATGCATATCCGTCACAGGACTTGAAGCATTCGAAACATAGGCCTCGAATGCATGGGTGAGGGCGTCCATTCCGGTAGCTGCGGTTAGCTCCGGATCCATGGTAGCGGTGCACAAGGGATCGATAAGGCTGATATCGGGAACTATCCCCTTGCTGATTATCGCGATTTTTACCTTCCTGGCGCTGTCCAGAATTATCGCAAACTGGGAAATATCAGCTCCGGTGCCAGCGGTTGTGGGGATACAAAGGAGCGGCGGGATAGGCCGCTCAATTTTGTCGACCCCCTCGTAATCTAAAATGGAGCCGCCATTCGACACTACGATGCCGATACCCTTGGCACAATCTATAGGGCTCCCGCCACCTATGGCGATAATCATATCGCATCCCATTCTCCGGTACAATAGAGCGCCGTCCTTCACCTCAGTATCCCGAGGGTTGGGACTGACCGCATCGAACCGTTCAAAGGGAATATGCTGTTCCTTGAGGTGCTGCTCTACCTTGCTAACCCAGCCGGCTTGCACAAGCCCCGGATCGGTTACCAAAAGCACCTTTTTTGCCCCGAAAACAGCTACATAATCGGCGCATTTGGAAAGTGCATGTTCACCAATAATGAACTCAGGG
Source organism: Treponema sp. (assembly GCA_012517385.1). GTDB lineage: Bacteria > Spirochaetota > Spirochaetia > Treponematales > Breznakiellaceae > Gracilinema. The sequence continues at coordinate 13,963 of JAAYUZ010000081.1, read as the reverse complement.
GCTACGAATTTTCGGAGGGGCAAGTGCGAAATCTGCATCTTACCCCAAATTCTAAACCTTCTTTAACAAAAAGCAAGAAAAACCTAGGCCAGAAGCACCTGGCTTGCAAGCACGCTGTTTTCCCTGCCGGCGAGTCTCAGTTTTTCCCGCACAAGGGGTATTTCCTGGCCGTTCAGCACAACCTGCCGGAGGCCATCCCGAGAAATACCCGCTGCACCGGGCACCATAATCCGGTAGTTGATAGGACCATAGGCTGCATTGGTCACGGCAGCCTCAAGCTGGAGGACGCCATCCTTCATTTCATAGGAGAGTTCCAGTTCGCTCCGCAGGCCATCCCGGTAGGAGAGGCTGTGGCCGTCATCGGCGCAATAGCGGTACTTTCCCTGGTCACCATTGCTCATTACCAAGAATAGGTCCACACGGCGCAGGTCCTTTTCGTTCGTGGTACGCAGGCCCGGAAGCATCGGAATTACCGCACCAGACCGGAAATAAAGGGGTGTTTCATTGCGGGCACAGCGAACGGTAAAGGACTTGTCTCCGGTAAGATAGCGGCCGCCCTTCCAATCGAACCACTGCCCTGCGGGGAGCCTTACTGTACGGCTCTTAGCTGCAGGATCCAAGAGGGGCGCATGAAGGATCGAATCCCCCAGGGTATATGCATCGTCGCAGTAGCTTGTCCAGTCCGCCTCGGGCCAGTGGTACCAGAGTGGCCGCAGTACGGGCTCACCCCGCTCTTCCTGTGCAATCCATAATTGGTATATATATGGAAGCAATTTGTATCGCGACCTGATATATTCGGCCACAATTTTTTCTGTCCCTTTCCCGCGGGTCCAGGGTTCCTGGTCCTTTGCCCCTGCTATATTGTGGTTCCGGAAGAAGGGGAACAAAAATCCTGCCTTGTACCAAGTTTCCATAAGGGAACCGTCGGCATCCCCCGCAAAACCGGGTACATCCGGTCCGTTAAAGGGCATACCGGAAACGGAAAGATTAAGGCTAAAGGGGAGACTTTTCGCCAGGTGGGTCTTGTTGGACACGTTGTCGCCGGTCCACATGCCGCTGTATTGAGCGGTTCCTAAATAGGCTGATCGGGTAATGATAAAGGGCCGCTCATCGGGCCGGGCTTTTTCTAAACCCTGCCGGGTAGCCATAGCCATGCCGAGGGCGTATTGGTTGTGGAAGGCATCGTGGGGAAGGGTTCCCCGCTTAAACCGCATGTCATCCAGAGGAACCGATCCTGTAGCGGGGTCGTTCATGTCGATCCAGTAGCCTGCAAATCCCAGTTTGGTGAACCGGGCGACTTCTTCGGCCCACCACTGGCGTCCTTCTTCCAGGGAAAAGTCGGGGAATACCGTATAGCCGGGCCATACAAAGCCGATATAGTCCTTTCCTTCCGGGGTCTTACAGAGAATATCCCGCTCTTTTGCTTCTTTATATTGATGAAAGTTCTCATCCCGCCGCAGCCCCGGGTCCAGTATGGGGACCACCTTGTAGCCCCGGGCGGCGAGAGAAGCGATCTCCTGTTCTGGATCGGTAAAATGTTCCTTGTTTACCGTAAAGACCCGGAAACCTTCCATATAATCGATATCGAGCCAGAGGCCGTCATTGGGTATCTGCCGTTTTTCGTATTCGTCCGCAATCCGCTTAAGGTCCGCATAGGACCGGTAGCCCCAGCGGCACTGGTGGTGGCCCAAAGCCCAGAGGGGCGGTAACGCAAAACGGCCCTGCAGGGTTTGTATTTTCTGCACAAGCCGTTTTGGATCCGTTTCTGCAAAGATCCAGATATCGGGAGCGCCGTTTCGTGCGCCGAGATAGAGGTATTTCTTAAAGGGAGTAGAACCGGCGTTAAAAATGCCTTCGCTGGCCCCCAGGTTCATAAAGGCTGGCCAGGGGTTATCCATAACGATGGCCCACCAGAGCGGTGCGGCGGCCGCTTCAGGCGCGAGCGCAGCAGTGCCGCTAGCGGCGGCCGAGGTGGCAGGCTCGGGCATGTTCATGGTCACGCCGCCAGCAGGCTCGGGCCGCTTGCGGCCTATCAGCACCGGAAAGCTTGCGTAGAGGGGATCCGCCCGGGAGTCGGCGATTTCTGCCCAGTCAAACTCGGCAAAAAGGTCCGTGTTCCAGAACAGGGTGCGCTTACCCGAAAGTTCAAAGCCCAGGTTTTTGCCCCCCAGGCCAAAAAATTTTGTTTTTTCGTCGTATTCAAACCGGAGGAGCCACTTGGGCCCGCAGAGGCCAAAGCCCCTTCCCTTAAGGAGACTTGTTCCGTTTACAGATAAGTCCAAGGATCCAGCATCATCGAGGGTGCAGACACAGCCGGAAGGCCCTTCCCCGGGAAAGCCGTTCCAGGCGAGGCCGGCGATACTGCCGCTGCCGCCGCTCCAGCGTTCTGACTGGCCCTGCAGGCGGAACACGCCGGAGTCAACCGCGGTAAGGGAGAGCCGGACCGGCGCATCGGCGCCGTCCTTGAGAGCGCTGTCTCTGGGGGCGGCTTCCTTGCGGGGACCGTCCTTTGCTGCATCAAAATTATAATTTTCTGGGGTATCAATTTTTCTGTACTGTATCATGCCTCTGTTGTAATATATTCCCCATTGCAGAGGCAAGCAGGGGCAGGGCCAGGAGCATGATGAGGGCCGACACAAGACCGGGCATAAAGGCCTTCTGCCAGAACGCCAGGATTGATGTGGATATACGGCCCAGGAAAAGGAAGGTGAACGTATAGACCAATCGACCTGCTATCATAGCAAGAAACGTACTGACATATACATTAAGTTTCAGTTTTCTGAACACCCCCGATCCGAGGCCGTAAGTTGCGGTTTCCAGGGTCATTGGCAGGAGCATGGCCGCAGCGGGAAGCCCCGAAATGGCATAACTCACCAGGGGACTTAACAGGCCCGCTGCAAAACCGCCAAGGGGACCGAATACCAGCCCTGCCAGAAGAACGGTCCAGTGCATCGGTAAGAGTACTGCCCCATTCCATCCCATAGAATGGACAAAGGCAGGCAGGAGCGCTGCAATTATTATAAAACCAGCTTCTACCATGAGCCGTGCCGGGTTGTTAAGCCGTACCAGGGGCGGGTTCAATAATACTACATCTGACATAGGATACCTCCGTTAAAAAAACTATACCCGGAGTAATCCCTTTTGTCAGTTCTTTGTCATTAATTTGTCTTAAGAAGCGCGCTTTCGGATACGATCAACGGTTGAGCAATCAAACTCGCAAATGAAAAAGCTTCTGCAGTATTTTATCGTACCGTTCCTCGAACATTTTAAAACACCTCAAAAGCTGCGAGCTTTATTTTTATGAGACGATTTTTGCAAGAAGTTTATATAGTATAGAATAACACAGCCAGGGCACTTAACCCTGGCTGATTAATTTATTTAGGCTAACACTTCATCTATTGCTTCAGTTTCAGCATTACCGCGGTAAGGGGTTCCACGGTAACAGTCTGGCCGGTAACGGTCATGCCTGAAACAGTTTTTACTCCCGCGGGATTTGCCTCGTCATCATCCACCAGTACACTCGCATTGGTGAGATCAAGACCGGTCTTAAAGTCTATCGCCTGATCGAAGTTAGCATTCACCAGCATGACCAGAGTAGTACCCTTGTAGGTAACGGTCCAGCCCATGGAAAGCTGGTCCGCATGGGAAAGCTGCTTCATGCTTGCATCGATGCTTGCCATATCGCCAATCCGCAGGCCCTCTTCCGCCCGGCGAACTGCGATGACACCAGCGACCCATTTGCCCATGGCGTCATATTCCTTAGGTACATTCCAGATAAACTGGTTAATGTCATCGGAAGAATCGTAGCTATTGTGAACATAATCGCCGATTACTTCGCTCTTGGAGTTCAGCTTAGGCTTGCTCCGGCCCCGTTCATCGCCGCCGTGGAGGAATGCGATAGGCTGTCCGGTCAGGACCATAAAGTTGGCGAGCTTTGCCCGGGCGGCAATCTCGGCCCGTTCTTCCGGATATTTGGCATTAAGGCCGCAGTTAAAGGCGATGTTGTCGGTCAGGGTCAGGTTGTCATGGGCCGAGACATAGTTCATCGAATCGCCCGGGTCGTCGGCCTTGTAGTTCAGCATGGGCTGGCCCTTTAAGTTACTGAAGATCATCGCGGTGTTAACCGGCCGGCCGGTTACAAAGCCCTTCTTTTTATCGTCCATGCCGCCGCCCTTCATAATGTCCCGGAACTCGTCGTTAAAGACCGCCACCTCGTTGGTTCGGGTCATGTAATTCTGGTCCATGACTTCAATGGCAGGCCCGCGGTACATTTTCCAGCCTTCGCCCTGGAACAGGATGTCATCCTTGCCGGGGATTTTAGCAATCGCTTCCCGGGCCTTCAGGATAGCCTTGGCATCGATAAGCCCCATAAGGTCAAAGCGGAAGCCATCAACCTTATATTCATCAACCCAGTAATACAGGGAATCCCGCATAAGCTTGCCCGCCATGAGGCGTTCGGTGGCCACATCGTTGCCGCAGCCGGACTGCCCAATAAAGCCCCCTTTGGCATCCCGCCGGTAGTAGTAACCGGGCACCACGTTTTCGAATATAGCGGTGTTTGCCGTATGGTTGTAGACCACATCAAGGATAACGCCGATACCGGCCTTGTGCAGTTCCTTAATAAGGGTCTTCAGTTCCACTACCCGGCTGTAGGGGTCCTTGGGATTCTGGGCATACCAGCCTTCGGGGGTAAAGTAGCTGTGGGGATCATAGCCCCAGTTGTAGTTGTTGTCGCTCGAACGGCCGGTGGCCTCATAATCGGTCTTCGTTTCATCAGTATAATAGAAATTCAGAACCGGCATGAGCTGCACATGGGTAATACCCAGGGACTTGAGGTAGGGAATTTTTTCGATAAAGGCCAGATATGAGCCAGGGCGCGCCTTTACTCCCGAATCGGGGGAAATGGTAAAGTCCCGGACCGACATTTCATAGATGATGGCATCTTCCCGTTTTGCCAGCCGCACATCCGTATACCCTTCCCAGCCGCCAGCGGGTTGTGCCTTAGCCAGGTTGATGATCGCAGCCCGGCCGAGGCCGCTGCCGGTAAAGGCGTCCATACTCTTCGCATAGGGGTCCAGGGCAATCTGCTCCTTGCTGCAGAAGAAGATTGCGTATTCATAGAACATTCCATCCGGATCTACCGTATTAAAAGTTCCGGTCCAGACGCCGGTTTTCGCATCCTTGGCAAGCTCCAATTCATAATCGGCTTGAGTCGCCAGGCTCTGTTTATAGAGCCGAACCTTTACTTTGCTTGCAAAGGGAGTCCAGAGTCGGAATTCCACCGATTTGGACACATCATTATAGATAGCACCAAGCTGGTAGCCCTCTGGAGGAGTGATAGTATCCGCCATGGAAGCTGCCAGAGCACCACTGTCTACCGGAACGGGAGCCAGGAATTTCGGATGGGATACAACCAGGGGAGCATCAAGCGGCGCCGGTTCGGCAAGAATCAGACGGACCCGCTTGGTGTAGTTATTCATCTTATTCTCCGGATCCGCATTATTCACCGCATCTGCAATGGTGAGGGTTTTTGTCCCATCCGCATACTGGACCATAAAACCACTGTCCCCCTTTTCGGTAGAAAGCCCATAGCGGCCAGAAAGGTCCAGCAGCACCTCGGTCTGGGACAGCAAACGGGCAGAATCTATGGTTGGCACATAGGGACCATAGGGATAGGTTTTCTGATCATTCTGGAATACTACCCACTCATTGCTCGCCTTGGTATCGATAATCCGGTCATCATTACCGTCCTTGTCCCAGGCATCGTCCTTTCGTGGAATTAATCCCATAAAGCCATCGGAACCGATGGTCTTAACTCCTAGGGTAGATCCGTCTTTTTTAAACCGAAGGTAGCCGACCCCTTCGACGACTTCCAGGTTCTTTGTTTTATCCCAGACAGCGGCTCCATCACCGCCGGGGACAGCCCACAGCCAGAAACCCCAGGGTTCATACTTTGCATCATTCCTGAGATAGTAAATTACAATCTCGTCAGGACCCGGTTTCAACGCTTCATGGGCAGGGATAATCTTATCCATCTTGGGGTGGCCCATGTTTTCGATGGTTCCGGCTTCAACGGTCTGATATGCGGGACCAGCCGCCTGGGCTTGCGTTTCCGCAGCCTCTTTGGTGCTGGCACAGCCAATCAAGAGACCCACTAACAAACTGCCTGCAAGCAGAACAGCTATCCGTTTCTGTAGCATTCTATACTCCTCCTATATCGCAGACTGAAGGTCTTGCGCATATAATTTTTCTAGCTCATAGGAATTCAGAAATCCCTGGGCAGCCCCGGTTGTCCCAATTTTCCAGCTGGCAAAAACCATTGCCCGCTTCAGAGATTCCAGCGGAGAAAATCCATCAACATAAAAATTGATGAATGAAGCGAACAACGCATCCCCTGCCCCGATGGTCGATACCACAGGCCGTGTATGTACCGCAGGCAGCTCGATACAGGTACCGTTTTCTTCCAGAAGAAGGGCTCCCCGTGCTCCCATACCGATAACGATGAGTCGGTTGTGGTACCGTTTCATCAAGTCCCGGGCCGCCACATCTGGCGCTGCCCAGAGTTTTTCATCGGATAAAAAGAGAATATCCGCTGCAGCCATAAAATCACGGTTATATTCATCCTCAGGGTCCGCAATGGTATGCACATCGGTGCATACAGGGATGCCCTTCTCTTTAGCAACTTCTAACAGGTGCCGGTTAAAATTGATATTACAGAGTACCGCTACTGAGGCCCGTTCTATGGCGACTTCAAAAAGTTCCAGGGGATACCGCTGTTCCTGTATATTTTTTAAATCCACATGAATCTGTCTGCGCCCGGCCTTATCGTACAGAATAACCGACTGGGCGGTCTGGGGCAGACGCCGGATAAAAAACTCCAATGAAAGGCCCTGATGCTGCATCCATTCATGGGCCATCTCGCCATACACATCGGTTCCAAGCATCGTACAAAAGTGTACGGGTTTCCCCAGCGTATGGAGCGCCAGGCTTACATTAACTCCCACCCCGGAAACGGTTGTAGCAATACCCCAGAAAGGGTACCGGACCGGCTCATATTCCAGAGGAAATGTATCTATCTGCAGGGTCGTCTCTATGTTTACCAGACCCGAAACCAGGATACCCATAATATAATCTTCATTATAAACCGGTTTAGTTATAGTTGTAAATAAAAATTTTTTGAAAAGATTGAGAGCAATTGTAAAATACATGAAGCAAGTTATAATCAAAAAAGATGATATAGCAAAAAACGAAAGTATAACTGTTTGCTATGGGAGCATTACATGAATAAGGCGTCATTTGTAACAAAAATGGTCCGAGAATTATTATTGATCTCTGGTCAATTCGCGCTTTTTTACATTTTAATGAATTTCAGCAATGATGGTCTTGGATTCTTTACGAATACCGGTCATGTTGCCCTATTTGCATTCCTTATCCTGCAAACAATGATCCTGGTACAGTTTGGCCAGCGTCCTCTTATCAGATTATTTGGATCACTTATTGTTCCACTCATATATACGATTATTGAAATTAAGGAAGGTTGGTATTTTGTATTTAATGCGGCCCACATCTGGTTTTGGATATTTAGTATCACAACAGGTAGTATGCAAGCTTTAATACTTATAAGCAAAAAACAAAAAATAAAACTGGCGCTTGAATTTGCACTCACAGTTGTAAATGTGGGTAGTTTTCTTTTGCTTTATTTTTATTTTGATACAATGAAAACAATAGATGATGCCATCCGATCAGGAACAAGAAATATCCCAATACCACAGGCGGAACTTACAATTGGTGCTATTGGCGCATGGCTACCCGCATTTCTTTCCGATCCTACACATATATACATTATTATTGGAGGAGCTTTTCTTGCTTTATCTCTTGGGGTAGGCAGAACTGATATTCTTAGATTAAAAGAACGAATTAACACCCTTTTTGGCCAGTATGTCGATGGTGAAATCAGAGATCGAATCATCTCAAGTGGCAAAGTAACCTCACAAAAGGCTGAGTTATGTATATTATTTGCTGACATAAGAGATTTTACCAGCATCAGTGAAACCCATGAGGCAGATACTATAACTGGCATGCTCAACCAATACTTTACTCTCTGGTGGCAAACAATAAACCAACATGGTGGGATTGTTGATAAATTCATTGGTGATGCGGTAATGGCAGTCTTTGGATTGCGCAGTAATCGTTCTCCCTGTGATGATGCAGTGGCCAGTTTCATCGACATGAAAGCCCTCTTACCGGATTTAAATAGCAAACTTAAGACGCTCGGTTTACCGGAGATTCAAAATTTCGGTGTTGGCATACATTTTGGGCAAGTGGTCTTAGGAGACATTGGTAGTAATGAACGTAAAAATTATACAGTTATCGGTGATACGGTAAATGTTGCATCACGACTTGAGTCCGCCACAAAAGTATTTAAAACATCCTGTGTTATATCCCAGGAAACCTACCTTCTGCTCTGCCCCAACTATCAGTCTCAGTTTCAACTTCTTGGCTCAGCTAATCTAAAAGGTAAAAGTAAGGCCATAAAAATCTTTGGTTATAAATAGGTTGGCCCCTTGCAAATTTTATTTCTCATCCATCCTTGACAGCATCTATCTTTCGTTTTATTATGTTTATCGAAAGGTTTCGAAATTGACAAATCAGGAACGGCAGGAAGAAATAATCCGTATCGTGTCCCTGCGGGGACAGGTGAGTATTCAGGATCTGAGCAGCCGCCTCGGGGTATCGGAGGTAACCCTCCGGAAGGACTTAAGCTTTCTGGAAGCCTCGGGGCTTCTCGTCCGTACCCGGGGCGGGGCCATGGCGGCCACGAAAAAGGAATTGATCCGGCCCCTGGAACAACGCCGAACAGAACAGAAAGAAGCCAAGAAACGTATCGCCCAAAAAGCCCGGGAATTTATACGGGAAGGGGATACCATTTTCCTCGATTCGGGCAGTACCACCCAGGAACTGGCCCTGCATATCAAGGATATGAGCCTCCGGGTTGTTACCAATTCCATCGATGTGCTTATCGCTTTACAGGATGCCCCGGAGGTACTGGTCTTTGCCCTGGGGGGAAACTTTCGCAAAGATGCGGGGTCCTTTATCGGTCCACAGACCCTGGAAGCCCTTAAAAGTTTTAACATCGACACCTGTTTTATCGGAACTACGGGCTTTTCTTCCGATGGCTACTTCAGTTCCCAGAATATTTATGAATCGGACACAAAAAAACAGGCGATTGCCCGTTCAAAACGGAGGATCATTCTGGCAGACAGTTCCAAATATGGCAGCGAAGCCTTTTCGGTTTTTGCAAGTGTCAAAGATATCCACATTATCATTTCCGATTCAGAGCTGGCCAATACATGTGATGTTTCCCGGTTCCCCTGTGAGGTTATCCTCGCATGAGACAGGTACCTAAAACTATGTAAGTGGAGGATTCTATGTCAAATTATGCATCGGACTATGCAGCCAGTCTTTTCACCCTTACGGACAAACGCATCATCATAACCGGCGGCGCCGGAGCCCTGGCGGGCACCATGTCAGAAGCTCTGGTCAAAGCGGGAGCAAAGGTTTGCCTCTGGGGCCGCGGCACACACCATCCTGTCGATGAAGCCGTCCGTGACCTGGCCGAAAGGACCGGTCATCCTGAAGCCTGTTTTGGGGTAACCGTAGATACGGGAAACGAAGCGGAGGTACAACGGGCCATCGCCGAGACCGAACAGGCAATGGGTGTTCCCAACATCCTTATAAATGCAGCGGGCGGAAATAAGGGAAAAAGCCCCTTCATTGAACTCGATACGGCCCTCTTTACCGAGGTCTTAGAAAACAATCTGCTTGGAGGCCTTGTTATTCCCACCAAGCATATCGCAGCCTACTGGATACATAAAAAAGTGGCCGGTTCTATCATCAATATGACCTCCATGAGTTCCTATATACCCCTTTCCGGGGTCTGGGCCTACGATGCTGCAAAAAGTGCGGTTCTGAACCTTACCATTGCCACCGCCAATGAATTTGCCCCCTATGGGATACGGGTAAATGCAATTGCTCCGGGCTTTTTTGTGGGAAACCAGAACCGCCTTCTCCTTTATAAGGATGAAAGCATGACCGAACTTACCGACCGGGGTAAGTCTATTATTTCCCGAACTCCCTTTGGCCGATTCGGACAAAACGAAGAATTAATTGGGACCACCATCTTCCTCTGCAGCGATAAAGCATCGGGCTTTATTACCGGAGTATCCATCCCCGTCGATGGGGGTTTCCTCGTGGACAACGTTTAAAACCCAGTCAGGAGCATATAATGAAAGAATTGGCACGATTTTCTATAGGCATCGGCGACCGTTTTGGTATGCAGGGACAAGCCCAGCTGCAGGCCCTGGCGGATGCCCGGAATTTGGGCTGCACCATCATTCCCGTATGGAACAAGTCATACCGGGAACATTCGATAATCCACACGGACCCAAGCCAGGTACGGGAAGAGGCCGACAGGGCCGTGGCTGCCCTGGGCTGGAAAGACCCATACCATGTTGATGCGGATCATATAAGCCTGAAGACGGTAGATCTGTTTCTGGATTACAGCGATTTCTTTACCCTGGATGTGGCCGATTACACTGGAAAACCCGCAGAAGAGGCTTCTATCGCCCGTTTTGTCAACAAATACCGGAACAGAATTGGCCACCTTAGCATCCCCGGCATCGATGAAGGTCTGGAGATCACTGAAGCAACGCTCCTTACCGTAGCCCGGAAATATCTGCTTGCGGTACAGGAGGCGGGGAAACTCTACCGGTATATCGCTGAAAAAAAAGGTGCGGAGAACTTTATCACCGAAGTTTCTATGGATGAAACCGACCAGCCCCAGGGTCCGCTGGACCTTTTTTTCATACTGGCCATGATTGCCGATGAAGGTATTCCCGCCCAGACTATCGCGCCCAAATTTACCGGCCGCTTTAATAAGGGGGTAGATTATGTAGGAAACCTTGCACAATTCGAAAAGGAGTTTAATCAGGATATCCTCGTCATTGCCTACGCAGTACGGGAATTTGGACTTCCCCGAAATCTTAAGCTGAGCGTCCATTCAGGAAGCGATAAATTCTCCATCTATCCTGCCATCAAAAAAGCTATATACACCCATAATGCGGGGCTTCACCTGAAAACCGCCGGTACCACCTGGCTGGAGGAACTTATCGGCCTCGCATCCGCCGGCGGTTCAGCCCTGACAATCGCTAAAAAGATTTACCGGGAAGCCTATCATCGTTTTGATGAACTCTGCGGCCCCTATGCAACCGTAATCGATATCAAGCGGGACCAGTTGCCAAGCCCGGATCAGGTTGATGAATGGGACGGCGATACCTATGCTTCTGCACTCCGTCATATAGAGGGCCATCCCCGGTATAATCCCCATTTCCGTCAGCTCCTCCATGTGGGCTACAAGGTAGCCGCTGAACTGGGTGAGACCTACCGCAGTGCCCTTAAAGCCCATGAAGCACATATTGCAGAACAGGTACGGGAAAATCTTCTGGATCGACACATAAGGCAGGTTTTTATACAATAGCCCCATGACTATAGAAACCTTCGAAACCGCCATTCCCCAGCTGGGCGGCAGGAACCGGACCGTACGGGTGCTCCTGCCACCGAGCTATAAAACGGACCGACAGAGACGCTATCCCGTCCTGTATATGCAGGACGGGCACAACCTCTTTTCACCAGAGACAGCAACCTTCGGCAAACACTGGGAAATCGGCGAAACTCTGGACCGCCTGGCGTCCCAGGATGACCGCCGCAGGCTTATTATTGTCGGGGTGGACTGCAACCATGACCGGCAGGGAATGAGCCGCCTGGATGAATATTCCCCCTGGGTAAACCCCGCCATATCCATGGATATTTCCCGGGCCAGGGGCTTTGCCTCCGCAGGCGGAGAGGGCGCAGCCTACCTCGCCTTTATCGCCGAAACCCTCATGCCCCTCATCAATATGAAATACCGTACCCTGACAGGCCCCGCCTCCACCGGCATCGCCGGGTCTTCCATGGGGGGTCTCTTCAGCCTCTACGCCCTCTATGAGCGGCCTGACCTGTTCGGTCTCTGCGGCGCCTTTTCTACCGCCGCCTGGTTCGCCAAGGAAGCCCTCATCAAGCACATTGCTGACCACTTCCGCCCTGACCTGTCAGTCTATCTGGACATCGGTACCCGGGAAACCAGTGATGACAGCAAAGAGGACTTTCCCAACCGCTACCTGCAGGACACCCTGGATATCCGGGACCTTCTCATTTCCCGGGGACTGCCCCAGGACCGGCTCCTCTGCATCATCGATGAGGGGGCAAACCATAGTGAACAGAGCTGGGCCCGCCGTTTTCCCGGTTTTATCACCTGGGCCCTGGACCGTCTCGAAGGCGCTGCCGGGTAAAAAGTTTGCGGAAGAAGTTTGCGGTAAAAAGCCGCTGCCTATGATACAATACCCTTATGGCTCCCAAACCACTTCTGGATATTTTTAAAACCCATATCGATGACCGCTCTGCAGTCTTTGTATTCCCCTCCGCCGTGCCTGCCCACTTTTGGCTCAGGCAGCTCTGCGAAATGTACCGAAAACCGCTGGCTCTGGAACGCTTTATCGCCTGGGATGAATTTAAGGAACACTGTCTCTCTCTCTATGAACCTGACCAAAAACCCGCAAACAGCCTGAGCCGCATGCTTTTTGCCTCCCATATATTAGAAGAAAATGCACAGGATGCCAGGGCTGGGTCTCCCCTGTTCAAGGAACTGCTACCCCCCGAACATGCCTCAGATTACGCCCCCTTTATAAGCCATGTAGGCCAGATTCTCCCATCTTTACAGACTATAATAGAAAGGACTGGCACCCAGACATTCACCAGTGACAGTCCCTCTCATGATCCCTACTTTATGGATCTGCGTTCCCTCTATCACCGGTATAGGGATTTTCTTGTTTCACACGGGCTCTACGAACCGGACTGGGTCCGCTCTCCCTTTTCAAGCCAGGGGAAAACCTGGGTACTCCTCTTCCCCGACCTTGCCGACGATTGGGTAGCCTACGCTCCCGAACTTTCGCAGGCCCCTTCGGTTCATATCTATACGGTACAGGATATTCAAATTGATGAAAGTCCTGGTGGGGCTGCTGCAGTTCCTGTCCAGGAACCGCTCCTTAAAATGCTGAACCGGAGGCTGCTCCAATTTTCTTCCGTCCGCGAAGAAATCCGCTATGTGGCAAACCTGCTTGCCTACCTTGTTCATAACAAACTGCTTGGGGTGGTAGATATAGCCCTTAGTATCCCCGACCTGGAGCATTACGGCGAAGCCCTGCTCCTGGAATGCAGGCTTCGCAGCCTCCCGGTGAGTATCCGCCAGGGCAAGGCTATCACCGATCAGAGCGGAGGCCGTCTTTTTTCCCACCTGCAGGATTGTTACCAGAGCCGCTGGTCCTACCGGGCCATAAAAAACCTTCTTACAGACCGGGCTCTGCCCTGGAAGGACATGAAACTCATAGAACAGTTTCTCTCCTTCGGCCTCACCTATCGCTGTTTAAGCGGTTACGAGATTTCGGGCAGAGTAGTAGACGTATGGGAGGAAACCTTTACCCGTCTTTTAGAGCAAAAGATCGGTACGCCCTATGCACTCATCAACCTGAAACAGTTTTACCGACAGCTTAAACGGGATATTGTGGATATTGTTACCGCGAACAGTTTTGAAACCCTGCAGGCTAAACTCATGTATTTTACGGGAAATCACTTTGACCGATCCCGTATGTCCGAGGAAACGGACAGGGTCTATGCCCGAGCCATAGAAGAACTGGGCCGCCTCATAGAAACAGAAAAGTATCTGGCGGACTGTTCCACCGGCAGGGCCTTTCCGCTCCTGCTCACCCATTTAAAAAACACCACCTATGTCCATCAATCTGAAGATCAGGGCATTGCGGTATATCCCTACCGGGTGGCCGCAGGCATTGCCCCAAAACTGCACATCATCATG
>JAAYUZ010000080.1 GCA_012517385.1 Treponema sp. | reverse complement strand
CTGGGCGCGGAAAATCATGACAACTACCTTTACGCACAATTTAAATCCGGACTTGAGTACTTTGCCCGGAACCAATGGAATACCCGATTATGATGTGGCCATTATTGGCTGCGGGGTTTCGGGGGCAAATATTGCCCGTAGGCTTTCGGCTTACAAGGTGAAGGTTGCCGTGCTGGAAAAGGCAGCAGATGTGTCTTTTGGTACATCAAAGGCCAATTCTGGGATTGTACACGGCGGTTTTCATCATAATAAAAAATATCTTAAGGCGCGGCTTGAAATTCAGGGAAACCTGATGTTTGACCGGCTTATGAGGGAATTGGATTTTCCCTTTAAACGCTGCGGTATTATTGTAGCGGCCCTTCATGAGGATGAAATGAAGGCTGTTGAACACCTCTATATGCAGGGGGTGGAAAACGGAGTTATCGGTATTGAACTCTGTTCCCGGGAGCGGATCCTTGAGCTTGAGCCAAAACTTTCCCCCGATGTGGTGGGCGGTCTCTATGCCCCCGGTGGCGGTATCGTGGAACCCTACCGGTTTGTGTTTGCCCTGGTAGAATCGGCCATGAAGAACGGGGTCCATGTTTTTACCAACTACAGGGTCGAAAAGGCTGAACGGGATGTGCCCCGTAATAAGTGGTTAATTACCGCTGCGGATGGAAGAAAAATTAACGCCCGTTATGTGGTGAACGCGGCTGGGCTTTTTGCTGATGAGGTTTCCCGTATTTTCGGAGGCGAATCCTTTACGATAAAGGCTCGAAAGGGTGAATACTATCTCTTAGACCGGCTCACTAAAGCCCGGCCCGAACGGGTTGTTTTCCCGGTTCCTACCTCAGTATCCAAGGGGATGCTGGTTATCCCCACCGTAGAAGGTACGGTGCTGGTTGGGCCCACGGCGGACATTACGGAAAATAAGGAAGATTTTTCCACTACCTCAGAACGGCTGGAACAGATACTGGATTCGGGCCGGAAAATGGTACCCTCCCTGAGCCGAAACGATGTAATCACCAATTTTGCAGGACTCAGACCGGTGCTGGAGGAGGATTTTTATATAGAACCTTCCAAAGTGACTCCCGCATTTATTCAGGTGGCGGGTATCCAATCCCCTGGGCTTACCGCATCCCCGGCAATCGGTGAGTATGTGAAGGACCTGCTTAAAAACATTGGACTTGAGCTTACCGAAAAGTCCGATTGGGACCCCTTCGTGGAACGTCGGCCCCGGGCACGGGAACTTACTCCCTATGAGCTTGATGCCCTCATTGCCAAGGACCCCGCATGGGGTAACATGGTATGCCGCTGTGAACAGGTTACGGAGGCAGAAATTGTAGAGGCAATCCGGCAGGGCCACACCACCCTGGATGGTATTAAATACTTTACCCGGGCCCAGATGGGCCGCTGTCAGGGTGGCTTCTGCACCTTTAAGATCATCAAAATCATCATGCGTGAAACCGGACTTTCCTATGAAGAAATTACTAAACATGGCGGGGCAAGCCGGGTGCTGGAGGGTGAATTATGAAAGAACTCCGTTACGATGCGGTAGTTATTGGGGGCGGTGCAGCCGGCATGGCGGCAGCCCTGGAAATAGATAAGGCAGGTTTTACCTGTGCGATTGTTGAACGGGAAGACCACCTGGGCGGTATCCTCATGCAGTGTATCCACAATGGGTTCGGTCTGCATGAATTCAAGGAAGAACTCACAGGACCTGAATTTGCTGAACGTTTTGCCGAACAGGTTGCGAAATCCAATATAGCGGTCTATTTGGGAACCACGGTTACGGATATCAATGTACAAAATGTTCAGTATGAAAAGGAGCTTATCTGCACTTCGCCGGACCATGGGGTTTTAAAAATAACCTGCAAGGCGGTGGTGCTTGCCATGGGCTGCCGTGAACGTAACCGGGGCAATGTGCGTATCCCCGGATCCCGTCCTGCGGGGGTCTATACCGCGGGCCTGGCACAGCGGCTCGTCAACATAGAAGGGTATATACCAGGAAAAGAAGTGGTGATTATAGGGTCCGGCGATATCGGCCTTATTATGGCCCGCAGACTGAGCTGGGTCGGCTGTCATGTTAAAGCGGTGGTTGAAATTATGCCCTATCCATCCGGGTTAACCCGTAACATTGTACAGTGCCTCCATGACTTTAACATACCCCTTTACCTATCCTGCCAGACCACCAATATTTTCGGTAATGACCGGGTGGAGGGTGTCGAGGTAACCCCCATGGAAAATGGAGCCCTGGTACCGGAAAAGGCGTTCCGTATCGACTGTGATACGGTACTGCTTTCGGTGGGCCTCGTACCTGAAAATGAGCTTTCCAAGGATGCGGGGGTGGAACTCCATCCCACCACAAATGGACCGCTCGTGGATTCTTCACTGATGACAAATGTGGAGGGTATCTTTGCCTGTGGTAACGTACTCCATGTTCATGACCTGGTAGACTGGGTAGCTGAGGAATCCCGCTTTGCGGGCAAACAGGCCGCAGCCTGGCTGCGGGGTGAACGGCCCCTGCATCAGGTTCGGGTAAAGGCGGGACCCAATGTCCGCTATGCAAATCCGGGTAAACTGGACCCATCCAGAGACAACAAGGTGTACCTG
>JAAYUZ010000079.1 GCA_012517385.1 Treponema sp. | reverse complement strand
ATGGAAAAATGGTAAGCCTTAAAGGTAATGAAGTAGGCTCTGTCGATTTGAGTGAACCCGCGGGCAGGGTGAAAACAGTACCTGAGGACCACTATATGCTTGACACCGCCCGATCGGTCGGAACCTGTCTGGGGAATGAGTAGGGAACAGATACCGCTTTTAGTTAGCGGATGTTGAGCCCTGTCTTAATCCTGCTTCAGAGGAAAGGCAGCAGAAAAATAGTATCCTCCAGTATCGTCCTTATCTGGGTCTTTCTCTGATAGGATGATTCCACCGGCTTTTTCCACAAGCCCCCGGATGATCCCATGTCCCTGACCCCTGGCAGAACAATCCGGAAGATAGGAAGGGCTATTTTCATGAGCAGTGTCCTTATGGTTGATTGCGTCGCCACATACTGCTTCACAGCATTCTTTATAGGAATAGAGCAAATGCTTTTCCTGTTGCTGAATGCTGATATGAATCATTGGATAACCATAGCTGCCATGTTTTATAGTATTCGTAACTAGTTCATTCGAAATCAGCCCGATCGTAGTGGCGATCCCCTTGGAAAGGACCAGGGATTCATCAACCTGCATGGATAGCTCCAGGCTGCCCCGACCTTCCAGCCAAAGTTTTCTCAGGATACGGGCTACAGATACAAAATACGAAGGAGCCGACACTGCCGCATCTATCGACTGGCTGTCCCAAATAGAACTAAGCATGATGAGGCCATGCAGCCGCTGTTCAAGCTGTTTTGTAAGGGTCTGAGGCATTTCCTTAGAATCAGGTACCAGGTACGGAAGGGTCCCCAGCATGAATTGTAAATTATTGTGGGTACGGTGCCGTAATTCTCGCAAGAGCAACTCCTGTTCCTTGCCATACTGTTCAATTCGCTGTAACAACTCATACTGGTACAGACTTTTGGAACAAAAATTCAGCATTCGTTCCACGCTGCATAATATGCCAGGGCTGGGGTCATTCTTGGTTGTAAAAATAATACTGCCCTTAGCGCCATGGTCTTCTCCAAAGGTAAATGGAAACCAGTTTCCATCTGGTTTAAGAAAATTTACTTTGGAGGTAAATACGCTTTTTATTTCCTGGGACCGGGGCCCGGAAAGTTTTTCACAAACACCGTACAGCGGATTATTATAGTGGATATATAACCCGTCAAAAGAAACGAGCTGTTTCACAGACCGTTCCAGACAGGCGAAAATACGGGAAGGGTTTTCACAATTAAATAATTCTGAATAGAACTGGCGCTCAACAGAGAGTATACGCAGTTCCTCAAACATGCTTTACCTGCTGTAAGGCAAAGGTTTTGGCTCCGCAATCGCATATCCCTGGGCATAATCCACACCGATTCTGTGGAGCCGCTCAATTACAGAGGGGTTCCTGGCAAACTCAGCGACGGTTTTTAACCCAATGACATGTCCCATGGAGTTAATCGATTCTACCATGGTAAAGTTAATAAGGCTTTCATCGATATTTTGCACGATGGAACCATCAATTTTTAAATAATCGACGGGCAGATTTTTAAGGTAATTAAAGGACGAAAACCCTGAACCAAAGTCATCCAGAGAAAAGGTGAAACCGTGGCTCTTCAGTTTCTCAATAAAGCGGGTTGCATAGGAAAGGTTCTGAATTGCCGATGTTT
>JAAYUZ010000078.1 GCA_012517385.1 Treponema sp. | reverse complement strand
GCAATCGTAAGAAAACGGAGAACCGTCGGCACTGAAGAAAATCAGGAAGAAGGCCAAACCACTCAAACTGAATTAGATCTGGTTTCCGGTTTATCTGGAGAAGAATTGGATAAAAACGAAAACCAGTCCAACGAGACAGATGTACAAAATGAACCAGTAGAAAAGACCGTAGTTATAAGAACCCGCCCTAAGCGCCGGCCTGAAGTTGCTGAACCAGCCATAAAAGAAACAGTGGAATCGGCGGCTCAAAACGAAATAGAAAGCGAAAAAGAAGAAATTAAACAAACTGAGGAATTTACTGAAACACCGCAACTTGAAGCAGAACCTTCTATCTCTCCGACATATAGCGGAAACAGACCCCGAGGCCGCAAGGCCTTTGATCGGCCCCATGGTACTAATCACGGCAGTCAGGATGGAAATAGTCCCCGTTCAGAATCTGTGCTCCCTCCTTTAGGACGTCCTTCGGTGGTAATGCCCGATATTTACGGTCGTCCAGAACCACGGAATGACCAGGATAACGGAAAACCCCGGCTTTCAATCAATGAATTGACCCGGCTGAATATGAAGGACCTTCGGGAACTGGCCAATTTTTATGGCATTTCCCATGAAGATATGGTCACCTTAAAAAAGCAGGAAATCATTTTTTCGATCCTTAAGTCCCATACAGAGAGGGGGGGTATTATATATGCCTATGGTTCTCTCGAAATTCTTCCCGATGGTTATGGTTTCCTACGGAGCCCGCAGAACTCTTATCTCCCAGGTCCGGATGATATTTACATAAGTCCCAGTCAGATCCGGCTTTTTGCTCTTAAAACCGGCGATACGGTCTATGGACAGATCCGCAGCCCCAAAGAAGGTGAGCGCTTCTTTGCAATGCTCCGGGTGGAGACGGTCAATTATGATGATCCTGCGGTGGCCCAGAGCCGGATTCCGTTTGATAACCTGACCCCCCTCTATCCTAATGAAAAACTGAACCTTGAAACCACTACAGAAGAAATATCTACCAGGATCATCAATCTGTTCTGTCCCATTGGTAAGGGCCAGCGGGCTCTGATTGTTGCCCCGCCCCGGACCGGAAAAACAATTATGATGCAGAAGATTGCCAATGCGATCACCAAAAATCACCCGGAAGTGTATCTGATTGTACTTTTAATTGATGAACGGCCCGAGGAAGTAACGGACATGGAACGGACAGTACGGGCGGAGGTTATTTCATCAACCTTTGATGAACAAGCTACCCGCCATGTGCAAGTTGCAGAAATGGTTCTGGAAAAGGCTAAGCGCCTGGTGGAACATAAAAAAGATGTGGTTATACTCCTGGATTCCATCACCCGGCTCGCCCGGGCTTATAACCAGACCGTACCAACCTCGGGGAAAATCCTTTCTGGCGGTGTGGATTCCAATGCTCTGCACAAACCAAAACGGTTCTTTGGTGCTGCCCGGAATATTGAGGAAGGGGGCAGCCTGACAATAATTTCCACCGCCCTGGTAGAAACCGGCAGCCGTATGGATGAGGTTATCTTTGAAGAGTTCAAAGGCACGGGAAATATGGAAATTAACCTGGACCGGCGAATTTCTGACCGGCGGCTCTTCCCTGCCATCAATATTAAGAAATCCGGTACCCGGAAAGAAGAACTGCTTCTTACAGAGGAAGAACTGCAAAAGATTTGGGTGCTCCGCAAGGTTATTAACCCCATGGATGATATAGAAATTATCGAGCTCCTTATTGACAGGATGAAGAAAAGTAAGAATAATGAAGCGTTCCTGCGGTCCATGAATACGGGTTCCGCAGCGATGGATTAGCATTACTTTTGGAGGAAACATAGATGAAAGAGGGTATTCACCCCAAGTATGAGCTGACTAAAATCACCTGTGCTTGTGGCAACGTCATTGAAACTCGCTCGACTGTAAAGGATATTAACGTAGAAATTTGTTCTGCCTGCCATCCTTTCTTTACGGGCAAACAGAAGCTGGTTGATACCGCCGGACGTATCGAACGGTTCCGGAAGAAGTTCAATATTAAGGAATAAGTTCCGGCTGGTGACAGGGCTGTCCAATATAGGACAGCCTTTTTTTTCACAGGGTATGAACATCCTGGCAGCAGGGTGACTATTTGCAGTGTGCGTTTCTATCCTCTGGGTGGGGGAGTTTCAGGGTTCAAAGCCCTTTATTTTTATTTCTCCCAGCCGCCAGAGCAGAATGAGCCTGGAGTGTTCGCTTTTCCCATTGGTAAGCAGAATTTTACCACGTACTTCCAGAACCGGACCAATTTCATCCCATCCCGTATAGGTGATGCCTAAAACTTCATTCAGGTTGAGCACTGGCTTCTTGTTATCTCCAAGACCTGATTCGGTACTATAGGGACCGATTCGGTATAACATGGCCAGGTATTCATCGCTGGAATAGAGACCTTCGTAGGTTTTTTTATAAAAGGCCTCGGCTTGATTAAACAGAAATGGAAGGTCATGGGTATAAAAGGCATCCGATAGGGTCTGTAAATACTGGAGCACCTCTGGGGATAGCTTTTTAAAGGCCGGATCGTTCAGCCCTGAGTCCGGTTTTCTGGCTTTCCCTGGGATAATCTTAGTATTTGCAGCCTGGAGATTTTTTGGGGGCTGGCTGGAGCCGGTGTTTTTGTATGGGGATTCGCTTAACGTAGTACATGCCAGGTTTAGTCCAAGAAGAACCGTGATAATTCCTAAGGCGCATATGTATCTTATGTTACAAGAGTATAGCATAGTCGAACCTTCCTTTCCCGAAAGTCTTCGTCTACTGTTGCCTTTGTTATATCCTTAATTATGATTCCTGGATATCGCTGCTGAAAATAGTCGGCTTCAAAATGAAAGGACCTGGCATTAGTAGAAAAAAATAAAAGCCCCTTTGGATAAAGAAGGGCTAGGCAGAGCTCAATGAGCTCCTTGTAATCCCTGCGGATATCGAGAATGTCGGTCATTTTTTTTGAATTTGAAAAAGTGGGAGGATCCAACACAATAAGCTCCCAATGGAGTCTGTGCTGTACCGCTTCCTTTAAAAAACGAAGTACATCGGCTCGAATTAAGAGGTTTTTCCCTGGATGTAGCGCCTGTTTTACATAGCTATCCGGTTCTATAAACTGGCTTTTAAATCCGTTAAGCTCAAAATTAATGCTGGCCCAATCAAGATAGGTATTGGAAAGGTCCACCGAATCTACCTGGGCGGCTCCTCCATGGGCTGCATAAACTGAAAAAGAGCCGGTATAGCAAAAAAGATTCAGTACCCTTCGCCCTTTTGCCTCGGAACGGATAAGATCTCTGCTCAAACGATGATCGAGAAAGAGTCCTGTATCCAGGTAATCTGAGAGGTTTACCTGAAAAGTAAGTCCCCCTTCATGAACCTGTCGGATAACTGCCTTAGAGTCTATTTTTTGATATTGGGCTGAGCCTTCATCCCGGTTTCGCAGTCTTTTTCGCTGTTTAATAAAAATCTGGTCAAGCGGAAGTTCAAGGGTCTCTGCTATAACATGTTTCATCACAGCAAGCCAGACTTCTTCCTCTTGCGGTTCCTTTTCATAGGGCCGTTCATAGAGAGCTCCCGAGACAGCATCGCCATAAAGGTCAATAAGGAGGGGAATTTCCGGAATATCCCGGTCATACAGCCGGTATGCATCTATGCCAAGGCGTCTTGCCCATTTTCGTAGATGCTTGTACCGTTTTGTAAGCCGGTTCCGCAGCAATTCTGCCTGATACTGGTTTTTATCTTCCGATGCTGAGCTCAATCGGTTTATCTGCCTTCTAGTTTTTTAGTCTGGATCATGACACAGAGCATGGCATAACCTGAAGACAAATCTTCCTTTTGTACTACCACTGAGTCAGGAACCTTTAGTTTTACATTGGTAAAATTCCAGATTGCGGTGATCCCCGCTTTTACAAGCATATCTGCGGTTTCCTGAGCCCCTGCTGAGGGAACCGTAAGAATCGCCATGGTAACCCCCAGGTTCCGAACCTGAAGTTCCATAGTATCCAGAGGCAGTACTGGTACACCGTGAACCGTAGAACCGATTTTTTTGGGATCCTTATCAAAGGCGGCTAGGATATTAAGACCATGGAACTGGAATTCCTGGTATCCCATGAGGGCAGACCCCAGATTTCCCACCCCAACAAGTACCGCATCCCGGATGGAATCCCAGCCCAGGAAATGTTCAATCGCGGTTATAAGGGCATGCACGGGATAGCCCTTTTTGGGTTTTCCGATGATGCCGGTAATTGCTAAATCTTTGCGTACTTGAATGGGCTCTAGATTCAGTTCGTTGGCAATAACGGTACCGGAAATATATTCTTCACCATCCTTTTCTGCCTGCCGGATGATATGGAGATACGATGGTAGCCGGCGTATAGATGGTGTTGCGGGGATTTTTTGTTTGGCCATAATGTATTCCTTTCCTGTGTATTATAGTACCATAAGGGGAAAAGGGGACATTAGTCAAGAAATATCGATAAATTAAGGGATAATTGGTCTAAAGACGCCGGGCTATAGCATCTATAAACTCCCAGGAGTCTAATATGTTTTGAGGAGCAGGGGAGGCCAGCCGCGCCAGATCTCCGGTCATTTCACCCTCATCGATGGTTTGTAATGTTGCTGCTTCCAATCGGGCTGCAAAGTTCTTTAATTCCTGATTCTCATCCAGATCAGCCCGTTTTGCCAGCGCTCCAGACCATGCAAAGATGAGGGCTACCGGATTAGTGCTTGTCTTTTCTCCCCGTTTCCAGCGGTAATAATGCTGCTGTACCGTTCCGTGGGCCGCTTCGTATTCAAAGGCACCGTTGGGAGATACGAGTACGCTGGTCATCATCGCAAGACTGCCCGATGCACTGGCGATCATATCGCTCATCACATCCCCATCGTAATTTTTGCATGCCCAGAGGAAACCCCCTTCGCTTTTTACGACCCGGGCAACCGCATCGTCTATCAGAGTATAGAAATAGGTGATACCAGCCTTCTCGAAGACGGATTTAAACTCTGTTTCATAGATGTGCTGGAACACTTCCTTGAATCGCCCATCGTAGATTTTTGAAATGGTATCCTTAGTGGCAAACCAGAGGTCCAGTTTTTCATCCAGGGCGTAGATAAAACAAGAGCGGGCAAAACTGGCGATAGAGTCATCCAGGTTGTGCATGCCCTGAACTACACCGGGGCCTTTCATATCTGCAACCTGTATTCGCTGCTCCGTACCATCCTTTCCTTTATACACTAGTTCTACGGTGCCTGGTCCGGGTATGGCTAATTCTGCATTCTTATATACGTCCCCATAGGCATGACGGGCAATAACAATTGGCTTTTTCCAGGTGGAAACCGTCGGTTGTATAGACCGTACAATAATCGGTTTTCGGAAAACGGTGCCGTCCAATATAGCCCTGATTGTTGCGTTAGGACTGGGATGCAGGTGTTTCAGGTTGTATTCGACCATGCGGGCCTTATTGCTGGTAATGGTTGCGCATTTTACACCGACCTTGTGTTTCAGAATGGCCTGGGCAGCTTCTTGTGTTACCAGGTCATCGGTCCGATCTCGGTTCTCAAGACCCAGGTCATAGTATTCCGTATTTAGTTCTATATAGGGTAAGAGGAGCTTTTCTTTTATCAAAGCCCAGAGAACCCGGGTCATTTCATCACCATCAATTTCAACGACAGGATTTTTCATGCATATTTTTACTGCCATGGGAGCCTCCAAAATGTATGGGTATGCAAAAAATATGTATATATTTGCAATTATTTTTTCCCTCTTGTCAATCCGTTACATCATGATACAATAGGGTATGGCATCAATCCAGAACAGGTCGGAGGTACCGACGGTGAGTAAGGGTCAACCTGCAACGCAGCATACCATGGGAGAAAAGCCCCATTGCATAGACTTAAAATCAAAAATTGTACTATCCAAGGAAGGTGCCGCCTTTTTTAAGAATAGAGCAACCGGTTTACATACCTTTACTACCCCCGATGGGGATACACGCTATGGGTTCAAGTTAAGAATGGTTGATGTTCCCTGGTTGAAACGTTTGCTCCTTACCGGTTTTGTTGAGAAGGCAGAGTTCCCGGTACCGGATTTAAGCTCTGTTAAAAATGAGATTGGCGATCTGGCACGGCTTGTTATATTTTCCATGCTCTATGGTTATTTTAATTCTACCATAATAGATCGGGCTGTACGGACCGAGGTTATTGCAAAATGGAATCGAAGCCATCCGCATCAGGCTTTGGATGCACAAAATGCCGTATCTCCGGTTGAATTAAAAAATGCCCTAAAATCCCGATCCGATGCTATAGAAGCTATTAAGAAGGAAATTTCTGAACCGATTATCCGTTCCTTGCTCATCGATACGCGCAAAACCGATGAAGAACGAAAGCGGCTTGTGTACTTTATCCGGGAACTTCTGGATACGGTGGATCCCCTCATTTATTTTGTATTGCTCTGCAGCACCCCTCTGGAACGGCAAAAAATTGAACAGGATGTCATTAAAGTAATTCATACCGTGCTGGATAGGGTAGACCTGGCTGATTACCTTTCTCTTATGGTTCTAGAGTTAATGAGTGCTGCTGAGCGGTCGACCCTGATTGAGCTGCTTGGACCTGAGACAAAACCTTCGGAGGTTCGGACCATTCTGGAAAACCCGGATAAACGCAGGGAATTAATATTTAAGCTGCCTAATGGTCTTGCTTCGATAATGGTCTGGTCCCTCTCAAAACGTTGGGCCATGGGGCGATGGCGGTACCGTTTAAAATTGAGTTTATATGACGGGTCCAGCAGTTTTGAGGATACGAAACGGATGTTCGATGAACGGGGACGTTTATCCCTGGGTGAAAAAAGCCTGCAGGAACTTTATGAACAGGGCACCGGTCCCTATGGAGATGATGGTCTTGGATGG
The DNA here is from genome assembly GCA_012517385.1 of Treponema sp. Taxonomy (GTDB): domain Bacteria; phylum Spirochaetota; class Spirochaetia; order Treponematales; family Breznakiellaceae; genus Gracilinema. The sequence goes on along the minus strand of JAAYUZ010000078.1, from coordinate 27,526 downwards.
TATTACCTCTCATTTATAGCAGAAGCCTGTGAGCATATGGGAGTACACTTCGAAGCAGCGGTTAAGGAACGGCAGGGCAAGGGAACCGCAGCAGTTAATCTAGTGCTGGTTATATAGTACTTGCCTTGCTGGTCTTAATGCTATACAACGTAACCTGTGAAAGCTTTTAATTCTAACACAGTAAAAACGCCAAGTGACGATGGTTTTTGGATGCCCCCTGAATGGTTTCCCCGCGCAGGGACCCTTATGTCCTGGCCAGTTCGGCGCGAAGCCTGGCTCGATGGTTTAGAGGAAGCCAGGGATGGGTATGTGGAGGTAGCACGGGCTATCGCAGAATTTGAACCCCTTTACATGATTGCCCGCTCTCAAGTAGATGACAGTGGTTATGCAGCCTATAAAGATGCCCGTAAACGGTTGCCTGCTTCGGTAGAGGTCTGGGATTTTCCCCATGACGATTCCTGGGTGCGGGATAACGGCCCCACCATTGTAGTTCATAAAGATGGAAGGCGGGCAGGGATTAACTGGCAATTTAATGCCTGGGGTGAAAAATATCATCCCTTTGATGCAGATAATAGGCTGGCTCCTCTAATTCTAGAAAAGCTGGGACTTCCGCGCTATGATGCGCCCCTGATACTAGAGGGCGGTTCTATTCACGTGGACGGGGAGGGGACCCTCCTTACGACTGAAGAATGTCTGCTTGCCAAAAACAGAAACCCCGCTCTATCTAAAGAAAAAATCGAGGAGTATCTGCGGACATACCTATCAGTTACTGCTGTTATTTGGCTGGACCGGGGCCTCTGGGGAGATGAAACCGATGGCCATGTGGATAACCTGGCCTGCTTTGTCCAACCCGGACGGGTGCTGATCCAGGTGGCAACTGAAACAGATTCCCCCAATATGCCCAATAGCAGGCAAAATCTTGCCATTCTGGAAGCAGCCCGGGACGCAATGGGACGGAGCCTTGAGATTGTAACTATCCCTGAACCGCCCCGGCGGACCTGCAGAGGCGAAAGCCTTACGTTAAGTTATATCAACTTTTATCCCGTCACTGGAGCTCTTATTGTGCCCGTGTTTGGAAAGGATGGGGATAGTGAAATGAAAAAGGCCGATGATAGAGCTCTGGGTATTTTACAGGAACAATATCCAGGCAGAAAGATTGTCCCCATTGATGGAATGAAGATTATTAAGGGTGGTGGTAATGTCCATTGCATTACCCAGCAAATACCAAAGGCGTATACTTAAAAAGGAGCAGCCATGAGAAAGGTAACCGTAGCGGCAGTGCAGATGTCCTGTTCATGGAACAGGGATGAAAATATAAAAAAGGCAGACGGGATGCTTCGCCAGGCAGCAGCAAGGGGCGCCCAGATTATACTGCTGCAGGAGCTGTTTGAAACACCCTATTTTTGCCAGAAGGAAAAGCCAGAATATTTTGATCTTGCCACAGAACCGGACCAGAATCCGGCTATAAGACATTTTCAGCAGGTCGCCAAAGAATTGTCGGTGGTTATTCCGGTGAGCTTTTTTGAACGATCCAATAAGGCCCACTATAATTCAATTGCGGTTATCGACGCGGATGGCACGGTGCTCGGCATCTACCGCAAGAGCCATATTCCCGATGGTCCTGGTTATGAAGAAAAATACTATTTTAATCCGGGCGATCTGGGGGTAAAGGTATGGTCTACCGCCTATGGAAAGATCGGGGTAGGTATCTGCTGGGACCAATGGTATCCGGAACTAGCCCGGGCTATGGTTCTGGAAGGGGCTGAACTGCTCTTTTATCCTACCGCTATCGGTTCAGAACCCCAGGATGCATCCATAGACTCTATGGAACATTGGCGAATTGTGCAGCGGGGCCATGCGGGTGCGAATCTGGTGCCGGTAATTGTTGCAAATAGGGTCGGTAAGGAACAAATAGAGGACTCAAGTATCACCTTTTATGGTTCATCCTTTATCGCCGATGAGCATGGCCAGCTCGTTGAATCGGCGGACCGGACCAGCGAAACTGTTTTAATTCATACCTTTGATCTGGATGCCATCCGCATCACCAGGAGTGCCTGGGGCATTTTCCGGGACCGGCGTCCCGATGTATATACAGCAATCGCTACCTACGATGGAAGCCATATCCATATTGGCAGCAAAGGAAAGAACTAGATGGCCTGGACCAGGGAAGACGCAAACAAACTGTATGGTGTTTCAAAGTGGGGTTCCGGATACTTCAACATTGATGATGATGGCTGTATCACCGTGGAACCCTGCAAGGATGGAGCCCGAATCCGTATCATCGATGTGATAGAAGAGGCTAAAAATCGTGGGCTGCGGCTTCCCCTCCATATCAGGTTCCAGGATATACTGCAGGACCGGGTAAAACGTATAAACGAAGCCTTTGCCCAGGCGATTGAGGAAGCGGGCTATAAAGGCCGATACCAGGGTGTATACCCCGTAAAGGTAAACCAGATGCGGGAAGTGGTGGAGACCCTGATGGATGCGGGAGAACCCTATGGTTTGGGTATTGAGGCGGGGAGCAAGCCCGAGCTGCTGTTAGCCCTTTCTATCCATAAAAATGATGACCGGCTTCTACTCTGTAATGGCTATAAGGATGATGAATTTATCCGATTTGCGCTTATGGGATGCAAAATCGGGAAAAAAGTGGTGGTGGTGGCTGAGAAGCTGGAGGAAATTAAGGGGCTCATCGATTTATCCAGAGAGATGGGCGTCCGGCCCTATATTGGCATCCGTATAAAGCTTGCCACCCGAAGCTCCGGAAAGTGGGCAACCTCTTCGGGGGAGGCTGCTAAATTTGGACTTTCCACAGTGGACCTCCTGGAGGCAATGAATCTTCTTGAGCAGGCGGGGTTAAAGGATTGTGTAACCCTGCTTCATTTCCATGTGGGAAGCCAGATTCCAGATATTCAGGTCATTACCCGTTGTGTCCGTGAAGGAGCCCGGTTCTATGCCAAGCTGGTTCGTATGGGATGTCCTATTTCTTATATTGATGTGGGTGGCGGCCTTGGGGTGGATTATGACGGGAGCCGCAGCGCGGTGGCATCATCGGCTAATTACAGCCTCCGGGAATATGCCAATACCATCGTATATGGCATCATGGATATCTGTGACGAAGAAAAGGTAAAGCACCCAAGTATTGTTTCTGAAAGCGGCAGGGCCCTGGTTGCCCACCATTCGATGATCGCCGTAGAAGCCTTTGGCCGCATTGCCAAACTGAATACTATTAAAAATCTGATCATCCCTAAAAATGCTCCTAAGGTGGTTCGGGATATTTTAGAGGTAAAAGAAACCGTCGATGCGGGGCATTACGATGAAGCCTTTCATGACCTGGTATTTTACCGTCAGCAGGCCATGAGCCTCTTTGACCTCGGGTATCTGGACCTGCAGTCCCGGGCGGTGGTGGAATCCCTCTCCTGGGAAATACTTGCAGAAATCAGCCGCCATTATGAAGGCAAGGCCCGGATGAGCGAAGAAATGAAAGAACTGGTGGCAGGACTTAAAGACCAGTATCTATTAAATTTCTCCGTATTCCGGTCCCTCCCCGATTCCTGGGCCCTGGGCCAGCTCTTTCCCATGACGCCGCTGTCACGGCTCAATGAGGAACCTACGATTAAGGGGACCATCGCCGATATTACCTGCGATTCGGACGGCAAGGTAGACACCTTTATCGGGGATGGGGAGGACCAGGATCAGCGGGAATACCTTTGGCTCCATGACTTAAATGATAAACCCTACTACATTGGAATTTTCTTAACCGGTGCCTATCAGGACACCCTGGGAGATATGCACAACCTCTTTGGCCGGATGGATGAGGCCCACATTGTGCTGGACAGTGATGAAGAAGAGGGCTGGTATATTGATGAGACTATAGAGGGTGATACCATCCGGGAAGTACTGGAAGAAAATGAGTATGCCATTGCGGAACTCATTCGATCTATTAAAACCCAGGTTGAACAGGCTATTAAAAAGGATGTGGTAAAACCCAACGAAGGAATGAAAATCCTGGCCGAATACGAGGCTGGACTTAAGCGGTATACCTATCTTCAGGTAAATTCCCGCAGAAGATTGTAAAAAGATGTTTCTATATAGGCTGCAGGGACTGTCCGGTATTTAGTAAAACAGTCCCTGCAGCTCCTAAATGCCCTGAAAGAGCATCCATCCTGCAATGATGAGGAGCGTGGATATGGTTCCTGTAAGCTCCAAAACGAAAAGAGCAATACATAGAACAGTAATGCTGATCCTTATCGGAGATTTAAGGTTTTTTCCCCGGTTTCCTGTAAACAACACCAGGGTTCCAATGATGGCATATACGAGAGCCATCCCTATGTGAAAGACCTGGGGCATCGATTCTGCTGCGCTTTGGAGGCCATAACCAAAACGGGTAAAGAGGGCTGAAAGTTGGCGCAGATCCCCCAGCATCATATACAGTCCAATGCTTATTAGTACCAGACCGGAGAATATTTTGACTGTTCCCAGGTGTTCCTTAAGCTTCTTCATAAGTCCCTGGAGGGATCCCAAAAAAATACTTGCAACGATAAAGGGAACCGCCAAGCCAAGCGAGTAGGTAGCTAAGAGGAGGCCTGCCTTAAATAAGGATCCGGAACCGGCCATAAACAGGATAGATGCCAGCATGGGGCCCACACAGGGGCTCCATCCGGCACCAAAGGCAGCTCCAAAAAGGAAGGATGATAGGTATCCTCGGGGACGCTTTTGTACATGAAATCGTTTTTCTATTCTGAGGAAGCTGATAAAGTCGAATATGGTGTCAAATCCGAGGATTATGATAACTGCCCCTGCGAGTATGGCCCATATCCGGCCAGAGCCCCCAATCATGGCTGTGGCCTGAGAGAATATAAGCCCTAAGGTAACGAAGATAGTGGCAAAACCCAGAGAAAAGGCTATGGAACGAAGCAGGGCAGTGCGGCGAACCTGTCTGAGGTTTTCATCAATCTGGAGAACCCCACCTCGGGTGCTCTCGTTCAGGGTTTTTACCGAGGTTCCGCTCAGCATCGCTAAATATGAGGGAATGAGCGGAAAAACACAGGGAGATAGAAACGATAGGAGCCCCGCCACTGCGGCGGTTAAAAACTCAAAAAACAGGGCCATTATTTTTTACCGCTGGAAAGCAGGATTGTAAAAGCCTCTACAGTTTTTTTATCCATCCAGTCTCTGCCGCCGATGGTGCCTGCAATAGCCTTGCCTTCAGGGTTGACTATATAGGTGGTTGGAATGCCCCGTCCTGCGAATATCGCCCCAAGCTGTCCTGAACTGTCAAGGCCGATAGGAAAACTGTGGGGATTTGCTTTAATAAAGGATTGTACCGTGTCTGGTTTCTCTCCAGTAGAAATGGCAAATATGGTGAGTTGTTTGTCCTTAAAGGTTTTATAAAAGGTTTCCATAGAAGGCATTTCTGCCTTGCAGGGCGGGCACCAGGTGGCCCAGAAATTGAGAATCACAAAGGCGCCTGCAAAATCCTTTATATCAATCTGCTTGCCATCCAATCCGGGGACCCTTATTACCGGCAGGGCTTGTGCTTCTGGAAATACCGTGAAGCCCACATCCTGTAAGGCCTTTTTCCAGGCCTGTGTATTATTAGCAGTTGCAGCGCTTTTTGCTCCCTCGGCTGCAAAAAGCACCATATCTGTTACTGAAACAAATAAAAACAGGGTAGTAAAAATGATGTGCCCGATAGGCTTTATATGTTTCATGTGTTTCATAGGAACTCCTTAATATATTATAAAATATATATTACTAACGAGATTCTGTATTGTCAACAAAGAATTGATAGGACCTAGATGCCGCATGCGAAGGCTAACAGATTATAGAGTCCATGAGCCCAGGCTGGGCTGTGAATACTGTTAGTCTTACGGTAGATGAGGGTAAAACAGAGACTTGCAAGGCCAGCATTCAGGGTTCCCAGGGATCCTTCGTAGAGGTGACAGAGTGAAAATAGGAGTATCGAAAGCAGGTTTCCTGCCATGGATTTTATTCCTGCGGTATCGAACCGATGGAGCAGATACAATCGAAAAAAGATTTCTTCCAGGTAAGCCGTAGCAAAACTGCCTATAATCATCACTATCCACGCAGGTGGGGTCTGTGGGGCCTGAATGAGGGGCGGCTTATAGGCCGGAAGCACATATTGGGCTATAGCAGAAATGAAGAGAGCACTGCCGAGTATGAGTAGAAAATTGATAAAGCTCCAGTATATGCTTTGGCGGTTTACAGTAAACTTGGATCTTACCAGGCTTTTATCCTCTCGCCACAGAATATATAAAAGGAGGGTTATGACAGGAACATCGTAAAAAACTATTCGGTATAATTCTTGTACTGTCACAAAGGGAATATAGGTTACCGCTGTATGGGGAAGCGAAATTCCGGGGATAAAAAAGGCCCAATACAATAAAAAAGCTTCGACTAAGGCAGAAATAGGGGTCTCCTTTTTGACATGCAATCCTTGCTAAGGTATATTCTATTATAACAGCTGGATTGTTTTTTTTAAAGACCGCTGGATTACGCCAGATTTTTAGACAGAAAAGGATAGTGCGGGGATGATGCTGTATATACTGTTATCCATTGTTGCAATCATAAGTCTCATCATTCTTTTTACCTATAAACGGGATACGAAGAGCAACTATTCCTGGTTGGAGTTTTTTGCCAAGGGAAAAGATGCGGGCTTTTCATTTGGTGAGCTGCAGCTGCTCCGGAAATTGGCTATAAGTGCTGAACTTGAAGACCCAAGTACCCTCTTCTGGTCTGAGAAGCAATTGGATCGCTGTATTGGGGAACTTATTAAAAAGGCTGAATTAACTGGTGAAGGACGAAACCAGGAAACCCAGGATTTTCTTTCAAAATTGTATGAATATAGAAAAAAAATTGAATTTGAACACCCGCGATATAAAAAGGGGATCAGCAGTTCCCGTTCAATCGGAGAGACCCAGCCCATAAAAGTACTGGTTGATGGATTGGGGGTCTTTAAATCCCAGGTAATAGCCAATTCAGATCGATTTATTACAATCCAAAAACCGAATATTCCAGCTCAAAAGGGAATGATCAACTGGAAAGGAAAAAGGCTTGCAATCTATTTTTGGAGAAAGGATGATGCTGGTTATGTGTTCGACAGCTATGTGCTGGACGAAGCCATGGCTCGAGGTACCAGTGTTCTGCAGATAGCCCATTCGGATTCTCTTTTCAGGACCCAGAAACGTCGATCTATCCGGGCTCGTACCCATAAACCGGCGTATTTATATTTACCCCCTGCTGAGGAACCTCCTGAAAAGGTAGAAGTGAAACCGGGTCTCCGGTGTATCATTGAGGATCTCTCCGATACGGGCTGTGCAATTGCGATCGGTGGAAAGGGAGTAGAAGGACTTAGAATTAAGGTTCAATTTGAAATCGACGGTCACCCGGTTGTAATGAATGGGACCGTCCGTTCTGTAGAATATGATGAAGAAAAAAATCGTTCTCTTTTACATGTGGAAGCCTTACCACCATCCCTTAATACAAGAAACCGTATTCTGGCTGAGGTTTTTGGCGTAAAACCTGATTATAATTACAATCTTTTTAACGAAGATGAAAGCAACACTGAAGAATCTCCTGTACTTTCAATGGAGGGTTCCAATGAATCTAAATAGATCAGCCCTGTTGGGCCTGCTGGTTGTATTATTTATGGGTCTGAATCCTGATTACTCCTTTGCCCAGGCAGTGAGTCCTGTACTGCAACGCTACCAGAAATTATTTATCCGGACCGCTTTGGCAACAAAACCGGAGGTTATTTTAAATGCGGTAAAGGACCCGGATATGAAAGGCAATCTTGGGGCCTTCTTTGATTATACCTTGAGTTTTGTACTGCAGTATGCGGATGTTCTCAAGGATGATCCGGAAATGATCAAGCTTGCAGGCACCATTGCAAGTTCCGCAGCCAGCTCTGGTGAGCCTCAGAATAGGGATGCACTCTGGCGGCTCTTTATGGCATACCGGGATACAGAAACAAGGGTAGCCGTTTTAGAGGCCCTGGCAATACTTGGCAAGGGTGACAGCCGGGTTGTAGAGAATTTAAATCAATTTCTTTCAAATCAGAATAATGTCTACCGATCCGGTCTTATCCCCGATTATGCGGTACTGGCAGCTTGCATCAAAACCTTGGGACAATTGGGGGATGGCTCATCTTTCCCAGTACTCTTTTCGACCATGATTGGGGGATATCCAGAGGAATATGCCCAACTGGCATCTCAAGCCCTGGGTTCGATTAAAGGGGACCTTAAAAAATATTTAATCGATGTAATCAGGAAGAATTCGCCGGTCGAAAAACTGGCCGCCTTTAATGCAGCCCTGTCACATAAAGATTTTACCCCCGCTGATATGGGCGAGATCGCTGAAAATGCATTAGATATTTCTCTTTCCTATATTGCGCCATTAGAAACGGATCAGAAATCGCTGGATGAACTTCGCTATGCTTCAATACGGGTTCTTACTGAATACCGATGGAGCAGGGCTACTACCCTGGTTATTAAACATTTTTATCGGCTTCAGACCAATTATTCCAATGGCTTGGTTCCGAAGAGTGCCTTTATCGAGGCAATTCAATGTCTTGGTGCCATGGGTACATCCGAAGCCGCTCAAGCCCTCTCTTTACAGCTGGGGCTAATCAATTCGACCATGGAACGTACCAGGGAATTTGATGAGGAACTGCTCATAAGCGTAATAGAAGCCCTTGGAAATATTGGGGATAAGGTTGCCTTTGATTATCTTTTGTATATTGGTTATCTTCCGTATCCAGATTCTGTTCAGACCGCCGCTCGGGATGCTATGAATCGTTTGAAATGGTAGAGCCATTACAGATGAAGGGCTTCTCCCCTGCGGTAAGTACTGCCAGCGGTGCTGCCCTTCTGTTTTACAGCTTCTCCGGTGGTTTATTACCCCTTGCGCTGGCTCCCAAAGTTTTCTTTCTAAGCCTTTTTATTATATGCTTGTTTATTGGACTTTTCAGGTCCTTGGATATACTGGCGGAACAAAAATGTCAGCGAATATTTCGTTTCTACGTTAGGCTGCTGATCGCTTTTGCTCTTGGCATTACTATAGGGCTTGTTGCCTTACATTATAAAAACCAGAGTCGTTTTGCCGCCCCTATGCCTGTAGAATCAATTAAAACTATACAGGTGCGCCTTATCAACGATGCACGGCTCCTGCCGAAGGGCAGTCTTTCAGGCCAAGGGGTGGTGCAGTACTGCGAAGACTCCCGGGGGCTCCGGATTTCGTCCCGGGGTATCATCAACCTATTGATTTCCGATTCTGCCCTTGCGCTTCGGGAGCTTGCTGGTCAGGGAAGTACCCTGCTTGTTGAAGGATCTTTTCTTCCCAGTAAGGACGGGAATGGGGATGCCACATCCATTCCAACCTTTGCAGCATCCAGGGTTGTAAAACTTTGGGACCCATCAGGTATAGAAAAGCTGAGATTTAACCTGCGAAAAAGCCTGGTGCAGCAATTACGGGGTCCGGAATGGGGTGGTTTTGCCGCTGCCTTGCTGCTAGGATTTAGGGATGATCTGGATCAGGAAGTGACCGCTTTGTACCGGAAAACCGGGAGCTCCCATGTGCTGGCTCTATCGGGGATGCATCTGGGAATTATAGCTGCCTTGCTTGCCTTTGTTTTGCGAAAACCCCTTGGTGTCCGTCTGTCATCGTTTGTTAGTCTTGGTGTTTTATTTGTATATGTATATCTTGCAGGGTTTCAGCCTTCGCTTTCCCGTTCTCTTGTAATGTATACGCTCATGCTCCTCTGTTTTTTTCAGGGGATACCCGTTTCGCTCCTGCCAGTAATTGGATTATCCTTTATTGTTCAGCTCCTTATCGATCCGGTAGGTATGGCAAGCCTTTCGGCCATGCTTTCCTATGCTGCATTAACGGGCATTGTGCTGTTGAGCCCGCCAATTCTGGATGTGGTTAAGGGGCGGCTTCCGCTTGCCCTTGCTGCCAGTTTTGCCACATCCCTCGGTGCTTTTACTGCTACGGCCCCCCTGGTGGCGGGCTTTTTTGGTATATTGTATCCCATAGGCATTCTTGTGGGAGCTCTTTTGGGCGCCCTTGCATCTCTGTTTATGATTGGTAGTATTCTATATCTTACTAGTTCCTATATTCTGCCCCCGTTAATGCCCTTTGTTGGGATGGGGCTGGAGATACTATATAAGATACATGTATTGCTTTTAAGGTATATTGCCAGCTTGTCTGTGGAATGGGGAAATGTAAATTGGGTTATTACGGGGCTTGGCAGTCTTGCTATGGCAAGCCTCTTTGTGTATGGTCAATATCGTGGAAAAACTAAACGAACCCTTACTGCCTTTAATTGATTATGATGCCCCTTCGGCTCTCAGACGCTATCTGGACGAGCATGGTCTGGGTATGCAGAAGAAATTTGGTCAGAATTTTTTGATAAACGGGGACGTACGGAAACGGCTTGTTCAGGCCCTTGAAGTCCCCGAAGGTTCAACCGTGTGGGAGGTAGGCCCGGGACTTGGTTCCATGACGGTAGAACTTATCAGACAGGGCGCAAAGGTAAAGGCCTTTGAAATTGATCGTGGTTTTGCCCGGGCCTTAAGAGAACTTATCCCGGTTCCCGCTGCCTTTGCGTTGATAGAAGGTGATGTATTAAAAACCTGGCCTGAGGAAGCGGAAAAAGAAAAAGCCCAGGGACAGCAATGTGAATATTTCCTGGGAAACTTGCCCTATAATATAGCAGCAACCCTGTTGGCGGATTTTATTGAGCGGGGGCGTTTTTTCAAGCGCATGGTAGTAACGATACAAAAAGAAGTAGCCCAGCGGATGCTTGCTAAGCCGGGCAGCAAGGATTATTCATCCTTTACGGTACTCTGTAATTCTGCCTATACCATCAGGCCCCTCATGGTGTTAAAGGGGCCGTCATTTTATCCGGTGCCAAACGTGGATTCCCAGGCAGTCCGGCTGGATCTGCGGAGTGATAGAAATCCTGAGGAAGATACCCCACTGTTCCGTTCCATGGTACGCAGCTTGTTCTCAAACAGAAGGAAGAATATAAAAAATAATCTTCAAGCCTTCCTTTCTGGCCCTTATGGTAAGTCCTGCAAAGATATAAGTGAACTGACAGACCGGGCTATTACGAATGCAGGTCTCAGGGGGCAGCAGCGGGCGGAGGAACTTACTCTTGATGCCTTTGTTCAGTTGGCCCGGGCAGTGGAGTCGCTTCTATGTCAGTAAGGGATAATGTTTGCAGAATAGAGGAACGGATTCAGCGGGCCTGTGATCGAGCCGGTCGGAACCGGGAAGCTATCCGGCTTATGGCGGTGAGCAAATTTCAGAGCCTCGAAAGTATTAAAGAAGCCTATGAGGCGGGTATACGGCTCTTTGGGGAAAGCAGGGTTCAGGAAGCCCGGGCAAAGTTCGGCTTTACCACAACCGGCTTGGCCGATATGGAACTGCACTGTATAGGGCAATTACAGCGAAATAAGGTAAAAAACGCCCTTCAGCTCTTTTCATGTATACAATCGGTGGACAGAAATGAACTTATATTAGAACTGGCCCGGCAATGTGAGCGGGAAAGTAAAACGATAGACATATTGCTGGAGCTTCATACCGGTGAAAGTTCAAAAACCGGATATCCCGATGTGGATAGACTCACAGAAGCGGTCGAACTGGCTCTTTCATATCCCTTGCTGCATCTCAGGGGCCTTATGACAATGGCTCCCTATACGGATGATTCAAGACTGATTCGTCAGTCCTTCCGACAGCTTGCGGAGGCTCAAAGAACCTTGATACAGCGATTCCCCGGGATTGATATGGGTGTTCTTTCCATGGGTATGTCCAACGATTTTGAAATTGCCATAGAGGAAGGGTCTACTTTGCTTCGTATTGGAACAGCCCTTTTTAAGGGGGATGCATCATGAAGATAATAAAGCATACTAATGTGTTATACTTCCTGATGGGGCTTTTGCTAGGTATAACAGTGCTTGAACCGGTGTTCGGTCAACAAGCCGGAACTAATCTCCCGGCCGCTCCAGCCCAGACTGGTCCGGTACCTTATGATAAGAATGAGTTCCCGCTCTGGGCTCAGGATTTAAGACGGGCTGATATTGTAGCCTTTGGGTCCCTTCCCTTTACTGTCTTTTTTACCACCTTTGCGGTGGACTCCTACCGGTTTTATTCTAATGGTTGGGATCGGCGGTATGCTCCCTGGCCGCTTAAAGCTCCTGGAGCAATAGAAATGGATGAAAACCAGAGAATCGCATCCTTCACTGTTGCCGCAGGTTTATCGATAGTAATTGCCCTGGTCGATTATTTCATCGTTCAGCATAAAAGAGCCCGGCAGAGGGAGAGTGCTCCACCTCAGCTGCAGCCTGAAATAATCATAGAACCCTGGTCACCGGATCAGGGATCGGAACTGGAAGTGGGACAGGAATAACACTGTGGAGCACTTTAACAGCATTGTTGGTACAGAAGCCCAGGGAGGGATGCGGCTTGACCGGTATGTTTCAGAAGTCTTAAAGCTTTTAAGCCGATCCCAGGTAAAGGCTAGAAATATGACCGCCACCGTTAATGGAAAGCCCGTAAAGGTATCCCGGATAGTGGAACCGGGAGACCTCATTGACCTTTCCTGGAACTCTCCGGAGCCCACGGACCTTATACCTGAAGAGATTCCCTTTAATGTGCTCTATGAGGATGAACGGGTAATCGTCATCAACAAGCCCCAGGGCATGGTGGTTCATCCCGGAGCGGGCAATAGACAGGGAACCATGGCCAATGGGATCCTGTACCGCAGAAATAAAAAATTAAGGGCAGAGGTGGAGCCGCCAGCCCCCTACGATCCCACCCTGAATGGAACTGCAACTATTATTTGCGGGGATGGGCCGGCTGCAGCTGCAGCAGCACCGTTTCGTCCCGGGATCGTACACCGGCTGGATAAGGACACAAGCGGGGTTATCATCGCTACCTATGATGATGAGGCCCTCACGTTTTTGGCCAACCAGTTTAAACAGAGAAAAACCCGGAAAACCTACATAGCAATTATAAAAGGAACCTTACCGCAATCCAGGGGAAGAATAGAAACCTTTATTGCCCGGGACCAGCATAATCGAAAGCTGTTTTGCTGTACTAAAGATAGGGGAAAACATGCGGTGACTCTGTATCGGGTGGTCAGGGACTATGGCAATTATGCTTTAGTGCTTCTCAGGCCAAAAACAGGAAGAACCCATCAGCTCCGTCTTCACATGCGCTATCTGGGTTGTCCTATTTTAGGGGATCCCCTTTATTCCACTAAAAAGGATACCCGCTTTCCCGATGCTACTCTTATGCTTCATGCGCTCCGGCTTACTCTGACCCTGCCAGGTAATACAAAACCTTCTACCTTTTATGCTCCCCTGCCTGAACGGTTTAAGGCAATACTGAAAGATCTTAAAGGGCTCTGATTTTTTCATTGGCAGACTTGATGCGGCGAGAAAGTGAACCAATAATATACCGGGCTGTTTCAGGGTCGGTCTCTAAAACCTTTTCGAACACTTCTGGAGGCAGCTCTATGATGACCGCATCGGTTTCTGCGATGGCTGTAGCTGTCCTTGGTTCAGAGAGCAGGTATGCCATTTCACCAACGAAATTTCCCTCCGGCAGGTCTGCTATTTTTTTCTGAAGTCCGTCCTCATCCTGTATATAGATGCCAATTATGCCAGAAAGCACATAGATGATCGTTGTACCCGATTCCCCTGCATTAAAAAGTTTAGCTCCTGCCTCATAGGAGCGAATATATTTTTTCATTTCACCCGCAGGACTTCCAAAGATTCTCTGTTCGAAATGCGGTATGCCAGTGCTGTTAGTTCTTGATTTGGAGCCTTGTATTTTCCTGAAGCGGGTGAACATAAGGGCATCAAAGGAATGGACCACATAGGCAAACTGGGCTCCCATGAAAAAGAAGGAGAAGAAAAAGTACACATTTGCTAGCAATAATACCACATTCCCGAGTGTACCGTAGACCAGATTATAGCGAGCGGGGTTTACCGCAATTTGAAACAATGTGGAGACAATACTGTAGGAAATCATTCCGACCAGGGTACCCTGTAGTGCGGCAATTCGACTGGGTGGGTTATGAGGTACCAGTCGGTATGCCCCATAGGTCAGTAAGGCAAGGCCAAAAAATGGCAGCATAAGGGCTATTATTCGGAGTATCGGTAAAAGTACAGGAAAGAGCCGATTAAGGTTGGACCCCTCAATTAATAAGAGCGCACCCCTGGTGGAAAGGATAAAAAGCAAGGCATATAGGATAGCCGCCAGTTCTATAGCAAAGGGTATCAGGTTATCCCTGATTGGTTTTGAATTCCCTGGCGGATTTGTAAATACTACCCGCAGGCCCCGTTGCAGGGATAATGCAAACACCCTGCCAGTCCATATCAGGTTTAGTATGGCGATAAGTCCGGAGATACCGCCGCCTGAAGAACTGAGAAACGAATAGGCCATGCTTCGGCTATCGAGCAGTGAACCAAGCCCTTCTAAATAGGAGTTGCTGAAGGACTCAAAGAAATCTGTGAGGGCTGCAGGGCTGGAACGAAACAGGTTAGATATAAACAAAACAACCAGTAATAGTGCGGGAGCAGCGGAAAGGAAAAAGCCGTAAGCCCCTGCGGCTGCATGGTTTGCAAGCTCATTTTTTGTAAAGAGCTGAAAGGTTAAAATGAACCTGCTGCTGACACTCTTAAGAAGATTGGTATATTTGTCTACTTTGCTGTATTTCACATTGCAAGTATGCAGTTTCTGGGGTAATATCGCAAGGCCTATGATGCACACGAGAGACGAACCTTTTGTACTTTCAGAGACTGATTCGTACCTTGTCATATACAAGCCGCCGGGGCTTGCTACAGCACCCCTTAAAGCTGGAGAACAAAATAATCTGCTGTTCTGGTGTATTAAGAGGTTCCCCGAAGTAGGAATGATTTCAGGCAAAAAACCAATAGAGGGCGGGTTACTCCATCGTCTGGACACGGATACTAATGGGCTTGTGCTTTTTGCCAGAACTCAAGCAGCCTACGATTCTCTCCTTATTCAGCAGGATCGGGGCGACTTTATTAAAAGATACCATGCCTGGTGCAAGCGGTGTAAAGATGAAGAAATTGGTTCCCTATCGGGATTCCCGCCCCCGCCATACACGCTGGACGAAGCATTGCAGATGCCGCTTACCATTTCAAGCCCATTCCGGCCCTATGGTCCGGGACGCAAACAGGTTCGGCCGGTTTTATTAGGGCCGGCTTTATTGAGCAAACACAAAGAAATTACCCTTGACCAGGGCAAGCCCTATATCACCATCTTACGTTCAGTCGAAAGAGATGATAACAATCCATCAATTTATATGTTTGATGTAGAAATAACACGGGGCTTCCGGCATCAGATTCGCTGTCATCTTGCATGGTTCGGTTTTCCGATAATTGGGGATCCCTTGTATAATCCGCAGTGCAGGCAAGAAAACTGCGAAAGGAGGCTTCTGGCACTGCAAGCATGGGCCTTCGAATTTCTGGACCCCTTAACAGGAAATCCTGTCCGTTACGAGTTAAGTTCCTCCACCGAAACGGGCGGTATGGTCTGATCCTCTTCTATATGGAACCGAATTTCGTGAATAAGACCGCCAAATTGTTTTACATTCCACTGACCGCGAAGCTGTTTTTCCACCAGATTTTTTATGAGAATAAATCCCAGGGAGTGGTCACTTCCTTCAGAGTTTAATCTATCTTTTCCAATGCCAAAGCCGCTTCCGTTATCGGAAATACTGAGAATTACGTTGTTTTTCTCTTCTTTTATTTCGATAAAGATTCGTTTATCATCCCCCTTATGGTCGATAAAAGAATGTTTATGGGAATTACTGACGATTTCGTTTAATACAAGACAGAGGAGTGTTGCCTGGTTTATAGTAAGATGTATAGGATCAATGGTGAGGATTACCTGCACATTATCATCGTAGAGGGCATCTAGACCCTCAATAAGACGGCGTATCGGCTCACCGATTGGTATTTTGCCTAATTGTCCATTATCGGAGAGACTTTCATGGACTGCCGCAATCGCCATGATCCTTGTTTGGGCTTCCTCCAGCACCTGCATCGGACTTTCATCGTTCAGGGTGGTAATCTGGAGAGAGAGCAGGCTGGACAAGATCTGTAAATTATTTTTCACCCGGTGATGCACTTCCCGGATAAGGATGCTCTTATCTTCCAGGGCTTTTCTCAGCTTCATTTCAGCTATTTTCTGTTCAGTGATGTCTTCTATGGTCAGGAAGGAGAACCGCAGGTGTTTAACATTGTACTGCAAGCCCTGAATAGCCGCTTTTAAGTACTTTCTGCCAATTAAATTAAAATTTCGGTAGATATCCACCACCTGCGGTTCGGAGCTCTGCTTTTTTTCGAAGAGCTGTTTCATTTCATCGAAATCAAAGAATCCATCTGCCATGGTCAGAAAATTCTGGCCAAGTACAACCCCAGGAGTCAGATTAAATAGATCGTAGAAAGCCAGGTTTGCAGAGATAACCTTTTTGGTTTCGTCCAGGACAACCAGGGGATGTTTAACCGAATCTATGATGCTTTCAGCATAGTCCAATGCATCCCGGGACTTCTTTTCTGCCCATTTCCGTTCAATAATTTCAGTTTTTAACTGATTTATAATCCTCATTACATCTTCATCATACTTGTTTGGTGCTGTATCATCCATGAAAACATCCTTGTAATACTAATATGATGTAAAAAATGAGCGTACTTCCGCCGCCAGATAGAATGAACCGGTCACTAAAAGGGGCTTTTGCAAGGTCTGGGCGAGAAAATAAGCCCGTTCTATAGCCTTTTTAGTATCCGGAATACCTTCTATATCTACAGTAAAGCCTTCTTTGGTTTCTGTAAAGTCTTTTATGATCCGTTCCGGTTCACTTTGCTTAAAACTTCCTGGTCTGGTGATGATAATATGGGAAAAATGGGGAATCAGAAGGCGCGCCATGGCAGCGGAGTCCTTGTCGGCGGCACAACCAAAAAGCAGAATATTGCCTTTGCCGTAGAGGTTCACAAAGGTTTCCGTACAGAGGTTGACACTGCGAGGGGTATGGGCCCCATCTATGATGACAGCCGGTGATTCATGAACCCCTTCGAATCGGCCTGGTAATTGTGTCGCCTTTAGACCCCGAAGCAGGGGCTCTACCGGTATGGCTGGAAAGGCGACCCGGACAGCGGTCAGGGCTTGAATTGCATTCTGCGCCTGGATTGCACCTATCAATGAGAGTTCGATTTCAAATGGTTGAGAACATTCATCAAATTGTAAAGGAGATTGGGGAACATCCTTCATATTGATGAAAAAACGGGTCCCATTCCGGCTCACCCGAAGGTCAATCACCTCAGCAAGGTCCGGGATATACCATACTGGTGAACCCCGTTCTGCCGCTGTTCTCCTGAATACATCCAGGGCTTCCGGTCTCTGTTCTGAGAGAACCACCGGCCGGCCTCGTTTTATGATGCCCGCCTTTTCTCCCGCTATGGCAGCTATGGTGCTTCCAAGATATTGGGTATGTTCCAGCTCTATGGGACTGATTACTGAAACCAGGGGATCCACTATGTTTGTTGCATCCAGTCGGCCCCCCATACCGGTTTCGACCACCATGACATCACAACGGTCCTGCCTGCAGCATAAAAAGAAATAGAGGGTAAGAAGTTCAAAAAAGGTTGGAGCTTCACCTTCAGGAGATTCAGGGCTGAAGAGGTCTGGATATTCCTGTACCGCCTTTGTAACCAGGTTCCGCAGCTCTTCCCCCGCAGCAGCATATACCGATTCATCAAAAAAACGCTCAGAGCGGGAAACCCGTTCCCGGTATTCCGTAACATGGGGAGACACATAGCGGCCCGTGCGGTAGCCCGCCTCATGAAGCATAGCGGCGATCATGGTGGTGATGGAGCCCTTGCCCTTGGAACCTGCCACATGGATCACCGGGGCGCAGCGTTCCGGATGCCCTGCAAGATCAGCAAGAATATGCATCCGGTCCAGACGGAACGCCTTGGCAGAAAGCCCCCGTTCAAAATTGATAAAACCTGACAACCATTCAAACACATCCTGGGAACCTGAAAAGGATTTCATAGTTGTCATTTGTAACAGGCAATCGATGTTTTGGGAAGCTGAAATGGATTAGGAAAGGCCTGGTCACGTTGAAAAAAGGTCCCTCATAGGGTAGGATGCGTTTATGGAAAGCAGTTATTCATTACCTGAAACCATTGCCGGCATGAAGGTCCACTTTGTCGGTATAAAGGGGACCGGCATGTGCGCCCTGGCAGAACTCTTTTTTCGGTCCGGCGCTCACATTACCGGTTCCGATAGACCTGAAAAGTTTTATACGGACGAAATCTTAGGACAACTTGGCATCCCTTATCGGGAAGATTTTTCTGAAGCAAATCTGCCTGCGGACCTCGATCTGGTGATTTATTCTGCCGCTTACAGCCCCGAAACCAATGTGGAACTTAAGGCCGCCCTGGCCCGATCAATACCTGTTCTTAAATATACCGATGCGCTGGGAGCCTATTCACAACGATTCGATTCATCCGGAATTGCGGGTGTTCATGGAAAAACCACCACCACAGCCCTGACGGGGACCCTCTTACAATGTTTAGGTCTCCCCGCCCAGATACTGGCAGGCAGTGCGGTCGGAAATTTTGGAGGACGATCGACCTTAGTTCTGGGAGACCAGTTCTTTGTAGCCGAAACCTGTGAATACAGACGGCACTTTTTATCCTTCCATCCACGGCGGATCGTCCTCACCAGTGTAGAAAGCGATCACCAGGATTATTATCCGACCTACGAATCTATTCGAGCCGCCTTTGTGGAGTATGCTAACCGTCTCCCCGCAGGGGGTGAACTGATCTACTGTGCAGATGACCCTGGAGCCTGTGATGTGGTCCAGATTGTGAAACAGACCCGGCAGGATATAACCTTTATTCCCTATGGTTTTCATGCGGAAGGCCCATACCGGATTACGGGTATTAAAAACGAAGAAGAACGGACCCTGTTTACCTTAGAGGCTTTTCCCGTAACCTTTAAACTTTCAGTGCCAGGGAAGCATACGGTACTGAATGCCGCCGCAGCGGTAGCCCTGACCCTTTCCATTCGGAAACAATACCTTGGCAATGAATCCGTAGATGAGGCTGCCCTTGGGGCTCTCATACAAGCCCTTGAGTCATTCCGGGGCAGTAAACGGCGTTCAGAGATAATCGGCGAAGTTGGGGGCATACTCATCATGGATGACTACGGTCATCATCCGACGGCCATTAAAACCACCCTGGAAGGGCTCAGAGCCTTTTATCCCCGGCGTCGGCTTGTGGTGAGCTTTATGTCCCACACCTATACGAGAACCGCCGCCTTACTAGAAGAATTTGCCGATGCTCTGCAGGCCGCCGACGTGCTGGTGTTGCATAAAATTTATGGTTCCGCCAGAGAGCAGTATTCCGGAGGAGTCACTGGCAGAACCCTTTATGAAAGGACCGCCGCTTTAAAAAAACATAACCTATACTATTACGATGAATTTATGGATGCCCTGCCATTTTTAAAGCAGGCACTGCGGCCGGGGGACCTCTTTGTTACCCTTGGGGCCGGGGATAATTGGAAATTGGGCAAGGCCCTGTTGGAGGAGTTGCAACATGAAGAGCATGACCGGCTATGCCTATAGGGAATTCCGGGATGATAGGGTTTCCCTTTCTGTAGAAATAAAGGGATACAATAATCGATTCTTAGAGGTGTTCATCAATCTGCCTCCCTTCCTGAGTATGCTGGAAAATCGTATCCGGGACTATGTGGCAAGCCGCTGTGAACGGGGAAAAATAGAATTATCTTTACGCTTAAAAGAATTAGCTACCGATGTTTCAGTTTCCATCGATAAAAACGCAGCCCAGGCCTATTATCAGGCCATTTGCGAATTGGCAGAGACCCTTCAGATTGATGAAAAACCAAAGCTGCATACGATACTTGGTATGGAAGGGGTGCTGCAGATAGATAAAATCCGTGACCCGGAGCGGTACTGGCTTTTAATTGAACCTATACTGCAATCTGCCATGGAGCAGTTTGAAGCGGAACGTATCAGGGAGGGTAAAGCCACCGAGGCGGACATACTTGGCCATATTGCCAGCCTGGAAGCCGCGGCGGCAGTGGTGGAGCGCCATACCCCTATGCTGGAGGCCCAGATTAAGGAGAATCTGCGAAACCGGTTCGCAGAACTTTTGGGGGACAGTATCGATGAAAATAGAGTATTGGCAGAGACTGCGGTACTGCTTATGAAATATACGATTTCCGAAGAAGTGGCCCGACTCAAGGCCCACCTGGCGGAGTTTAAGTCTGAGGTGGAACGGAATCCTGCACCGGGGAAAAAACTGGATTTTCTCTGTCAGGAAATTAACCGGGAGGTAAATACCATCGGTTCAAAAAGTCCTATCCTCGAAGTAAGCCGGGCGGTGGTTACCATGAAGGATGCCCTGGAAAATGTCAGAGAACAGCTAAGGAATGTTGAATGAGCAAAGAGGAGCCAAAAATAGCAATTTCCGGTAAAAGCGGTTGCGGCAACACTACGGTGAGCCGTCTGGTGGCTGAAAGACTGGGACTTAGGTTCATCAATTTTACCTTCCGGACCCTTGCCCAGGAAATGGGCCTTACCCTCGAAGAGGTGCTAGAAAAAGCAAAGGACGATGAATGGTGGGATCGGGAGGTGGACCGCAGGCAGGTCGAGCTTGCCCGGCAGGATGGGGGCTGTGTACTCGGGTCCCGGCTTGCCATCTGGATGCTCCCCGAAGCGGATCTGAAGGTGTACCTTAAAGCCTCCCCGGAGGTTCGACTTGATAGGATTTATAAGCGGGAAGGGGGAGACCGGGCACAATTGGCATCCTTTACCGCTGAGCGGGACCGTCAGGATCGTGAGCGTTATTTACGTTTATATAATATTGACAACAACAATTACCAATTTGCTGATATAATCATAGATACGGATCACATGGAAGTCGAAGCTATTGTAGAGCTTATTATACATACCTTAAGGAAAAAAGAATGAAACATAAGGGTGCCCTGTTTTTTGTTTTCTTTATGCTCCTTTCCGTATCGATATTTTCTCAGAATGAGGGCGGAAAACGGTACCAATTATCCCAATGGAAATATGTATCAGGGGACCTTAAAGATGGGGCACCCGTCACTCTTAGTGTTACCAATTGGCATGAGTTTTCTCTTCCAACTAGCCTGTCTCTGGAGGGGGGCTTTGCCTGGATACACACTTCCTTCGACTTTAATTCCATTCCCTTCAGACAACCCTATTATGTTGTTCTAGGCCGCATTGATGCAGCCTATGAAGTATATTTAAATGGCAGTTTTATCGCTTCCCGGGGACGAATACCCGCTGAGAGGGTACAATTTTCTTTACCGGGAAATCAGTCTGCCTGCTTTTTGCTTCCCCCAGGGCTGATAAAAACTTCCGGACAGAACCAACTCTTAATTAGACTCTTCAGCCCTGCCCATGCTGTGCCCCTCTTCCCTGTTGAAATAACCGATATAGCGGGGGCTCAGTTTGAAAACCAGGTCGTCTCTTTTCTCAATGGGATCCTATACACAATTTTAGCGGTTCTCTCAGGCTTTATCGGTCTTTACTTTTTTGCCCTATGGATCGCCAGAAAGTCTGATACACCCAATCTATGGTATTCGATTGCAGCAATCTCAATAGCCTTGTATTTTGCAGAAATTGGGGCTGATGCTACCCTGCTTCCCTATATTCTTAACAGGGCTTTTGCAAAGGCCTGTCTCAGCATTTCTATGGCCGCTCTGGTCCAATTTTTCATCAGTTTTTTAGCAGTAAAGGTTCCCCGTTGGTTTTCCTGGCTGCTTATTGTTATACCCTTGGGGATAACAATCACCTATGTTATTAACAGTAAGGACCTTGCCATAATAGGAGATGTATTTAATTCAGCCCTCCTTTTTGTTCAATTCTGTATAGTATTTATTGCCATAGTTACCATAAGGGCCATAGTAAAGGGAAACCGGGAAGCTATCCCCCTTTTACTCGGTGTGATCCTTGGTGTGGGACTGGGTACCCATGATGTGATTTATTCTGTTCTAGGTAAAAAACCCCTGGTATGGCTTCAGGGACTGGGATTCTTCTGTCTTAATATTTCCCTTTTTATATCCCTCACCATCCGATCTTCCCGACTGCATGCCGATCTAGAACGATATTCTAAGGAAGTGCATAAAAAGACCGAGCAGTTGAGCAATTTCCTTGAACAATTAGAACAGACTACCCATGCAATTGCTTCATTATCCAGTGATATTGATGAAGATGCGGTGCAGGCGGCCAGGTCTGCAGAAGCTATGGCACAGGGAGCCGAACAGATCCGGCATGGTGCTGATAGACAGGTGCAGGCAGTTTTGGACTCCCGGCAGGCAATACAGAATTTTACCACATCTCTAGATAATGTAAACTCCGGTGTACAGCGCCAGGCGGAGGGCATTAAGTATTCGGCTGAATCAGTATCCGTAGTAGCCGATGCGGTTGCAGAAGTAGCTGCCCATATGGAACAAACCGCCCGTTCTGCAGAAGCGCTTCAGGAATCGGCAGATCAGGGACTCAAGGCTTCCCGGGAAATGAATGACTCGATAGACAAAATAAAGACCCTTTCCGGCACTATTGTGGATATTGTAAAAGCTGTGGAGGATTTTGCTGAACGAACGAATCTTTTAGCCATGAATGCCGCCATAGAAGCGGCCCATTCCGGGGCAGCCGGGAAGGGGTTTGCGGTAATTGCCAATGAAATTAAAAACCTTGCGGGAGCCAGTGCAGAACGGGCTGGCAGGATCCGTGATTCGATAAAGGAAATTACGAGCCGCATCGAATCCAGCGTCACCGCCAATGAAAGAATGACTAAAGCCCTGGAGGGGGTATCGGAAAGTTCCCATCTTACTCTGGATAGTATTGTAAGTATCAGAAATTCTCTGTCTGCCCAACGGAGCGCTACTGAAGAGCTCAGGCGTAACCTAGCTGATTTGTCTGAAGCAGCCCGCAGCATCCGGGAGGAAACGGGCAAACAAAAAGAGGATGAAAGAAACATAGAGTCCCAGATTGATGAATTACTTAGGATTTCTGATTCATTAAAACAGGCAATTGATGCAATAGTCCGGGAAAATAGCAGTATTGTCCAGATGATACAGCAACTTGCGAAGGCAAGCGGCAAGGGTAAACGGGCTGTTTCAACAATGAAAGACCTGCTTGAATCCCGGACAGCTTAATAATGAGTGTACTGTGATAATGACCTCTGATTTTGTACTACCTGAGCCAGCTAAAATTGCAGAGTTCCAGAATGCGGTCTGGGACCATTATAAAGCCCGGGGGCGGAGTTTTCCCTGGCGGGATATAGATAACGGCTGGGGAGTCCTTGTTTCCGAGGTGATGCTGCAGCAGACCCAGACAAGCCGGGTAGTGAGCTATTGGCTGCGCTGGATGGAAAAATGGCCCACCCCCCAGGCTTTGGCCGATGCAAGCCTGGATGAGGTTCTGCGGGAATGGGCCGGTCTTGGCTATAACCGACGGGGACGCTTTTTAAAACTTGCTGCAGAAGCCATAGTACGGGAGCATAAGGGGCATGTTCCCCGTACTAAGGAGGAACTTATCAAGCTCCCGGGTATCGGGCCCTATACCGCAGGGGCTATCCTTTGTTTTGCCTATAATGAGCCGGTCGTTTTCATTGAGACAAATATCCGTTCAGCCCTCCTGCATTTCTTTTTTCATGACGAAAAGGGCGTTCCCGATCAGCTGCTCCTTCCTATATTAGAGCAGACCCTGGATCGCCAGCGACCCCGGCAGTGGTATTACGCTTTAATGGATTATGGAGCCCAGCTTAAAAAAATCACCCAGAACCCTAGCCGCCGCAGTGCCCATTACACCCGCCAATCCCCCTTTAAGGGGTCTTTACGGGAAGCCAGAGGTTACATAGTTCGATACCTTGCCGAACAGGGCCCGGCAAGTCTGGAAGATCTTTCTAAATCATCCGCTATTGAATATGAACGGCTTAAGGCAGCAATAGAATCGCTTTCAAAAGAAGGAATGGTAGCAGCACAGTCCGGCCTATATCGTATTCAATCATAATTACACCCATTATGGGCAATATTTTCCCTTTTTTAATTTATTGAGAAAATCTTTCCTGATTTATCGTTGTTTGTAAAATATTGCATAATAATAAAATAGTTGATTGGCACGGTTTTTGCAGTATAAAAACCGGAGGTTTATATGTTACTACGTGGTTTTTATGGTTATGGCCCATCGTTCTGGTCTGCATATCCAGGGACCTGGTTTTCGCTCCTGCATTGGGTTGGATTAGGAATTTTGATTTTCCTGTTTGTGTCACTTATACTTTCCTTTAAAAAAAAGTCAAAATTAGAAAAGTATGAGGCAGTTACAAAGGGGCTTGATATCCTGATTGAACGGTATGCCAGGGGAGAAATTTCGGCAGAAACTTTTAAAGCAATGAAAGCTGAACTTGAAGCTGCAGAAAAATCTAAATAGATGAGGTGGCTGTTTTAAAACTCCCTGAGTTTTAAAATTGCTTCAGATTAGGTTTATAAGGAGGACATGAGATGGCTGCAAAAAAGATGCCCCCGATTCAAATTGCACGGAGAATTTCTCTCGGTATTGTGTTGGTTGGATTTACGGTTCTAACCATTTTGCATCAGAGGCTGCAGGGTATTCCTTCAGTGGACGCCCTGGATCCCTTTGGCGGGCTCGAAACTCTGATGAAATTTCTTGCCGGGGGAGAATTTATTAAAAAGTTAATGCCCAGTAACATTGTTCTTTTTGGCGCCATAGTTGCCCTTGGGCTGGTTCTGTCCCGTTTCTTCTGCGGCTGGTTTTGCGCCTTTGGTGCTCTGCAGGGAGTCTTTGGCTGGATAGGGAAAAAACTCTTTAAAAGACGTTTCGAAGTACCAAAAAAGGTCGACAGGGTGCTGCGTTGGGCAAAGTATCCAATTCTTGTCGGAATCATTTATTTTACCTGGACCACTGCAAGCCTGGTTATACGGACCTATGATCCGCTTGCTGCCTATGCCCACTTATCTGCAGGTTTTAGCGAGCTTTGGGCTGAATTCGGCGTCGGGTTTATATTATTGGTGCTTATCATGGTTGGTTCCATGTTCTATGATCGGGTCTTCTGTAAGTATGTTTGCCCTCTTGGAGCGGTGAATGCAATTCTAAGCAGGGTTCCTCTTTTTAGAATTAAAAGGATTGAGAATACCTGTATATCCTGTTCCAAGTGTGACAGGGTCTGTCCGATGAATGTTGAAGTCTCCACAGTCCAATCTGTAAATTCACCTGAGTGTATTGCCTGTATGGAATGTGTTACCGCCTGCCCCACCAAGAAACCTTCACTGGTTGCAACCCTGGGCGGCAAGGCTCTGAATCTTTGGACCGTGGTGATCATCGGTCTTGCTATATTTGTCGGTGCCGCCCTTATAGGACAGGCTACAAATATGTTACAATTCGTAGCACCAAAACTAACCGATCTGGCTACAAAGGGAAATATTAATGTAGCCGATATCAAAGGTTCATCAACCTATGCTGAAGTAGCTGCTGCCTTTGGTATAGAAACAGAACGACTATACCGGGAACTTGGTCTGGATATGAAGAAGGTTCCTGAAACTACAAAACTAAAGGACACCGCTGCGGTCGCCGGGATAGAAGATTTTGAAACCGATACGGTCCGTTTTGCGGTAGCAAAGATTCTGGGTGTTCCCTATGCTGGTGAAAGCGGTGAAACAAGTGCTGTTGTAAAACCAGCGGCCCAGGAAACAACCGCTGCCCAAGCCCCGGCATCTCAACAAACTGAAACAGCACAACCTGCGGAAACAGCAGCTAAGACTCAAGCCACTACCTTTGCGGTCCCCGCTGATTTTGTCTTAGAGGGCACCATGAGCATACAGGATGTGGCCAAGGCGCTTTCGGTTTCAACAAAGCAGGTTATTGAAAAATTAGGCCTTCCGGCGGATATTCCTGTTGATAAGCCTCTGAGGGATTTGAAAGATCAGTATGGATATAGTATGGCCACCTTAAAGGAAAAAATTAAACAATAAATTGCCTCAAATAACTTTTGTAAGTCCATGATCATATGATAAAGGTACCTGAATCCAATAGAGAGGATTTGGGTACCTCATCTTTTATTAGCTAAATAAATTAATTATAATTTCAACATTATGATGCATGAAATTGTTCATACCAATCTACAAGGTTTTTCTGTTGCTAAACTACGCAGTTCAACCGTTGAACTCCTCATGGTTCCACAACTTGGGGGCCGAATTATTAGCCTTAAAAATCTTAAGACCGGGCGGGAATGGCTCTGGCACCAGGACCGCCCAGACTGGTTATGGACAAATAGGGCGGGAGACAATTTTGGTCTCAGTCCCCAGGCGGGGATCGATGAATGTATCCCCACCGTGGCGGCCTGTACTTTTAAGGGACGGCAGCTACCTGATCATGGTGAAGTATGGTATGAAGCCTGGGATCTGGATCCTGTTCATCTTATTGAGGGTGTTCTGACTGCGACGTTACAACTTTCGGTTTCGCCCTTGAAATTTACAAGATCCATTAGGTTAGTTGATGAGCGGTCATTCCTGTTCCAATATGAAATTGAAAATACAGGTCTAGAGGAAGAGCCCTTTATCTGGTGTATACATCCTTTAAAAAATATCTATGAGGGGGATTTTTTGATACTCCCTGAAGAAGTTACCTCCTTAAGGTTAGATGGCGGTATTGGGGTTCCTATTACGAGGGGGGATGTGTGGGCATATCCGGAACCATATCCCGGTATAAGACTCGATCTATGCCAGGTGCCCGGAACTGGAACAGAATTATGCGTGAAAGGTTTTGCTGGGCCCTTGCAGCAAGGTTTTGCAGCCATAGAAAACAAGCATACCGGTGATCGATTGGAATTTAGCTGGGACCCAACGATGGTTCCCTATTTAGGCCTCTGGATAAACCGGGGCCTTGGCGGCTTCCATCATGTAGCATTAGAGCCCTGCACAGGCATCCCCGATTCGCTTTCCATTGCAGCCCAGGACTGGAAAACTGTAAAGACGATAGCTGCCAGGTCAAAAAAGCGGTGGGATCTTAAAGTAACAATCAGCTGAGATTTTTGTAAAAGTAACAGATTTTTGCCAAAACTTACAAAGACTTAAGTCGCCTGTTCAGGTTCCCCTTGACTTTTTTTATTAAAATTGATAAAAGTATACCCACATCGCGGCTGTCGTATTTCGAGCGAAGCGAGAAACAAGACAGCTACCTTAACCTTGTGTGCGGGAGCGCACAACTAAAATCGCGGCTGTCGTATTACGAGCCAGGGCACAGCCCGCCAGCGAGTAACACGAAAGCTACCTTAACCTGGTGCGCGGGAGCGCACAACTAAAATCGCGGCTGTCGTATTACGAGCCAGGGCGCAGCCCGCCAGCAAGTAACACGAAAGCTACCTTAACCTGGTGCGCGGGAGCGCACAACTAAAAT
>JAAYUZ010000077.1 GCA_012517385.1 Treponema sp. | reverse complement strand
ATTGAGAAGGAATAGAAATGACCAATCATCAGCACGACCTTTACCATAAAGATCGGGGCACACCCCACAACAGCGCCCTGCCGGGGCAGATCGCACCAACGGTGCTCATGCCCGGAGACCCCCTGCGGGCCAAGTATGTGGCAGAAACCTACCTCTCCGATGTGGTGCAGTTTAATCAGGTCCGGGGTATGCTGGGCTTTACCGGCACCTACAGGGGCAAGCGAATTTCGATCATGGGGTCCGGTATGGGAGGCCCTTCCATGGGGATCTACTCCTATGAGCTCTTCTCCCACCATGGTGTGGAGCGGATCATCCGTATCGGGACCTGCGGCGGCCTTATGGAGGATGTGGATGTAGGGGACCTGGTATTTGCCATGTCGGCCTCTACGGATTCAAATTATGGGGCCCAATATAATCTGGGCGGCACCTTTGCCCCCTGCGCCGATTACGGTCTCCTGGAGACGGCGGTGGCCGCCGCCCGGCGGTTCAATATTCCCTTCTGGGTGGGAAATATTCTCTCTTCAGATGTGTTTTCCCTGTATAATGCCCAGGGCGAAGAGGGATGGAAAAAATGGGCCCGTATGGGCTGCGCTGCCACCGATATGGAGTGCTATGCCCTCTATTGCAATGCAGCCTATCACCACAAAAAGGCTTTGACCATTCTGACCTGTTCAGATTCCAATGTGAACCATAAAGAAATGTCCAGTCAGGAACGGCAGACAAGCCTGCATAATATGTTTCAAGTAGCCCTGGAATTTGCAGAATGATGAAAGATTATACAGATACGGCCCGGCTGATACACTCTGCCATGGAACGCCGCTATGCCTGTAAACGATTTTCGGTGGAGAAGCAAATTTCCGAAGAAGATCTGAACCTCATTTTAGAGGCAGGCCGGCTTTCTCCCTCATCCTTCGGGATTGAACATTGGCATTTTTTTGTGACCCGGGATAAAAAAATTCTGGATCGCCTCTATGAGGCCTGTTTTGCCCAGGAAAACATCCGGACCGCCGCTGCACTCATCACCATTGGGGTTCGGACCGCACCGGCCTATCACCCCGAATCGGATTTTATCCGGTCCCGTTCGGAGCGTTTTCCCGGTGGATATCCCCAGTTTGTTGATGAATACCGGGGATACTGGGACTTTCTTGTGCAAACCGGTTCAGTAGAAAGCTGGGCCCGAGCTCAGGGCTATATTGCAGCGGCAAACATGATGACCTTGGCCGCCAGTCTTGGGATTGACTCCTGTGCCATAGAGGGGTATAAGGAAGAGTCTGTACTGACTATTTTGCAGCTTCCAAGAAGAGACTGGCGTGTTTCCCTGCTTGTGCCCCTGGGGTATCGGGATGAACCGGTAAGGGAAAAAATTCGTATGCCTAAGGAATCCATCGTAACGGAGATTACACTATGACCCGATTTAAACGGTCCCGGCAAAGGGATCGGATTTTATCACTCCTCCATAGCACGAAGAGCCATCCCACTGCAGCCTGGATCTATGAGTCCCTCAAGCCTGAAATGCCTGATTTAAGCCTTGGAACCGTATACCGGAACCTGAAAATCCTGGAATTGCAGGGAAAACTGCAGGTTCTCCATTCCGGGAGCGGTTTTGACCGTTTTGATGGAGACACTCGCCCCCATTACCACCTGATCTGCACCCGTTGCGGTGCTGTAGAGGATGTGGACCTGCCGGTGCAAAGCGAACTGGAACAAAAAGCCAAAGCCCTTTTGGGCCGCCCCGTCAGCGGTCACCGGCTCGATTTTTTCGGTCTTTGCAGCACTTGCTTTAATAAATCACTGGACAAAGTTTAGTAATTTTGATATATTTCCCTTCGTCACGGCGCCGTACCCAAGCGGTAAGGGAGAGGTCTGCAAAACCTTTATGCGACAGTTCGATTCTGTCCGGCGCCTTTTTGAGCACCCTGGTGAATTCCATTGGGGTGCTTTTTTTATTATTCAAGGCCTTGTGGATTTTGCAAAAGTCTGTTACTTTTGCAAAATCCGCTTGCAGTATTTGTACCTTAACAAGGTAATTATTTGCACATTATAGAATAGTAAAAATACTGCATCTACATCTAAGGTTGCTCTTTAAAATCTCCCTGAGTTTTTAAAGAGCCTCACTTTATAAAAATTGTCAATCAGTTTAAACTGGAACTACCATGAGACCAACGATAAAACGTATTGCCGAACTTGCAGGGGTTTCTAAAACCGCCGTTTCCTTTGCCTTTAATGATCCTTCTAAAATTGCCCGTTCTACCTATGAGCGGATTATGGAAATTGCCGAACGGGAAGGCTATGTACCGGATCCCATAGCCAGGACCATGACCAGTAAACGGGTCGGGGCTATCGGTGTGCTCCTCCCGCAGGCGATACAGGAGACCTTCCGGAATCCCTATGTATCGGAGGTACTCCGTGGCATCGGCACCGTTTGTCATCAGGAGGATCTGTTTCTCACTATTCTACCCCCTATTAAGGGCTTTCTTTCCCAGGCGGTGCGAAATGCGGTAGTAGATGGGTTTATTTCCCTTGGTGTGGAGACTGCCCCTGACATTGCTGCACTGATTCATCAGCGTAATGTCCCCTTTGTAACCATCGACGGTGACGCCGATTCGGGTATTACCAATGTCGGTATCGATGATACGGTGGCTGCCGAGACTATGATGAATTATGTCCTATCCCTGGGGCACCGGGATATCATCATCCTGTCGCTAAAAAGTGAAGGCCCCGGGACCGCGGAGGAACATTCTTCCCGTACGGTGGATCGCCGGCTCGCTGGTTTTGAACGGGCCCTGCAAAATCATGGCCTTTCACTTCACAGTCCCAGTGTTCGTCTTGTGCCGGTGGATGTCACTATGGAGTCCGCTGAAGAGGCCCTGCTCCCCCTCTTAAGCCATAAAATTCCTACAGCCATTGTCAGTATGAGTGACTCCGCCGCCTTTGGAGCCTATGTGGCCTGCAAGCGGCTTGGTCTTTCGATTCCCCAGGATATCACCGTCACCGGTATGGATGATATTCCCTTTGCTTCGATTCTGGAACCTGGACTTACCACAATCCGCCAGCCAGGACAAAGAAAGGGCTCCTATGCTGCCCGGGCTGTTCTGGATATGCTGCAGGGCAGGGCGGTCGCATCGGTGGTACTTCCAACAGAACTGGTGGTGCGAGGCTCAAGCGGAGGTCCCCGTTCGGTGCCTCTGGCGGTAAAGGCTGTTACCCTCGAAGCGGATGCTCCGTAATCCAAGTAATCTAAAATTTATTTTTTTGCAGGATTTCTTTTTTCGACCAGCTCTGAAAGGGACTGCGGCCTGTGGCGGCCATTATGCTGTACAAGACCGAATTCGTGTACTAAAAGCTCCTCAAGCCCCTTCCTCAAGTTTTTGCTGGTTTCCTTAATTTCGATCTCCACCTCTGGAGCCTGGTCCAGTATGTTACCCCGGGGGCTGGCAAAGAAGGTTTCCAGGAGCATCTTAGCCGCAATAAAACGCCTGTTTTTCTGGACCGCTATTATTTGGGGATTGTTCATTAAAGCAAGAATCTCCCAGGTAGTCTGTTCTGCCTGGGCATACTTACCTGCCTCTTTGTCCTGATCCGACACCCGGATGGGAAGCTTGTTCGGGATGGCATCGAGGTTTTTTACCAGGTAATCAAGACTGAAGAGTCCAGTGGCACAATTAAATAAAACATGGGCGCCCTGGGATTCTTCTTCCTGCATCCGTGTAACACTGATTCTTTGACCGAGTTCCCCTACGGTTAATTTTCCCGATTCATTCTGTACAAGAATGCCACCCTTTACATCCACCGGAGTACGCCATGAAAATTCAAAGGCCGCTTCAGAACCTTCGGTATGGTTTTTTAAAGCAAAATAGGCAAGCTCCACCGGATCAATAGTATATCCTGAATTATCCACATTGCCTAAATAGACAAAACGGACTTCCCGGTCGTACAATTCACGATAGACCGGCGCAAGCACTCTGAAATTTTCGCCATGGCCGCCGGGCAAGGCAAGACCCCGGTTTGGTATGCCGTAGGCATGGTCAAATATTCTCCGGGGAAGGCCCTCGCTGGAATGGGTCAGGGCTCCGATGAGCCCCTGTTTTGCACTTAATGGCTGGGTAGGATCGACCCCGGTTTTTTCGATAAGTTCTGCCAGGAGGGGATTATTGCGGTATTGGTCATAGGCTGCACGTAATTTTTCATCGGTGCTGTCACTGGTCATCTGGAAAAAGGGCAATATGGGCTTTGAATAATCCCCTGAAAGGAGCCGATATTCCAGAGCATGGATAAGGAGGGACCGCATTTTAAGGAGTAAAAAGGAGGGTCCCGCAGTTCCGTCGGCTTCAAAGTAGGCACTGGTGATGCCCTTGGGATTGTTTTTACATTGCTCTGCCTGGGCAAGAAAATCTTCCCGGAAAAGTTCAAAGGCAGCCTGGGACAGGGCCTGGTTTTTCTTGCTGTCCCCATAGGTTGTGGCCGAACCGCCATTCAACACGCCGTAGGCCGTGTACGGGTAAAGGTAAATTCCTATTGAATAGAGGTTTTGTTCGGTAAAAATACAGTTCCCGTCATTTATGGTAAGCTTTTCGAACAATGACTTAGGTATATTATAGCGGGCAAAAAAGTCTTCTGTTGCTTTGACCTTAACCGAAAGTGTTTTGAGATCCGCAATTCTCGAATCCCCTTCTTTGGGGAGGGTAACAGGACCAGATTCCTCGTCTTGCAGAGCTGCAGTTTCCAGGAGTGAAAGGACTTGCATCGTCCGTTTGATATCGGCCCCTTGCCGTTCTAAATCTGCTATAAGAGCTGGATGCAACTGAATAGATGTATTCATAGACTCCCATCATACTATAAGCCCTGCTTTCTGGTCTATAAAAAAGCTCTTTGAATTTGATCAGCGAAGGGAGATGGTCCCCCCCCAAGGCGCTACTTTGCTTGACAATCGCTCTTGGAGGAACGACAATAAAACCTTATTGGAGGATTAAATGAAAAAAATCAATAAATACTGGCCCCTTGCGGGAATATTACTAAGCTTTTGGGTGTTCCTTTCCTGCGGGCTGACCTCTGACCCTGCATCCAGATCCCGGTCCAAAGGTCCTGTCCCGGCGGATGCACCCTATAAAAAAGCAAGCCTGCCCATAGATACCCGGATTGCGGACCTGCTTTCCCGGATGACCCTGGAGGAAAAGATCGGGCAGATGACCCAGATAGAACGGGGGAGCCTGAGAGCGGGCGATATAAGCCGCTACAAACTGGGCAGTGTCTTAAGCGGAGGTGGCGGTGCTCCGGCACAAAACACGGCAGCAGCCTGGAAAGCCATGATTTCCGCCTACCAGGACGAGGCCCGGGCTACCCGCCTCCAAATTCCTCTCCTGTATGGGATTGATGCGGTCCATGGCCACAATAATCTGCAGAATGCCACCATATTTCCCCATAACATCGCTTTGGGTGCCGCAGGGGAGGCCGAATTGGTCCGCCGTATCGGGATTGCCACGGCGGAGGAAATGGCTGCCACAGGTATTTACTGGAATTTTGCCCCCTGTATTGCGGTTGCTCAGGATCCCCGCTGGGGACGGTTCTACGAATCCTATGGGCAGGATAGTTCCGCAGTTGCCAGGCTTGGCAGAGCTTATATCGAAGGTTTCCAGTCCGCAGGAACTATGCCCAGCCTGCATCCAATAGCAACCGCAAAGCACTTCCTCGGCGATGGGGGAACCCGCTGGGGCTCATCAACAACTGATAACTATAAAATCGATCAGGGAAATACCCCGGCGGATGAACAGTACCTGCAGGAGGTCCTCTTTCCGCCCTATGAGGAAGCCCTGAAGGCGGGGGTCAGTACCATAATGGTATCTTTCTCCAGCTTAAATGGTGTAAAAATGCACGCCAATAAGGAGCTCATAACCGGCGTCCTTAAAACAAAGTGGGGTTTCAGCGGTTTTGTGGTGTCCGACTGGGGCGGCATCGATCAGGTTAGTCCCGACTATGGGAAGGCCCTCACCCTGGCAATCAATGCGGGGATAGATATGGTGATGGTCCCCTACGATGCAAATCGCTTTATCAATACGATGACCCAATTGGTAAAGGAAAACCAAATCCCCCTGAGCAGGATTGATGACGCGGTCCGCCGGATTCTGCGGGTAAAATTTGAAATGGGCCTCTTTGATGCGGATCCGGTAAAGAACGCCCCAGCCGAAACGGTGGTTCGTTCGCCGGAACATCTGGCTCTGGCCCGGGAGGCCGCGGCGAAGGGTGTGGTGGTGCTGAAAAATGAGGGGGTGCTTCCCCTTGCTCCCGCCCAGTGGCAGGGGAAAAAACTCTACGTTTCTGGCTATGCTGCGGACGATATGGGAATACAATGCGGTGGGTGGACCATTTCCTGGCAGGGTTCTGCAGGTTCTATCACAAAGGGAACCACGATTCTCGCGGGCCTTAAAGATACCCTGGCCGCTGCAAACATCATGTATACAGCCTCCGCAGAATTTGAAACAGCGGACCCCGAGGGGCTCTGTGTTGTGGTGGCCGGTGAATTGCCCTATGCAGAAGGGAAGGGCGACTCGGCGGAACTTAAACTGCCCCAGCGGGAACTGGATGCCATTGCAAAGGCTCGGAAGCAGTTTAAAAAGGTGGTACTGGTGATTGTGAGCGGCAGGCCTGTCATCCTGGATAAAACCGCCCTCTCATGCGATGCCATTGTCGCAGCCTGGCTTCCCGGTTCGGAAGGGGCCGGTGTAACCGATGTGCTTACCGGGCTGGTCCCCAGCAGCGGGAAACTCCCCTGTGACTGGCCCGCTTCTGCTAACCGTCCCTCCGATGAAAAACCGCTTTTCCCCCGGGGTTTTGGCTTATAGCGAAGGCAGAATGCACTGAACGAAGCCGGACAGGCTGTCCATAAAAACGGAACGGTCCGACAGAATACTAAAGGGGGAGCAAAACCGTAAAGGTGGAGCCAACCCCCTCCCTGCTTTCTACCCGGACTTCGCCGTTGTGGAGGGCCACCACATGTTTTACAATGGAAAGACCCAGTCCGGTGCCTCCTGCGGCTCTGCTTCGACCCTTGTCCACCCGATAGAAGCGCTCGAAAATTCGGTCTATATCCCGGGCTGGGATGCCCCGGCCCTGATCAATCACATCAACCCTGGCCATGGCACCATCCTGGGCCAGCCTTAGCCGTACTTCGGTATGGGGCTCTGAATATTTTATGGCGTTATCCAATAGGTTGATGAACGCCTGCTCCACTATGGCGCTGTTTACTGGACAGATGAGCTTCTGTGTGCCTTCGAGCAGGACCTGTATGTCCTTTTCTTCAGCCAGGAACTGGCAGGCCTGGCGGGTATTCTCAAGCAGTGTGTAGAGATTGGCGGGCTGTTTTTCCAGGTTGCGCCCTTCCTGTTCTTCCAGGCGGGCCAGAGACAAAAGGTCCTCCACAATCAGTTCAAGTCGGTTTGTATGGGCCGCCGCAATATCCAGAAAGCGGTGGGCCCGGTCCGGTTCTTCCAGGGCCCCGTCCTGCAGGGCTTCGATGTATCCCTTTATGGCGGTGATGGGGGTTTTAAGCTCATGGGATACGTTGGCTACAAAGTCCCGCCGAACCTGTTCCAGCCGCATAAGGCGGGTTATATCGTGAAGTACCAGAATACAGCCCTGCTGTTCCGGAACCAGGGCCCCATAGACCTGCAGAAACTGGGAGCCGGTAGTAAGGGGCTGAATGACCGTCTCTTCCTTTTCTCCGGTCTTGAATACCCTCTCTGCCAGATCTCGGAGCTCCGTACTGCGGACTACCTCAAGGAGCGATTTTCCGATACAGGCCTCGTTTTGAGGAAGATTAAAAATACGTTGGGCGCTTTTATTTATCTGGGTTATCACCAGATTGGGGTTTAGGAAAAGAACCCCCTCGGTCATGCCCGAAAGGATCGCCTCCAGTTCCTTCTGCCGGCCCAGGCTTTCATCAATTGTATGCTGCAGCCGGTCTGCCATGGCGGTAAGGGTCTCACTCAGGATAGCCAGTTCCCATGGGATAGTCACCGAAATCTTTTTTTGCAAATTCCCCCGGCCATATTCCTGGGCGGTTTCCACCAGACTGTTGATAGGCTCCCGTATTCGGTTTACCACGAGCAGAACAAAGAAAAGTCCAAAGGCACAGATGATTACTATACTGATTAAAAGCTGTACATAGAAACCTTTATAAAAATCCTGCAAAAGTTCGAGGGGCATTGCGACCCTGAGATAGAGTTCCGTATTTCCCGGGGCTTGAACCCTGCGGGCCAGATATACCATTTCCATGTTCACAGAACTTGAATAACGTACCGAGCTTCCCTCGCCGTTGCTGCGGGCCTGGACAAGTTCCGGTCTGTCATAATGGTTATCCAAAACCTCTAAAGGAGCTCTGGATTCGGCCATAACCCGTCCGTCGGGGTATATTATCGTAATACGGTATCGCTGATGCACAAAGAGGGCCTTAAGGGTCTGGTCGTTCATCAAGCTGGGCTGTTCCCGAAGCATCTGTTCCAGGACCTGCAAGGTATCGGATAGCTCAAGCCGGGTTTCTTTCAGGGCGTACACCCTGATAGCCCAGGAAACAACAAGGGCAAGGCCTGTCTGGCTTATGACGAGCAGGGCCAGAACCGGAGGAAACAGCAGCTGAAAGAGATTCTTGTGGCCCCGCATGATTATTCTGTACCATGCAGAGGACTGTCCTGGAACCGGTAGCCTACGCCGCGGACCGTCTCAATCCGGTTTCCTGCCTCTCCCAATTTTTTTCTGAGCCCCAGGATTTGTACATCCACGGACCGTTCGGTAACCGGGTAATCCTTACCCCGTACCGCATCGATGATCTGGTTGCGGGAAAAGACCCAGCCGGGGTTTCGCATCAAAAACTCTAGAATGGCAAATTCGGTGGCCGAGAGATCTACCGGCTGCCCTTTCAGACTTACCTCATGGCGGCCCGCATCCAGAGTAATGGGACCGATCTGGACAAGCTCATCCAGAGCCCTGGCTTCGTTTATCCTGGATTGGGTCCGTCTGAGCAGGGATCGGATCCGGGCAATCAGAACCTTGGGACTGAAGGGTTTTGCGATGTAATCGTCTGCCCCCAGTTCCAGGCCGGTGATTATATCCGAGTCTTCACTTTTTGCGGTGGCCATGATGACCGGTATCTGGGCATAGCGGCTTCCCTGCTTCAGGCTCCGCAGGACCTCTATGCCATCCATGCCAGGCAGCATGATATCCAGAACGATGAGATCCGGGTTGGCCGATTCTATCAATTTAAGAGCCTGCTCTCCCGATTCGGCACTTACTACCGTATATCCTTCCTTTCCCAGATTATAGATGACCAGTTCCCGTATATCCTGGTCGTCTTCCACGACCATGATGCTTGCCTTTGCCACATGCGCCTCCAGCCCTATTCGTTCAGTTCTACCCGGCGGCCTTCGACACAATAGACGATCATTTCACAGATATTGGTTACATGGTCCCCGAGACGCTCCAGGAAGCCCGAGGTCTGGATGATTTTTGTCCCCTGGGGTGCCTTATCAGGATTCTTCTGCACATAGTCCAGAATATCCTGTACCAGAGCCTTGTGGTTCCGGTCCACCCCGTCATCCATGGTAGCAACGGACCTGGCTTTTTCTGGGTCCAGATCGGCGAAGGCCTTTATGGCCCCCTGAATCATGGCCGCACCGGTCTCTGCCATCTTTTCGATATAGTCCAGGGGTTTGATATAGGGTTCCTTTTCCAGTTTGATGGCTGCCTTGGCCAGATGTACCGCATGGTCGCCGATACGCTCAAGCTGGTCTGCCATTTTTATAGCCGTAATAAGCCACCGCATATCCTGGGCCACGGGCTGCTGGGTCGCGATGATCCGGGCACAGCGGTCCTCTATGGCCTCCTGCAAATGGTTGATAATCTCATCATCATCCCTGACTTCCTTGGCAAGCTGCATATCCTTGGTTTTAAATGCTATCATCGCCTTGCGCAGGTCCTCTTCTACCCGGACTCCCATGGAAAGGATATCCTCCCGCACAAGACGCTTTTCTTCTTCGAAATGGGCTCTTATATTCATGACGCCTCCCCTGTAGGATGTGAAACCTATCAGTAAACCATGAGTACACTGTAAAGAATATGTTAAAATTTGATTAAAATCGAGGCCGGTTAAGGCAAAACCCCATCAGGTTCTGGTACTTTGGATATGTATGTCTATGCCTATGCACCCTTCGCCCTGGAAGGAATCATCATCCGGGTCGAAGCGGATATCCGCCGGGGTATTCCCGGCATCGATATTTCGGGCCTGGCCGATGGGGCGGTCCGGGAAGCCCGGGAACGGGTCCGGGCTGCGATTCGGAACAGCGGTTTTACCTTTCCCCAGGACAGGATCCTGGTTAATCTGGCGCCGGCGGGCCTAAAAAAAGACGGCCCCGAACTGGATTTACCTATCGCCTTCGCCATCCTGGCCGCTGCGGGGCTCATCCCTCCACCGGAGGGCCTTATGGTCCTGGGTGAGCTTGAGTTATCCGGCGCTATACGGCCTGTACGGGGTGTGGTAGCCGCGACCGCCGCGGGCCTTGCCGCAGGGCTCCGGGGCTTTATAGTGCCCCGGGAAAACCGGGCCGAAGCGGAGGTGCTGGCTCCCGCCCGCAGTACGGCGGTCGCCACCCTCGGTGAAGCCATTGCGGCCCTCCGCAACTGGCACCAGCGCGGAGCCTTTCCCCCACCGATGTCCTTTGAGAGCCCAGGACCCGCCGCCTGCAGTGGCAAAGTTCCGCAGCCGAACGAGGCGGGTCCAGGACCCACGGCCCGCAGCAACGATATCCCGCCTGAGGACTTTTCCGATGTTTATGGCCAGGAGCGATACAAACGGGCCCTGGAAATAGCCGCCGCAGGGGGACATAATCTCCTCGTGTTCGGCCCGCCAGGGGGTGGAAAGACCCTCCTTGCCCGGCGGCTCCCTTCAATTCTGCCAAGTCTCCTGCCCCAGGAAGCCCTGGAAGTCCGCAGACTCTACAGCCTTGCGGGCCGATCCGAAGGTGTCTTCTGGCAGAATCAGGAAAGCCTGGCCCCCCCTTTCCGCAGTCCCCATCATGGGGCAAGTGTGGAAGGCCTTCTGGGGGGCGGTAAAACCGTCAAACCCGGTGAGATCAGCCTTGCCCACTATGGGGTTTTGTTTATGGATGAGGCCCCCGAGTTCCGTTCATCAATCTTAAAAGCCCTGCGGGAACCCCTGGAAGATGGGGTAATAACCATCGCCCGGGCAGAAGGATCGGTCAAGCTTCCCGCGGAATTTCAGCTTGTTCTGGCGGCCAACCCCTGTCCCTGCGGCAGATTAGGCCAGATGGTTGGCGATGAAGGGGGGTCTCTCTGTTTCTGTTCCGATGATGAAATTCGCCGCCACTGGCAGCGTCTTGGTTCGGCCCTCCTTGACCGGATAGAACTGCGGGTCCCGGTTCTGCCCACTCCCCGGAACTGGGTGGCTTCATTAGCAAAGTCAGGGTCTGTTTCGCACCGGCAGGATAGTGCTTCTGTGGCTAAAAGGGTAAAAATGGCTGTGGAAATTCAGCGGGATCGTTTTCGGGGTCTCCATTGCCGCAGAAATGGGCGGATGTCCCCGGTCCTGGTGGAGCGGTTCTGCAGACTGCCTGAAGACACTGTGCGGGATCTGGAGATCCGTATTCGTCAGGGGGGACTTTCCAATAGGGCCCTCCAGGGGGTACTTAAGGTTGCCCGGACCATCGCGGATCTCGAAGGTCGAAGCAATATTGAATCAGAGGATGTGGAAGAGGCCCTCAGGTTCCGCTGTTCCGGGGAGGATCCCTATGATGTGCTTACCCTTTCGGATCAGATTTCGGTACCGGGGATGCCCTTTAAATAGGATTGGTCTATGGGTCTGTCTCCTGCGGTGTGTCCCAAACGACGTTCCTGCCTGCTTGATCCATGGTAGTCGCTCCCTGCGGTAACGACCATGCCAAGCTGTCTTCCCAATGCTTCGAGCCGTTCACACTCAGCCACCCTCGCTAAGGGATGCCATGCTTCGAGTCCCATTATACCCTGCTCATGAAAATCCTTTATAAGCTCAGGAAGTTTTCCCCAGGAAACATACAAAGAAAGGGGATGTGCCAGGACTGGTATGCCACCGGATTCGGCAATAAGCCGGATCGCCCGGGAAAGCTCCAGGGCTCCCTTGGGTGAGTAAAAGGGGCGGCCCTTGCCTAGATAGGTATCAAAGGCCTGCTGTTTATTTTTTACGATGTTCCGGTGCACTAAAAAGGCTGCAAAATGGGGCCTCCCTATAACAGTGCCTTCTGAAAACTCCTTTATCTCTTCATAGTCCGCTTCTATGCCCATTTCATTCATCCGGTCCACAATTTCCCTGTTTCGCTTTTCTCTAAGATGGGCAAGCTCATCCAGGGCAGCTCTAAACTCATCGGTAGGTTCTTGCAAACCCAGCCCTAAAAGGTGAAATTCTCCGGGTTCCCAGGCAATTTCAATTTCTACCCCGGGTATAAATAAGATGTTTTTAAGTTCTGCCTGGGCTTTTGCAGTTTCAAGTCCTGCAATGGTATCATGATCGGTTAAGGCCAGGGCTTTTAGTCCCGAATCAGCAGCCACATTAACCAATTCCTCCGGTTTCAGGGTGCCATCAGAACAGGTAGAGTGGCTGTGTAAATCTATTAGTAAATTTGGAGTTTTTTCCATACTGTGCTAGTATAGTAATACAAGCTTTTTTATAAAAGCCTTTGAGAGGTACAAATTATCTGTTTGTACATAAAAAAAATCCTATTTTTGC
Organism: Treponema sp.; assembly: GCA_012517385.1. GTDB lineage: Bacteria > Spirochaetota > Spirochaetia > Treponematales > Breznakiellaceae > Gracilinema. Next base: position 9,022 of record JAAYUZ010000077.1, on the reverse strand, counting down.
CGAAAATAGAGATAGGAAGTCCATAAATGTTGACTGGAACTAGGGTCACATTTAGAATATAACATAAGGATGGTCCCACGGTGGATAATTACTCATTAAATAATGTCAGGGTTATTGCTTCTGAAACCCATACCAATACCACTTCGCTAAAAATTTCCAGGGGAAGGGTGGTAGAAAGTTCTGATAAATCTAAATTAGCCATAGATCTCGAACAGACTTCGTATGTGTACCCTGCGCTCATCAATATACATGACCATTTGCGGGGAAATTATCTGCCCCGGGTTGGACCCAAAGAGGGGTCCTACTATTTAAACTGGCTGCCCTGGGACAATGATTTAAAATCCTCAGCAACATATTCTGAACGGTCGAACCTGTCTGTGGAAAATCTTTATTTTTTAAGTGCCTATAAGAATCTCTTTTCTGGTGTTACCACGGTAAACGACCACTTTCCCCATGAGCTTAATAATGACCTTTTGCCTAAACTGCCAATTCGAGCCTTTAAGGAATATACCCTGGCCCATGAATGTTCCTCCTTTGATCTAAAATGGGGGGAAGGAATTGAGGTGGAACATAGGCGGGCCAGGCGGAATAATTGGCCCTTTATTACCCATCTTGAAGAGGGCTTTGATCCGGAATCCCAGGATGGGGTAGGGGTATTGGAACGGCTCGGCTGCCTCGATGATTATTGCCTTCTGATTCACTGTATTGGTTTTAGTGATGCGGACATAGCCAAGGTTGCTAAGGCCGGTGCCAGTATTTCCTGGTGTCCAGCCTCGAATACCTTCATGTTTAATGTAACCTGCAAGATTCGCAAGATGCTCGAGGCAGGGATCAATATTGGGATCGGGACCGATTCCACCCATACGGGATCCATCAATTTGCTGGAAGAAATGCGCTATGCCCGGAAGGTATACCGCGATATGTATGGTGAGGACCTGGATGCAAAGACCATCTTTTCCATGGTTACCATAAATCCTGCTAAGGCCTTTAGAATGGCAGATCGGCTTGGCACCTTGGAACCTGGGAAGCTCGCGGATATTCTGGTGACAAAAGCCCGGCTCGATGATCCCTTTGAGAATCTGGCACAACTTTCCATGCAGGACATTGAACTCCTTATCATGGAAGGTAAACCGATCTATGGTGAAAAACGTTTCTTACCGCTCCTCGGGGATAGTCTACCCGCAACCTATTCCACTATAATGGTTGCAGGACGGGAGATGTTTGTGGCTGGAAATCCGGCGGCGTTATATGCTGAAGTAAGGAAAAAGGTGGGATTCAAAAAGGTTCTGGATTATCTACCCTTTGAACCCTAATAACAGGAAGGAAGCGGAATGCCAAAAGCATTACAGTATCGAGCGGGATCAGTTATTTACTTCCAGGGTGATGTGGCAGATAAGATTTTTATTCTGCAATCCGGAAAGATAAGCCTTAATTACCAGGATATTGAAACCGGAAGGGATATTCACGATCCGGTACAACCGGGGGAATTTTTTGGGGTAAAATCTGCCATGGGGCGCTATCCCCGGGAAGAAACAGCCCTTGTCCTGCAGGATGCGGCGGGTATTGCTTTTACCGTCCCAGAATTTGAACAGCTTGCCACGACCAATATCCGCATTGTAATGAAAATGCTCAAGGTTTTTTCGAACCAGCTCCGCAGAATCCATAAACAGGTTTCGAACCTGATGGAAAAGGAAGAGCAGCAAAGTCCTGAAATTGGTTTATACATGGTAGGTGAGTACTACTTAAAGAACCGTCAATACGCCCAGGCTAAATATGTCTTCAGCCGCTACCTTACCTATTATCCGGCAGGAAAAATGGCTGCCCAGGCAGCAAAAAACCTGGAAACCGCCGAGTCTTCTCTGGTTCGATATGGGGATGGCAAGGGCCCTGCACCGATGCCTGAACGGACTGTGACGGCTGGTGCCGCAGGGGGCGGGAATACCGGTGGAGTAGGTGTGGGCACTGTGGCGATGAATTCCGCTATGACAGATCAGGGGCCTAAACAGGCACCGGAAGAACTGTCGGTGGTTGCCAAGGCTTATTACGATGCGGTCAGTCTCTTTTCCCAGGATAAGTATCCCCAGGCCTTTGCGGGTTTTAAAAAAATTGTGGAAGCAAACCAGGACCCCGAATATGTAGCTAAGAGCGTGTATGAAATTGGCCGTTGTCTCTATCTTATGGGCAAATTTGATGAATGCTTAAAGCATTACACTGCCATGATTACCACTTATCCGAAACATCCCGATCTGGGTAATGCCCTGTATTTTATGGCCCAATGTTATGAAAAGAAAGGCGATAAAGATCGGGCTGCAACCTTTTATAAAAAAATACTGTCGATGAATGAAGATGAGGATGATACGGTTCACCTTAAGGCAAGAAAGGCTTTAAAGGCATTGGAGGCATAAGTGTCCATGGATTTAGGAGCATTCAGCCGGTTTGCCCGCAGTTTTCAGAAGGGTGAGATTATTTTCTCAGAATTTGAGCCTGGGGATGCCTTTTATTTAATCCAATCCGGCAGGGTGCAGCTGGTTAAAATAATCGGTGATATCGAAAAAACCCTGGATATTCTGCACCCATCGGAAATGTTCGGTGAAATGGCGATTCTGGAGGATTCTCCCCGGTCTGCCACAGCTATTGCTTTAGATGATGTAAAGGTCTTGGAGTTTAATCGGGCTAATTTTGAAGTGCTGATGATGGGGAATCCTCAGATTGCTCTGAAACTCCTTAAACTATTTACTAAACGTATCTATGATCAAAAACGGCGGTTTATGATCCTGACCCTGGAAGATCCCCAGGCAAAAATTGCCGATGTCTTTCTGATGCTCGATGAAACCCAGCCGGCTATTGACCGTACTACGGAACGGCGGGAATTTAAAACCACCGTGGAGGATATTGCCCATTGGGCGGGTACCTCAGTGGATCAGGCAAAGGATATTATTAACCATTTTATCAATCAGCGGCGGGTAGAGATTTATACCGACAGGATCATTGTTAAGAATATCAACGATTTCCAACGCTTTGTAAATTCCCGCCGTAAGAAGGCCTAAATTACAGGGACTGCATATTATTGACCTTTTTACCTCTTTTCGTTAGATTTTGCCTATCGCCAAGATGGCTCAGTTGGCAGAGCAACGCACTCGTAATGCGTAGGTCCCGGGTTCGATTCCCGGTCTTGGCTGAATGAAGGCCGGACATCCTGTCCGGCTTTCATTTTTTAGTTTTGCGCCTGTAAGGCGCAAAACTAAGCCGTGACTCGGCGGCATCCTGCCGCTAGGACCGGGAATCGATCGCCGCAGCGCGCCAAGCGTAAGCGCGGTAAGGCAGACAGGAAGTCCGCCGCCAGCGCTGTGGCGCGGCCTGGAACCCCGAGGCAGGAAGCCGAAGGGTGGAAGGGCCCCTATGTTGCTCTGTACGGATTGTTAAGACCCGTTTATACTCTCTATTGATATGGATTATAAAGCGGAAGAATATCGCCTTATTTTCGAACATGCTCCCATAGGGCTCCTTTCTTTTGATGATAATGGCGTCATACAGACTTGCAATAACAGGTTTGTAGAAATAATCGGTTCCAGTAAAGAGAAGCTCATAGGGCTTAATATGCTTGCCCTCCCTGATTCCAAGCTAGTGCAGGTCCTGAAAAAAGCCCTCGAAGGAGGATCGGGCTATTATGAAGGGCTGTATCATGCGGTAACTTCAGGCAAGATAATTCCGGTACGAGCTTTATTTGCTGCCAAATTTAATGATGAACGTCAATTCTCATGTGGAATAGGCATTATAGAAGATATTTCGGAGCAATATTACACTGCCCAGGCACTTCGGGATAGTGAAGAAAAGTTCAGACTTGTTTTTTCACATTCTACCGATGGACTTCTCATTGCTGACTCGGAAGGCAGGGTTACCGACTGGAATAAGGCCTATGAAACGATTACAGGTATTAGTGCAGAAGAGGCTCGAGGTAAATATCTCTGGGATCTTCAGTATGAATGTGCCTTACCAGAACTGAAATCTCAAGATGTGCTATTAAAATTAAAGCAGATGATCAAAACTGCGCTCTCTACCGGTACAGGAGATTTTCTTAACCGACCCATAGAAATGGAAATGGTTTCCCGTAGTGGGCAGCGTCTTTCGATAGAAAATGTAGGATTTATCATCCCCAGTTCCAAGGGCAACTTTTTTGGCGGCAGACTTGTGGATATTACTGCCCGGAAAACCGCTGAAGCTAAAATAAAAGCTTTGTTAGAGGAAAAGAGCCTTATCCTGAAAGAAGTCCATCATCGGATAAAAAACAATATGGCTTCAGTAATCAGCCTTCTTACCCTGCAGGCTGAAACTATGAAGGACCCGGTTGCAAAAGACGCCCTTTTAACTGCAGCGGGCAGGGTGCATAGCATGATGCTCCTGTATGAAAAACTCTATACCGGCGATGTGGTGGGTTCTGTTAAAGCAGCCGATTATATTCCCGCCCTTGTGCAGGACATTCTGGAAAATACTGAGGTATCCATCAATATAACGCCCCATATCTCTGTGGAAGATGTAGAACTGGAGGTAAAAACACTTCAAAGTTTAGGCATCATAATAAATGAGCTTATTACGAATGCGATAAAATATGCCTTTCCTGCTTTACAGGAGGGCACTATTTCCATCGATTTCCGTAAAGTAGAAGATACTTATGTTCTTGTAGTGGCCGATGATGGCTGTGGAATATCTTCAGAACAGGTAAGGACTGGGCCTGCTTCAGAGGATCGATATCGTGAAGGTTTTGGATTAACCCTGGTGCGGCTGATGGCTGAACAGTTGTATGGGACGCTTGATATTTCGTCCGATCATGGCACCAGGGTTACCCTCAGGTTTAAAGGGTAGGCTTTTACTGTTTCAGGAGCAGCACACCCCGGGGCAGTTCTATCCGACCTTTCAGGGTTACTGCCTTCCCTGTGAGCATATCAGTTCCCTCTAAAACGCTGTCCAATTCAATAAAGCCGGTCCTGTCATCCAGATTGCAGAGGGCTTTATATTGCCCGTTCTTTCCCTTCCGTTCAATAAGCACTACCCCTTCGCCCAGTTCTCTATAAGCAAAATGTGGTGCATGGGCTTTTATGGTCTGGGTTGCAGAAAAAATATTTGCAAACATCGTTTTAAATTGGGCCTCTCCCTGTTCCCAGGGAACCGGATTTTTTTCGAACAGGGTGGGGTATTCATCGATAGCGTACTCCTGCCCCATATAGACAAAGGTGCATCCGGGCAGAAGTTGATAAAAGGCAGTCCAGGCTTCAAGGCGTTTTCCCTTGCCGAAGCGGGATGCGGCACGGCGCTGGTCGTGGTTTTCCAGATACCGTATTTTCCTAGCCCAGGCTGGATAGGCTGCCCGTTGAACATCCAGGTAGTCTAGATAATAGTTAAGGCTGCGCTTGCCCGACCATACCTGTTCAAGCCGCTGCCAGCCGTCATAATCATAGGTGAGGTCAAAGGCATCATGCAGTTCTGCTTCGGACCAGGCAGGAAATCCACGGTCCCGCAGGTAGAGCAGAAATGATGGATGCACACTCTCAGCGAGCCATAGGGTAGGTCGTTTTTCCACACCAGTTGCGGGGTCCCAGAGATTAACCCGTTTCCGGGCTTCTACCCAGAATTCACGGGGTACGAGGGATGCCACGTCGCAGCGAAAGCCTTCTATGCCAAGCTCACGCCAGTATACCAGTGTATCAATCAGTTCATCCCACATCTTGGACCGGTTGTTTTCAGTAAGATAGTTCAGGTCAATTACATCGGACCAGTCATCACATTTTCGGCCCGGTTTCCCATCAGTTCCCTGCAGAAACCACTCAGGATGTTCATGCGCAAGGCGGGAATCGGGGGCTGTGTGATTATAGACCACATCGATCATAACTTTCAGGCCAAGCTGGTTTGCTTCAGCGATAAATCGCTTAAGGTCATCGAGACTGCCTAATTCAGGGTCTACCTTTCGGTAATCCGCAATTGCATAGGGACTGCCCTGAGTCCCTTTACGGTTCACCTTCCCGATCGGGTGAATCGGTGTAAGATACACCCAGGAAAATCCAAGATTCTTCACCTCCCCCAATTTTTTTGTGGCTGCCTGAAATGTGCCCTCCTTAGTATAATTTCGGATAAAAATCTGATACAGGGCGTTGGTTTCCGGTACTGCAGTGTCTGTTCTAACCGAATAGGTCATATGGCCTCCTCTTGAAAGAATTGCTATTTTAAGTCATTCTGCATACGTAAAATGGTATATAGGCAGCTTCTAAAAAACTCTGTCAGGCTTATGGTATTTCTTCTTTTCATCCTTACATACACCTTCTGAGTTTCTGGCATAGCCTATATTAAACCGGTTTAATTGATTTTGCAAGTGGGATCTGCATCTTTGAAGTATCGGATCCCGAAAGAACAAGGCACCTGAAGCGGGTGCAAAACATAAGGCAGGAATACAATGGCATTTGAACGAAACACACGGATTATCTGTACCATGGGGCCGGCAATTCGCAGTGTAGATAGTATCCGCTCTCTTATCCAGAAGGGTATGAATATGGCCCGGTTTAACTTTTCTCATGGGGATCATGAGTATCATGGGGAGGGGATCCGCCTTGTTCGAGAGGCAGCCCGTCTGGAAGGGGTTCCTGTAGCGCTGATCCTTGATACTAAGGGGCCGGAAATTCGAACAGGAAATGTTAAGGATGGGGGAACCATCACCCTGCAGAATGGGCAGGCGATAGAGGTGATATCCGAAGCAGATGCAAGGTCTCTTTTCGGGGATGATGGGGTATTCGCTACCGCTGAACGGTTAACCCTTTCCTATGCAGGTCTTGCACGGGATATAAAAGTAGGGGCAAAGATTCTTATCGCCGACGGCCTTTTTTCTCTGGAAGTTACCGGTGTTGATGGGCCCCATATTTTCTGTACTGTTACCAATGGTGGTATCCTTGGAAGCCGAAAAAACGTCAATGTCATTGGCGTGCGGACCCGTCTCCCAGCCTTATCTGACCAAGATAAGGCGGATATTAAATTTGGTGTTGAACAGGGGATGGATTTCATCGCCGCTTCCTTTGTGCGTAAAGCGGCGGATGTTACCACCATTCATAAATATTTGGCCGATCTTGGTTCGGATATACCGGTTATTGCAAAGATCGAAGATGAAGAGGGTCTGGAGAATATCGAAGACATTATTCGAGTCTCTGCTGGTATCATGGTTGCCCGGGGGGATCTGGGTGTGCAGATTCCAACCGAACGGGTTCCTCTTGAACAGAAGCGTATCATAAGACTCTGCAACCAGGCTGGGAAGCCGGTTATTACTGCTACCCAGATGCTTGAATCGATGATCAAGAATCCCCGTCCCACCAGGGCAGAAGCGGGGGATGTGGCTAATGCAATCCTGGATGGGACCGACTGTGTCATGCTGTCCGGTGAAACCGCCAATGGCCAGTATCCAGAGGCAGCAGTTTCGGTGATGGACCAGATTGCCCGCACCGTAGAAGCCTCCGATGAATATAAAAGAGCCCTCGATGAACGGCGCAACTACCTTTCCGCCAGTGAGGATATCGCCGATGCCATTGCCGATGCGGCTGCTCTGACCGCAGATCGGATTGGTGCGGTTGCCCTGGTGGTGCCAACACTGCGGGGAAATACGGCCCGGCTTATCAGCCGCCATCGGCCCCGGCGTAAGATTGTGGCCGCCACTCCGAGTGATACGGTTCAGCGGAGGCTGCTGTTGCACTGGGGGGTGGTGCCCATCAAAGTGGAACAGGAGTCGGATTCGGAGTCCATGATACAGCAGGCTATTAGCGCAGCAATGCGGGAAGGTTTTGCGAAAAAAGCTGACAAGGTAGTGGTTGTCGCAGGGATACCCCTTAATTCGCCGCTTATGACCAACAGTATCCGGGTTCATGTTATCGGCAATATCCTTGGCCGGGGGCTAACCGGTTTTGGCGGACGCTGTTCAGGCCGCATAGTAAAGGCAAAAACCCTGGAGGATGCAGCTCTGGCCCTGCGTAAGAATGGCGGAGAAATACTTTTAACCCATACGCTGGATGAAAGCTTTATACCGATTCTTCGGGTAGTTGATGGGGTCATTCTGGAGGGGGTTTCAGAAATGCCCTGGGAAATGGTTAAAACCATCAATCCAAACATTGTCTATGTTTCTCAGGTACCCCAGGCGCTGAATCGTTTCGAAGAGCATATTACAGTAACCCTGGATGGAAACGAAAAGCTCATTTACGAAGGAGCTTTGCTGTAACTTACTTTTACCAGAATTTGACAGGTAATGGGGCAGGATTATATTTAAAGTGTTTATGATACGGGAGGTATAATAATGCCTAACCGATACCTGCTTCTGGTGGATGATGAGCCTAATATACTTAAAGCGTTAAGCCGGGAATTGGAATCTTGGACAGAAGAACGGAATATTACCCGCTCCTCATGCGATTAAGGCGTTAGAAATTTTAAAAGAGAAGGGTACTGAAACCTTACTTGTTGTTTCAGATTTACGGATGCCGGAAATGAAGGGCTCCGATTTTCTGCAGATTGTCAGGGATACCTATCCCCATATTCTGGCTATCCTCCTCATCGGTTTTTCTGAAACCGAAGAAGTTATCAAAGCGGTTAGAGCAGGAATATTCAGCTATATATTAAAACCCTGGGATTCAGAATATCTCTTAGCGGAAATTAACAAGGCATACGAAACTGCTATATTAAAACAGGAACATGATGCGCTGGTAAAAAGAATTCAGGAAGAACTAAAGTGGGCTGGAGAAATGCAAAAAGCTCTCCTGAGGCCTGTATTACCCCAGTCCAGCCTGGTGGAATATAGAGTCAGCTACCGGCCGGTACCGCAGCTCTATTGCGGAGGTGACTACTATGATGTCATTACCCTCTCCCCTGATAAGTATCTTTTGCTTCTGGGCGACGTTGCTGGACACGGCGTTCGCGCAGCCTTTGTTACCGGCATTCTAAAGGCTATTATATATCCGGAATTTGTACGGGCACATTTATCTAAAAATATCACTCCAGCAGCATT
>JAAYUZ010000076.1 GCA_012517385.1 Treponema sp. | reverse complement strand
GCATTCCGTTCGCGGATATCTGCACTTCTTAAGGGGACCCCACTCATAGTTACTTCCAGTAAATAAGTATTACCGTATTTTACTGCCACTGTCTCCTTTTGTACAGGGGAAACTGAAAAAAATCTTACTTAGCTTCTTTTTATGTTACGCTGCAGCAGGTCCCGGACCACCCAGGATGCGATGAGGAGTCCCGCAGCAGGGGGGACAAAGGCGGTACTTCCCGGCAGATGTTTCCCCGGGTTTCCGACTTCAGTAAAGGCCCGCTCCCCATTCTGGAGGAGCGCCGGGGATTCCCGGGAGTACACCACCTGCAGTTTCTGCACTCCCCGCTTTTTTAATTCCCGCCGGAGCACCCTGGCAAGGGGGCAGACCTCTGTTTCATAGATATCGGCCAGCTCTAAGCGGGAGGGGTCCAGCTTGTTGCCGGTGCCCATGGAGCTGATGATAGGAACACCCAGGGTCCGGGCTCTTACAATAAGATCGATTTTAGCGCTTACCATATCGATCGCATCCACCACATAATCTATATTCAGAGAAAAAAAGCTGTCCCCCCTCTCCGGGGTATACTTTTCCTGCCGTGTTTCGACCTGGGCTTCCGGATTGATATCCAGGATCCGCTCCTTCATCACCTGGACCTTGGGTTTCCCCAGGGTAGAGTGGAGGGCTATTACCTGCCGGTTCAAATTGGTAAGGGAAACCACATCAAAATCGATGAGCAGAAAATGGCCAATTCCAGATCGGGCCAGCGCTTCCGCGGCCATCCCCCCTACCCCGCCAAGCCCAAATACAGCCACCCGGCTCTTTTTAAGTATATCTAAAGCTTCGGAACCAAGGATAAGCTCGGTTCGAGCAAATGGATGCTGCATAGGCCGGGATTCTACCATAAAAAAAGTAGATCTGTGTAGTTGTCCCGCCCATTGTTATTGCAGGAAAAGTTCGTTCTCATCTTCATTTCTTGCTACTGAAGTCTAAATTCTCCAAAATAAATTTTCTTGACATATCATGAATGTCATTCAATAATTTAAACACATTAACTTCGAGACATCGCAGCTATTGTTGAGCATCGAACATTCAAAGGAGGTTTAGAATGAAGAAGATCCATACTCATCTGTTGAAGGGTGTCGCCGTATGTGTTGGCCTGGCACTCTCTTTTGCATCCTGTTCGAACCCACTTATAACAGATGGAGAATTTTCTGCCGGAATCGGCAGGGGGCTCAATCTGAACAAAACATTCACCACAAGCCCCAGTGTGTACAGCTATGTCTGTGATGGCTATAACAGCACAGTAGGTCCAATCTCTATAACCCAGGGACAGCTGATTGCGAACGGAAGTACCAAATCCATCTACCTGGTTACACTTTCAGGAACACAACTTAAATCTAATCAGGCCACGGGTATCGTCAATGACTTGCAGGCTGCAATGAGCATCGAAGGTGCCTATGTGAATGCAATCGTGAATGCAATTCGGAGCTCCGTTCCTAAAGGGTCTAACCTTATCCTTGCGGGACACAGCCTTGGGGGTATGGTAGCTCAGCAAGTTGCTGGCAATGGTACTATTAAAAGCGAATATAATGTGTTGAATACGGTCTGTTTTGGTTCTCCGCTCATCACGTTCATTTGGAGAGAAGGAACAATAAAACGTCTGGGTGACACCAGTGATATTGTACCTATACTCAGTGTAAGCAGCTTATTTGTGATTACCGCAGTCTGGAATTATACGGGGCTGAACAGGGAAAATGGTGGCTATGGAACTGACCTCCTTGGTGCGCATCTCCGTAGTTATGGACGGGACGATGTATGGGGTCGTTATGATGCCGTGGGAGTTAAGTATGGAAATGCCACAATAAAAGTTGATACTGCTACAAGAAAGTGGTTTGCTGCGCCAGCCGGCTTTAATTGGAAGTGGAGCTGGTAACTGATACTAAAATAAATACTAACATTGCGAACACCTCTAATAACTCGGTCGGTTATTAGAGGTGATAGACCTGCTGCACATTGCTCAATGCTTGCCCGGAACTTCCTATGCGGTAAAGCCGATGCTGGTTCCTGCCGGTTTCCGGTGACGGCTTTCCTCGATCAGGGTTTGAACGATGAAGTCGGGGGTAATGTCCGCGTCCGGCATCGCAGCTATCATGCTGTGTACGACGGCAAAATCTCCGGGCACATAGGGGCCCTTAGCGGCCAGGCTATCCAGCAAAGCAGCGCTGAAGTTCAGGTCGGGGAAATAGGTCCGCAGAAGTTCTTCCGTACCAGACCGATGCAAGGGCTGGAATTCGACCTTGAGCTGAAACCGGCGAATCACGGCCCTATCCAGGCTGCCGAGCAGATTGGTGGTGCAGATCAGTACACCGCGGAATTCTTCCATACGGGTCAGGAATTCATCAACCTGGGTAATCTCCCAGGAACGATGGGCCCGGCCGCGATCGTAGAGGAATGCGTCGGCCTCATCTATTAACAGTATATCCCCGGAATCTTCCGCTTCATTAAACATGGCGGCGATATTCTTTTCCGCCTCCCCCACATAGGGGGAGAGAATGTCCGAGGCGCGCCGAATATCCAGCTTGCATCCGACCCGTTCGGCGACATGGCGGGCCAGTTCGGTTTTTCCTGTCCCTGGCATACCATAGAAGAGGATGCGAAGGCCCCCGACCTGGCGGCCTGAGACGTTTGAACCGGCCTGTGCGGTTGCGATATGATGGGCCACGGCATGCAGAATCCGTTCAGGCGGCTGGGAGAGGTTTAACACATCCATATTGTAGGTGGTTCCCGTCCGCTCCCGTACCCGTTGTTTACCGCCGACCAGCTCGCTGTTGGCAGAGAAGAGGGTATCCACATATTTGATAAGCCGGTCTTCATCAAGTTGATGGCCGGCCAGTTCCTCCAGGGCCGCACGGAGGTTGGCTATTGCGGCACCGGTCAGTTCCCGCTGGGATGCCAGTTCCGCAGCCCGTTGCTTGACCCCTTCACTTAAGGGGAGCGTTTCCAGGGCGGTCCATACCCGTTCAGCCAGGATCTGCGGTTTCAGGGCCCTGAATTCTATGGAAAAGGTAAAACGCCGCAGGGTTGAGCTTTGTATCCCCGCGATGGAGTTAACAATCCAGATAACCGGACACCTGACCTGGTCTAACAGTATGTTGATCCGGGCCTTCTGGTCCTTGTTGCCCATCATGAAATCGCCAAACCATAGTTTACCACCATCCAGAATAGACTCGGCCTCATCGATAATGACGATAGTATCTGTTGAGGACAGGGCTCCCAGGGTCAGGCTCAGACGGGTCAGATTATCTCTCCGGCTATCTTCGCTTCGGATAAAGCTATAGACCTTTTTTCCTGTAGCTGCCCCCAGAGCCCTGGCAAACTCGGTTTTTCCCGTACCTTCCCTGCCGTACAGCAGGATTTGTACCGGTCTGGAGCCGCTTAACAGGGTCCGGCACAATTCTTGTTGATCCCTGCGAACCGGGAAACTATCCAGAGGATAGGCTCCGCTGCCAGCGGGTCTTAAAAAGCGTTCGTAGAGGCTTCCCATTTCAGAAGCAGCAAGATATTCAACCACTTCATCGTTCAGTTCAAGGATGAACCGCTGGTGTGGAGTAATCTCTACCAGATTATAGGTTCGCAATTTTGAATTGGAGCTGATGAGTGCCCTGAGGCGGCCTTGGGCAACACCGGTGCAGATGCTCATCCCCCGGAGCATTTCCGAGGTCTTCCACTCCGATACCAACGATAATAGTTTTTCGTTTATACTTACAAGGAATAAAAACAGGATCAGGTGCAGCTCATCCGAGTCCAGCCCATAGGCGTTGACCAGAGAAGAGAAGCTTTCCATTTTTTCCACCCGCTCCATGGGCTCCCTGACAAAATTGGACAGTCCTTCCAGGATCTCTATGGCTTCCCCCTGCAGACCCTTTGCTTCCGACACATACAGCATAGCATTGATTATCTCTTCCGGGTCATCATCAATCTCAAGACCGCAGCCATAGCGTTCGGCGCTTTCCAGAACTTCGGCGGAGACGAGCTGTTTCGGAGCGAGAAAATGATAAAGTTTTTCCGCGATCGCCCGCATTCGGTTTTCATCAAGAGCGGAGTACACCAGTGCCAGAAAAGTACTCGTGAATCGATGTTCCGGCAGGAGACGTCGGATATACAGTTCCAGATAGGAATCCAGGACACGATCTGAACGGCTCCGAGTCCTCAACCTGGTCTCGTTGATATTATCTTGGATAAAAAGAGGTCCATGTCTTCTCATAGTATCCCCCTGTACGATGTTATTATAGGGGGGAAATCCGACAGAAACCGTCGTATTTTCAGTGGTTCAGGGCCTATTTATAGTTGGCGCAGGCTCCCTGTAGCTCTTCCCTGACCATGGTTACCAACGATTCTGGACCTATAACCTTCACGGCTGAACCGAAACTCAGGATCCACCGTTTTATCTCTTCCCTGCCGGCGGCTCGAAAACGGAGAATGAGGCCCCCATCTTCACAGGCTTCGATGCTTTGCTCCTCTGCCCAGATCCGTTCCCGAATATAGGGTGCGGCGGCGGCACTAAACTTGAGTTCCACCTGAATGGGATCTTCGATAAAGATACCAAAGCTTGCGGCCAGAAGCTGTTCAGGATTATACCCGGAAGGGGGCTCGAAATGTTCAGCCTTTGCCGAAAGATCCTGGATGCGGTCGACCGCAAGGACCCTGATATCCTGCCCATGTTTCGGTACCGCCGCGAGGAGATAGAGTCCGTTGTCGTATTCCATAAAGGTAAGGGGATGAATATCGTAGGTTTTTGTCAGCCCTGTAGAAAGGGCGCTATAGGTTACGGTGCAGACCTCCCGTTTTTCCAGGGCGGTCAGGATCGTCCGGATGATCCGTTCCTTGCCACTGTAGTCCTTGCGCCGCTTAAGACTTACATGCAGATCTCCGGCTCGATCGGATTGATGCAGAATTCCCCGACGGCCCAGCTTCCATGTCAGCTCATCAATCTTTTCTTTTAGAGATCCTGTTTCAAACAACTTGGTGTTCTGCAACGCCAGGGAAAGGATTAACCGTTCCTTCTGGTCCAGCTGAACCAGCCCATCCCGTTCACGTTCACCGACCTTACCCATCAGTTTCCAGCGCTTCTGGTTGGTGGGCCCATACACATCCAGCTCGTTGTATACGGGGACACCCTTGTCCTGCAGGG
>JAAYUZ010000075.1 GCA_012517385.1 Treponema sp. | reverse complement strand
TAAAGTTGCTCTTTCAAAGCTCCCTGATTTTTAAAAGAGCAACCTGAAAAGAGCAACCTGAGAGATACATGCACTATTTTTCTTTAGCCATATTGATAGACATATCCCGAACAGGTAAAGTAGTCTCCTAAGGAGCAACACCATGGCTGTTATTTTACCGAAGGACTATACACCCTTATTAAGCCTGAAACAGACAGAACAGGCAATAAAACTTGTAAAGGACTTTTTCGAACGCAACCTTTCTGCGGAGCTGCAATTATCCCGGGTTACATCCCCCCTCTTTGTCCCCCGAGGTTCGGGTATAAATGATGACTTGAATGGTATTGAACGGCCAGTCCGTTTCCCGGTAAAAAACCTGGGAGACAAGGAAATGGAAGTAGTCCAGTCCCTGGCAAAATGGAAACGGATGGCCCTGGCTGACTACGGATATAAGGCGGGTACAGGTCTTTACACAGACATGAATGCCCTCAGACCCGACGACGACATTGATGCGATCCATTCCATTTATGTAGACCAGTGGGATTGGGAACTGGTAATGAAGGATGGACAGCGGAACCGGACTTTTCTTAAAAAAATTGTAGAAAAGATCTATGAGGTACTCAAGCGGACCGAATTCGTGGTCAGTGAACATTACGAAGAAATAGAACCGGTATTACCAGAACATATTACCTTTATTCATTCAGAAGAAGCCCTGCGCCGCTATCAAAAACTAAGCCCCCAGGAGCGGGAACGGGAACTGGCCCGGGAATATGGGGCCATATTTATTATTGGTATTGGGGGAAAACTTTCCGACGGCACCATCCATGGAGGCCGGGCACCGGACTATGATGACTGGACCACAAAAGCCGAAGATGGCACCATAGGTCTTAATGGAGACATCATTGTCTGGGATCCGGTCCGGCAGGACTCGCTGGAACTTTCTTCTATGGGTATCCGGGTTGATGCGGAAAGCCTGAAACGGCAGCTGGCCCTGACTAATACAGAGGACCGGGCACAACTCTATTGGCATAAACGGCTCTTAGCGGGGGAATTCCCCCAGACTATTGGCGGCGGTATCGGCCAGTCCCGGCTTTGCATGTTCTTTTTAAGAAAGGCCCATATTGGGGAAGTTCAGGCTTCGGTGTGGCCGGAAGAAACCCTGGAGCTTTGTAAAAAACAGGGCGTACATCTGATGTAATAAAAAAAGGCTGGCCCTTAGTTTTGTGGCCAGCCTTTTCTTTAAATCCACAGTATTAAAATACCCAGATTAGGCAACGTAACTTTCCAGATACTGCTTGCGGGCAGGATGCTGAAGCCGTTTTAAGGCCTTCTTTTCAATCTGACGGATCCGCTCCTTGGTCAGATGGAACCGGTCTCCAATCTCTTTAAGCGACATGGGAGCATTGCCACTCAAACCAAAGCGGTAGCGGATAATTTCTGCTTCCTTTTCGGAAAGCGTTTCGAGAACCGCATCAATATCTTCACGGAGGGCAGATTCAATAGCCGCATCTTCCGGAGCCTTATAGGTGGTATCTTCCAGGAAATCCCCAAGGATGGATGAATCCTTTTCGGTATACACGGGGCTTTCCAGGGAAACAAGTTCCCGGCTTATATTAATCAGGTCCGCCACGTGGGAAGGCTCCATATCAAGCAGGCGGGCAACTTCATTTATTTCTGCATCACTGGTTGCACCACCCTGTAATACCTTACGGGCCTTTTCAATCTGTACCAGCTCATTTGCCCGATTCAGGGGCAGCCGGATCATCCGGGATTTTTCACAGATAGCCTTTAAAATCGCCTGCCTGATCCACCAGACCGCATAGGAAATAAAGTGGTACCCCTTATCTACATCATACCGTTCGATTGCATTCAGGAGCCCAATATTCCCTTCACTGATCAGATCAGAAAGGGAAAGCCCCTGGTTCTGGTATTTTTTTGCCACATTGACCACAAAGCGCAGATTTGCCGCAGCAAGTTTGTCCCTTGCAGCCTTATCACCTTTGGCTGCTGCTCGGGCAATGGTGTCTTCCTCTTCTCTGGTTAAGAGCGGAATCTTATTGATTTCTTTAAGATATATGGAAAGAACATTTTCATCGTTCATAACTTCTTTTTTTGCCGGCTTAGATTTAATCATTTTTTTTGTTGCGTTCATGATGTACCTCCTGAATAGGTACATATAATTAGCAATATCTGTGCCAACTAACCAAAATCGGAGCGCTCACATTAATACATTATTATATTATTATATTACAATGATTTAAAAATTATTCTTTTTACGCATTTTTGGGTTATTTTTCTACTATTTGTCATTGTTTTCAAAATATTGTGTCTAAATGATACAGGCACTAAAAAAACTTAAAATTATGGTTCCAAATGACCCACATTACCCCTGAAGTTCTACACAGGAATAGATTCTGCCACAACATTGCCGATAGGGTAAACCGGATCCACAGGGACAGGGATCATCACCACTCAGACGGGGAGAAGCACCGGAGTTTTTTCTTCTAAAATTACCCATAATCGGTTCACAATCATCCTGTAATACATCCTCTGCATAGAGATAGGGAAAATCGAGCTTAGCCTTTTTAAATAAAGCGATTTTCTCTGAACAGGAAAGAGAATACAGTATCCGGGACTTGGAAATCAGTTTCCATGCATCGTCGATAACCGCATACACCACATCCCGTTCCGCATCTGAACAGAACTTTCCTGAACCACGTTTGCTTAAATACCGATACACCTGCAGGGACTGAAAGGCCCGGTAATCATCCAGTTGAGAATTACCGCTTTTTCGCATTCCATAGCTGTTAATCCAGCGGGATGAGAGCTCAGCCAGGGGACCGGAACGGACAAGTTTTCTTGCGTTTACCCAGCTTTTAGCAGCAAGACCAGCCTGTCCCGATCTATCAAGAGCTATACCGAGATTAAATAATATATGGGCCATTACTTTGTAGGCGGTTACGGGGCAATACTGCAATGCAAGGCGGAATTCCCGTATCGCAACAGTAGTTTTATGTTTAGCCAGGGCTTTTCTTCCCCGGCTGAAAGGTCCATACCAGTTATTCATAAGCATCACTTATGTAAAATACCAATATTTTTTTAAATAAGCAAATTTCTGAGGTTTTTGCAAAAGTCTGTTACTTTTGCAAAAACCTCTTGCAGTATTTTTCATTAACTAGAAAATTATTTACTTAGTATAGAATTAAAAATACTGCATATACATCTAAGGTGGCTCTTTCAAAACTCACTGAGTTTTGAAAGAGCCTCTTCTCATTATAGGTTTGTGCTTTTGAACGATTTTTGTTGACCTTTGCAGGTACTTTTCCGTATATTTAAACCGTAATATCCATTACTACAATATTATCTGTACCTCAGGAGGAATTATATGACTGTAAAACCCTTAGACGACCGCGTCATGGTAAAACTAGAAAAGACCGAATCCAAAACTGCAGGGGGAATCATTATCCCCGACACCGCCCAGGAAAAGACCCAGACCGGTATTGTTACCGCCATTGGTGACAACAAGGATATCATAAAAGTATCCGTAGGGCAGAAGGTCATGTATGACAAATACGCCGGGACCCAGATTAAGGTGGATGGTGTTGAATACCTGATTCTTAAAATGTCCGATATTATTGCAATCATCGAATAATTTTTTATATTGATGAGCTTGCGGCTGTCCTTATGGGGCAGCCTTTTTTATTTAAGCCGAAGCTCTTGTAAAACTCTGGGAGTTTTAAAAGAGCCACTTCAGTTATTTTTGATTTCGTTCCAGTTTTTGCAAGGCAAAAGCGGCTGTTATGTTATCCGGATTAAGCTGCAGAGCATATTCATAGCTTCTTCGGGCATCCGATTCCCTGCCAAGGATCACATAACAGTTAGCTACCTGTTCATAAAGGCGGGATTCCACTAAGGAGTTATGGGCCAATGAGGCTGCAAGCTGGTAAAACTCAATTGCTTTGGTAATCCGGTAGGTTCTTTCATAGATCTTTGCAAGGTTAGCTGGAATGTACCATGCAGTCTTTGTATATGAAGCAAGCAGAGCTTCCGCTTCTGAAAGGCGCCCCTGTTCCATGACTATGAGAGCCTTGTAAAGCTGAAGCGCTGGATTTTCAATATGGTTTTCTTGTGCCATGGTAAGTAACCGCCCTAATTCCTCTGTATTTCCTATTCGGTACAAATACCAGGCAGCCCAATGGTAGAGCCGTTCATCCCGGGGGAACCGGTTTAATAAAAACCAGAGAGAAGCCACCGTAGGACCTGTACTATGTTCTACCTCCTGGCGACGTATTGTTTCGAGCTGCAGGAGGGCATGTTGCTCAAATATTGGAGATTGTTTTAAATAAGATATTGCATCCATAGCGGGCAGGAGTCTGCTGTATTGCAAGATGGCATATTCATGCATGCGTTCCATGTCTAGCAACCGGGTAAAGTAGGCTCTTCGGTCGGAGGCAGTCTCAGCCATGGAACCTAGGTTATAGAGGACAAGACCTACATCGCTTCCTGAAAGGTCTCCATACAAGGACTCCCAAATAGATCGAGCACTCTGAACCTTTCCTGCTTTAAGATAGGAATCAGCTTCCTGTAATTTATAAGAAAGTCGCCCTTCACTTTCATAGAGAGAATGAAACAATCGGGCCGCTTCTTCAGGGGAACCAAAGTCATAGAGTAAATTTGCCAGAATCAGGGGCCCCTTCCCCGGTATACCATTGAGCTTATTACCCTCAGCCAGGGCTCCCTGCAGATTACCAGAAAGTGCAAGGGCAAGTACTTCATATGCAGGTAAGGGAACATAGGGTTGCAGTTCCTTTAAAAGCACCGGGCCGTAGGTGAGATCCGAAAAGTGTTCCGGGTTATCAGCCAGACGGGCCTTATGCAAGACAAGCATAAGAAGCGCCGCATTTTCTGCATTTATGAAGCGGGGCTCAATATGTTTGAGCAATTCCAGCTCTGAATCGGTTAACAGCCTGGGGACTTGTAGAAAACTGTCCAGTACCACCGTGAAAAGCTCAGGCCGTTCCGGAAATTTTTTGTACAGACCGGTGCTGACATAGTTATACAAATCAGTGAGCTGACTCTTAAGAACTTCAGTTCTGGCTCCTTCTGCAAGAGTCCGATACCGTTTTAAAAGTGACAGGGCTTCGCCGGAATTTATAACACTACGCTGTATTTCATCAAGATTTTGCAGTATTGCCTTTGGCTCTGAAAGTCCATCCCAGGATACAAGCTCCGAATCGATAGATTGAAAATCCTTTCCCTGTGGTTTGACCTGTGTTGGTAACTTTTTAACGATAAGGGTACACAGGGCAGCCAAAACTAACAGGCTGCCCAGAATAAGCATGAACCGAACGATAGAACGGTTCAACCGGTTCATACCCCCGATCCGCCCTGCAGATCTTTTTTTATTGCGTCCAGCACTCCATTGATAAACCGGTATGAATCATCGGTGCCGTACTCTTTTGCAATATCAATAGCTTCATCAATCACAATAGAAGGGGGGATATCCGGCTGGTACTTCAGCGAATAAACGCTCATCCGCATGATTGCAAGGTCAACCCGGTTAAGCCGGTCAAAGTTCCAGTTTTTAAGATGCCCCTTGATAAGCGTATCAATGGCCTCGATATTCTCAATGGTGCCGGCGATCAACAAACGGGCAAAAGTTGCAGTTCCCTCATCCAGAGCATCCCGCTTTTCAGTATCAAGCCAGG
This sequence comes from Treponema sp., assembly GCA_012517385.1. Lineage (GTDB taxonomy): Bacteria > Spirochaetota > Spirochaetia > Treponematales > Breznakiellaceae > Gracilinema. The sequence goes on along the minus strand of JAAYUZ010000075.1, from coordinate 8,992 downwards.
AAAAACTGACCAGGTCCTGCATATTTGCATGAGAAGCTTCCCAGGAGAACAATGCCTGGAAAGCCAGTATTCGTGCCTTTCTTCTTGATGCCATCGTTGTTAGTATGCAATCAGCTTATCAAAAATCTGGTACGACTTCCCGCCAGCCCTGAGTTCATCAACCAACTCTTTGCTTGCCTTATCAAAGGCGGCCTGCTGGTTCTTCTGGTACAAAAGATTGCCGATATAATCACGAACCGTTACCTTACTTCCCAGCTGGTAAATATCATCAAGCTCCAGATTTTTCTGGCTATAGGCTTCGGTTATCTTGATAATCTGATAACCCTTGGAATTTTCGATGAGCCGGGATACTTCACCCTGCTTTAATGAAAAAGCTACATTCATGAATTCCTGGCCAACGATACTCTGAGCCTCCGGGGTTTTCGGCAGATAGCCCCCATCACCGGCCTGATACCCAGCGGTGGCAGACTGACCTTTGAGGACCGCTTCATCAAACTTCGAAGGACTTGTTCCGATATCCTTTACTAGTTTATCTGCCAGTTCCTTAGCCTTTGCCTTAGCAGCGGCATCATTGCCATAGGGAACAAAAATCATGGAAAAACGGACCGTGTCCGGCCGTACGAGCTTTACCTTATTCAGTTCGTAGAAATTCTTAATCTCCGCATCGGAAGGCTTTTTAATAGAATTAAGAATATCCTGTTTTTTAGTCATCAGATATTTCTGGACCGTGGCAAGCCGCTTTAACTGATCCTTATAGGCAGCCAAATCCATACCGGTTTGCTGCTTAATTGCACTTTCAAACTCCGCATCGGTGGGCTGCCGGCCTAGGCTCTGGGCCATGGAAGCACGGGCCTGCTGAAGCTGCTGGTTAATATCAGCATCGCTTACGGTGATCTTGTCCCGTTCAGCGGCCTGCAGGGCCAGCCGTTCGTTAATCATCACATCCAAAACCTGCTTCCGCTCATCCAGAGTCAGGGTCTTTCCGGTCTGGGCTTCGATCTTTTGAACCTCAGCCTTAAGCTGTTTAACCGTGATGGGTTCTGTTTTGGTTAGTTTTACCAGTGCAACGGACTGTAAATCGGTCTGGGCACTCACCAGGGCTGTTGCAGCAAGGGCAAACAGAATTGTTACAATACTTCGCTTCATACATATCCTTCTTTTATTAGAATAAATAAAACTCTATAAGGTTACGGTTCCCCTACTCCAGTACAGCCCGGATCCGTCGTACACCGGCCGAGGAGGATTGCTCCTTCTGTATCTTGAATGTTCCCAGCTTGCCGGTCCTGTCCACATGGGGCCCACCGCATACTTCTTTGGAAAAGTCCCCTATAGTGTAGACCTTAACCTGGGATTCATACTTTTCACCAAAAAGGGCTATGGCACCGGCAGCTTTCGCATCCTCCAAGGACATGATCTCCATGGTTACCGGAAGATCCCGCTTAATTTGTTCGTTAACGATTGCTTCTACCCTGGCAATTTCTTCTGGGGTCATGGGAGCAGGATGGGAAAAGTCAAAACGCATCCGTTCTGCGGTAATGTTAGAGCCCTTCTGGGCTACATGATCCCCCAGGACAATACGGAGTGCCTTGTGGAGCAGGTGGGTCGCCGTATGATATTTAATGGCCTGCTCCCCATGGTCAGCAAGCCCGCCCTTAAAGACCTGCTCACTGCCAGCCCGGGAAAGTTCCTGGTGTTTCTTAAAGGCCTCATCAAATTCTTCACGATTTATGGTCATCCCATGTTCTGCGGCAAGTTCTTCCGTAAGTTCGATGGGGAACCCATAGGTATCGTAAAGCTTAAAGGCGAGCCGGCCAGAGATGATTTTTCGGGGATCCTTTAAAAGATTTGGCAACAGCTTTTCAAATTCATGTTCACCCTTCTGCAGGGTTTCCAGGAATTTTTGCTCTTCCTGCTGGAGTTCTTCCATTATTCTGCTGCGGTTTTCTGCCAGCTCCGGGTAGGGTGCGGCAAATTTTTCTACAACCGCTTCAGCAATTTCGGTGAGGAACAGCCGATCGATGCCCAGTTTCCGTCCATGGCGGACCGCCCGCCGTATAAGTCTGCGCAGAACATACCCAGCCCCCACGTTGGAGGGGCTTACAGCCTTGGGATCCCCAAGGATAAAGGTCGCAGCCCGTCCATGATCGCAGATGATCCTGACGGATTTATCCTTTTCTGCATCGCTGCCATAGGTATAGCCCGATATCCGTTCAACCGCAGCGATGAGGGGGGCAAATATTTCTGTGTCATACACAGATTTTTTACCATTCAGGATGGTTACGGTACGTTCAATACCCATCCCTGTATCTACACACTTGCGGGCCAGGGGCTCGTAGGTGCCCTCTGCAGTCTTGTTATACTGCATGAACACATCGTTCCATACTTCGAGCCACTTGCCGCACTTACAGCCAGGACCGCAATCCGGACCGCAGGCAGGCCGCCCCGTATCAATAAACATTTCCGTATCCGGACCGCAGGGACCGGTGGTTCCCGCAGGCCCCCACCAGTTATCTTCCCGGGGCAGGAAACGGATCCGTTCCTCCGGAATACCAAGCCGTTTCCAGATAGCCGCAGATTCATCATCCCGGGGAATACCCTCTTCTCCTGCAAATACGGTAACACCGATCTTTTCTATGGGAATACCAAGCCATTTTGGGTCCGTCAGGAACTCAAAACTCATGGTGATGGCCCCTTCCTTAAAATAGTCACCCAGGGACCAGTTGCCCAGCATTTCAAAGCAGGTAAGATGGCTGGGGTCGCCCACCGCATCAATATCGCCGGTGCGAATACACTTTTGATAATCCGTTAATCGTGTTCCCGCTGGATGGGGCTCACCCAATAAGTAGGGCACCAGGGGGTGCATACCCGCGGTGGTAAACAGAACCGTAGGATCATTATCAGGGATCAGGGATTTTCCCTGAATCTGGGCATGACCCTTAGATTTAAAAAATTCGATATATTTCGATCTCAGTTCATTAGCATCCATGGTGAACCATAGTAGGGGACTGTTCAAGGCTAGTCAAGAGACCTGGGAAGGGAACTATGATGAGGCTCTTGTTAAGGCAGTTGAACAAGAGCCCCACTAACCTATTACCGCTTCCCGGGATCGTAGATTTCACCGGCCGCCTTTGGACCGACAGCCTTGCCTGAGAAGAGGATAAGGGCAATTATCGTCAGCACATAGGGGAAAAGGTAAAAGAACTCCTGGGGCAAGCCTGCCATAAAGGGAATATCCTTCGCATAATAGGACAGGGCCTGGGAAAAGCCGAAGAAGAGACCCGCACCAAGGACTCCCCAGGGGCTCCATTTTCCGAAGATTAAGGAACCAAGGGCAATAAAGCCCGTACCATGAATAGAAGTGAGGGTATATTGGATATCCTGGGTTAAGACCATGACACCTCCCGCAAGGCCGGCAAGAACACCAGAAGCCATTACACCCATATACCGCATCCAGTACACATTGATACCCATGGAAGCCGCTGCCTGGGGATGTTCGCCGCAGGCCCGGAGACGCAACCCAAAGGGGGTTTTGTACACGAGGAACCAGGCGAGAAGCACCAGGAGCAATGCGACGTAGAAGGTCGGATACACGTGGTCAAAGAGGGGTGGACCAAGAATGGGAATATTCTTAAGGCCGGGGATACTTATTTTTGCAAGCCCTGTAGTAAAGGATTTTGTGCGCTGTTGATGAAATATTATCTGTGCGAGGTATACCGTAACGCCGCCGGCTAATATATTAAGAGCAGTGCCCGAAACGACCTGGTCAGCCTTAAAGTTTACCGAGGCTAAGGCATGGAGCAGGGAGAAAACAAGACCCGCTAAAATGCCGACCAGCATACCAATCCAGGGGGCCCAGCCGGGAAGCACCGGTTCCAAAATAACTGTAATGGTTGCAGCAGCGAAGCCGCCCACCATCATGATGCCTTCCAGGGCCACGTTTACAATCCCGGACCGTTCGCTGAATAACCCCCCTAAAGCCGCAATGATTATGGGAGCAGAGAACATTAATGCAATCGGGAACATATTGATAAGCAAATTCATTTTTTGCCTCCCATTTTAGCTGCCATTGCAGGGCCCTTTCTTTTATAGGCGGTAAAAAAGTCTAAGACAGCCTCTATACCAAGCTTCATGGCCACAAAGAGTACAATAGAAGCCTGAATAATAGAGGTGATCTCCAGGGGTATGCCCTGGGATTGCATGAGGGGCTGAGCAGCCTTGAGCATTCCGAACAAAAGACCAGAAAGGAAAACCCCCAGGGCATGGTTGCCGCCAACGAGAGCTACGGCGATACCATCCATACCATAGCCTTCAAAGGAAGGAAGCACACGCCCAAAGTTAAAGGTCCCCAGGGTAATAACCGCCCCGGCTAAACCTGCAAAGGCACCGGATATCATCATAGAGAAAACAATATTCTGTTCTACCTTCATCCCTGCATAGCGGGCCGCATCCTTGTTAAAACCGACAGCCCTGAGCCGATAGCCGAAGGTTGTTTTTTCTACCACAAACCAGAACACAATAACCGCGAGAATTACGGGAATAATGCCCCAATTAAGCCGTGAACCATTGGTGATACTGGCAAGAAAGTGGCTTTTTAAGGTAGCTGAGGGAGGAAATTCGGGGGTTTTAACCCGATCGACAGAACCAAACTGCAGCAGGCACCAGTTTACAAAATACAGGGCAGTATAGTTCATCATGATAGAGACAACTACCTCATGTACATTAAAGCGGGCTTTAAGAAATCCGGGAATGGATGCCCAGAGCGCACCTGCTACCATGGCAGCCAGAATACCAAGAATGGGATGTACCAGGGGGGGGGCTTTTACCAGCAATGCGACAGCCACAGCCGCCAGGGATCCCACCATAAGCTGCCCCTCAGCCCCTATGTTAAACAAGCCGGTGCGGAAGGCAAAGGCCACCGCAAGCCCCGTCAAGGTAATAGGAAGGGCCTGGAGAATAAACTCTCCAACATAGCGCATATTCAAATCCGCACGACCGGAAAAATCAATTCCGGTCATGGTACGACCAAGGGCGAGGAACATGGCCCCTGGGGATTTTCCGGTTACAATGATGACTATTGACCCAAGTACAAAGCCCAAAAGGACCGCAATAAGTGGTACAATAAGTTGGAGCCGTTTATTGCTTTTCACGTTTACACCGCCTTTTTCACCGAGCCGGCCATATAAAGCCCAAGTTCGTTTTCATTCGTCTTTGCTGCATCCACCTCAGCGACGATTTCGCCATTAAAGATAACCGCAATCCTGTCGGAAAGATCCAGGATTTCATCCAATTCGAGGGAGACCAGAAGAATAGCCTTACCCTTATCCCGTTCTTCCACGATCCGCTGGTGAATATATTCAATGGCACCCACATCGAGCCCCCGGGTCGGCTGGGCTACAATAAGCACCTCAGGGGACCGGTCTATTTCCCGGGCCACGATAGCCTTTTGCTGATTGCCGCCTGAAAGACTACGGGATGGAGTTGCGGGCCCTTCGCCGGAACGAACATCGAATTCCTTGATAAGCCGCTCCGCATTGGATCGGATTGAACCATAGTCCAGAACGCCAAATTTGGAGAATGGGCGTTTCTGAAAATTATGGACCACCATATTTTCATCGAGCCGGAAATCCAGCACCAGTCCATGCCGATGCCGGTCCTCCGGAATATGGCCGAGCCCTGCTTCCAATCGGTCCTTTACCGGCAGGTGGGTTATATCTTTGCCATCCAGGAGTATTTTACCACCCTCTACCGGAGCAAGTCCTGTGAGGGCATACACCAGTTCGGTTTGACCGTTTCCATCGATTCCACAGAGGCCAAGGATTTCGCCCCGGCGCACCTTAAGGGAAACACCCTTTACACCAAGAACTCCCTTGGAGTTTTTCACCTTTAAATCCTGAATTTCCAGGAGCACCTCACCGGGGATTGCAGGTTTTTTATTTACCGAGAAACTGACAGCCCGGCCAACCATCATTTCTGCGAGTTTTTCCTCTGTAGCATCCTTAACAGGTACAGTTCCTACCAGGCGACCCCGCCGGAGTACAGTACATACATCCGCTACGGCCTTAATTTCCTTAAGTTTATGGGTAATCAAAAGCACCGTCTTTCCCTCTGCGGTCAGCCGGCGCATAATTTCCATAAGTTCATTAATCTCCTGCGGCGTGAGGACTGCGGTGGGTTCATCAAAGATGAGTATATCCGCATTCCGATAAAGCATTTTTAAAATTTCCACCCGCTGCTGCATGCCAACGGTGATATCTTCAATCTTTGCTTTCGGGTCTACTTCGAGTCCATACCGTTTAGAAATTTCTGCAACCCGTTTTTCTGCACTGGCAATATCGATTAGGGGGCCCCTCCGCGGTTCCAGGCCCAACACTATGTTTTCAGCAACCGTAAAATTATGTACCAGCTTAAAATGCTGATGTACCATACCGATACCAAGATCATTGGCTGCGTTTGGATCGGTAATTTTTACTTCTTTTCCACGTACCTTAATAACCCCAGAATCGGGCTGGTAAAGCCCAAAAAGAATACTCATCAGGGTGGATTTACCCGCTCCATTTTCACCTAACAGCGCATGAATGGAGCCCTCTTCGACTTGGAGGGTAACATCATCGTTTGCACGAATACCCGGGAAGGTTTTTACAATATGAAGCATCTCGATGATATATGACATCGACTTCCCCTTTTAAAAAGATCAGAACCACCCCAACCACATCCATGCTCCGTACCGGGGGGCTCAAGAATAAAACGGGGTGTTCTGGATACAAAGTTTCCAGAACACCCCGATACAGGTCACGCTAGAGCACTATTACTTAGCAGGAGTTTCAGAAACCTTAAGCTCACCAGAGGCGATCTTGGCTTCGTATTCTTTTACCTTGGCAACAATGTCGTCAGAGAGGTTGGGGTTGGTTTCGGGGATACCGACACCCTTGTTAGCTACAGAGAATACCAGGGTCTGTCCGCCGGGGAACTTGCCTTCCATGGTCATCTTGGCCACATCGTGGGCAGCAACGTCAACCCGTTTCATCATGGAGGTCAGAACTGCGGATTTCTTGTTGGCTTCGTCATAGATACCATCAGCATACTGATCCTTATCTACACCGATTGCCCAGCGAACATCACCCTTTACGGTCCGTTCCTTGGCTTCCTTAATCATACCATTGCCAGTACCACCGGCAGCATGGAAGATAATATAAGCACCGGCATTGAACTGCTTCTGGGCAATGGCCTGGCCCTTATCGGGGGCGCCGAAGTCACCGGCATAGTCTACAAGGATTTTGCATTCCGGATATACGGCCTTAACACCCTGCTCGAAACCAGCCTGGAATTTTTCGATGAGGGGGAACTGCATACCACCGAGGAAGCCGACGATCTTCTTGCCATCAGCCTTTGCCTTAAGACCGGCGGCCACACCAACGAGGAAGGAGCCCTCATGTTCTGCAAATACTGCGGAAGCTACATTGGGTTTAGCTACTACGGAGTCGATGATGAGGTATTTGTTATTGGGATACTTGTCTGCTACTTCGGCCATGGATTTTTCAAAGAGGAAGCCCGGTGCAGCAATCAGGTCCAGTTTTTCATCGGAGAAGGTGGAAAGGTTGGGAATATAGTCAGCTTCGGCTTTGGACTGGAGATACTTATAATCCCCTTCTTTAAGCCCAGCTTCCTTCGCAAAACGGACAACCCCCTCCCAGGTTCCCTGATTAAAGGACTTGTCATCGATACCGCCGATATCAGTTACAAGACCAATATGGAAAGTAGGAGCAGGAGCTGCTGCGGGTTTCTTCTGTGCACAGGACACAAAAGCCATGGAAAACACAGCGAGGGTTGCGATGGTAGCAACAATTACACGTTTCATAGTTCCTCCTAATAAAACTTGTGCGGCCCTTAAGCCGGAAGAAAATTATACGCCCTTTTTAAAGGAGCGTCAAGAAAATTGTATACAATCAAGTATATACCAGGAATGACCAATTATTCCGGAAGTTCCGCCACAATGGCCACACCAGAAGAAGTGCCAATCCTGTCCGCACCGGCTTCGAGCATGGCAATTGCATCATGATAGGACCGGATACCCCCAGAAGCCTTTACCTTCATGGTTTCACCCACGGTTTTTCTCATCAATTTAACATCTTCTACGGTTGCCCCGCCGGTACCAAATCCAGTGGATGTTTTTACAAAATGAGCTCCCGCCTTCATGGCTGCTTCACAGGCAATTCGTTTTTCATCATTAGAGAGGAAACAGGTCTCGATAATTACCTTCACGGTTGCCTTGCCTGCGGCCTTTACTACCGCCCGGATATCCTCTTCGACCCCTTTGTAATCGCCGCCCTTAAGGGCACCGATATTGATGACCATGTCAACTTCCTGGGCTCCATTTTTAACCGCCCATTTGGTTTCTTCTACTTTGATATCCGTAGGATTGGCTCCCAGGGGAAAACCGATGACGGTACACACCAGAACATCACTGTTATTTAGTTCCTTTGCTACCAGGGGAACCCAACAGGGATTTACACAGACCGATGCAAAATGATTCGTCCGGGCTTCTGCACAGAGTTCCCGCACCTGTTCTGCCGTAGCTGTGGGTTTTAAGATGGTATGGTCAATAGTCTTGGCTATTGAAGCTTTTGTCCATTCTTTAGACATACAATACTCCTTCCTCTTTCGGGGGCTCCCATCATATAAAATCTAGCGGTCTTTGCCAACTCAGTCCCGTTCACCGATGAGGGACTTAAGCTCCCGGATATCCCGGACAAGTCTCGTCCGATCCAGGTTCTGGTACCGCCTGGGAACCATTTCTTTTGAGGTACATTCCAGAACCGCCACCAGGTTTTGTAGTTCAATCTCATAAGGATAGGAGGGTGGGACAAAATCCGCCATTGCCTCCTCCACATCCTCCCGGGTAACAAAGGTCCGTTCATCCATGGCGGCCCGGAATTTGGCCCGTATCAGTACCGCCTCAAGGTCAGCCCCGGAAAAATCGTACTTAAACCGGCGC